>CAJFQZ010000001.1 GCA_904419285.1 Lachnospiraceae bacterium UBA1818
TGATACGGCACCAGTTTCGTGTATTTTTTCAGTTTTATCATCTAAACCGGAAAACAGATCTATCTCGCAGCTTTGCTCTGCACTTCCTCAAATTCCCTCTTTATTTCTTCAGACGGCTCAGGCGTCAGCAGAGACACCGCCACGATACAGATGCAGGAGAAGACGAACGCCGGGAGCAGTTCGTAGATGTCCCACATGCCGCCCAGCGGACGGATGAGGAGATTCCACACGAACACCATTCCAGCGCCGCCGATCATCCCTGCGACCGCTCCTTCACGCGTAGTGCGCTTCCAGAACAGGCTGAAGAGCATCAGCGGTCCGAAGGTGGCTCCGAATCCCGCCCAGGCAAAGCTTACGATCGTAAAGATGACACTGTTCTCATCCAGCGCGATAATGATCGCAACGACCGCGATCAGAAGCAGTGTAAGCCTTGAGACATTCAGCACTTCCCTGTCAGAAGCTTTCCTGCGGAACAGTCCCTGATAGATATTCTTAGCAAATGCCGATGCAGCGATCAGAAGATAGGAATCTGAAGAACTGATCGTCGCGGCAAGGATGCCCGCCATCACAAATCCCGCAATGAGCGGCGGGAGCAGGTTCGTCGCCAGAAGGATGAACACGTTCTCCGCCTCGGAAGAGGTAGTCAGCGCCGTCGGATAGAGCGTTCTTCCGACCAGGCCGATGAACACTGCAATAAAAAGCGAGATCAGCACCCACACTGTTGCAATGCGGCGGGAACGCTTCAGCTCGTCCTCGTGACGGATCGCCATGAACCGCAGCAGCACCTGAGGCACTCCGAAATATCCAAGTCCCCATGCAAGCGCTGATGCGATCGTGAGGAAGCTGTACTTGGCCGCCTCTCCGAAGACCGGCTGTCCGCCTGCCACCTGCTGTACCCCGTCCACTGTCTCCGGGGTCGCGATTCCGAAGAAATCGAGGAATCCGGGAATCGACTGTGCATTCTCGATCACTGCTCCCAGACCTCCCGCTGAGACAGTACCGACACAGACAATCACTCCCAGTGCTACGATCATCACGATCGCCTGCATGAAGTCTGAGGCGCTCTCAGCGAGGAAACCTCCGATGATCGTATAGATCAGCACGAACACCGCGCCTACGATCATCATCGGGACATACGGCATGTCGAACAGAGTAGAGAAAAGTTTGCCGCAGGTCACAAGACAGCTTGCCGCATAAACCGTGAAGAAGATCAGGATAAATACTGCAGCGATCGTCATTATGACCTTGCGCTTTTCATGAAAACGATTGGAGAAATACTCCGGAAGCGTGATCGCATTCCCCGCCTTCTCGCTGTATCTGCGCAGGCGCTTTGAAACAATCAGCCAGTTGATGTAGGTTCCTGCTGCCAGACCGATCGCTGTCCATGCGGCATCCGCAATACCGCACCAGTACGCCACGCCCGGCAGACCCATGAGCAGCCAGCCGGACATGTCCGACGCCTCGGCGCTCATCGCCGTCACCCAGGGGCCCAGGCTTCTTCCCCCGAGAAAATATGCATCTGAGCTTGCGTTCGCCTTTTTTGCAAAGGTAACGCCTAGAATGATGACTGCCGCCATGTAGATGATCATGGCAACCAGTATCTGCAATGTGTCTCCCATTCCATATTATCCTTTCTGTATTCCGCACCGGCTCATTACCGGCGCTTTTTATTATTCATGCCTTGTCTGAAGAATGCTCAGGTCCTGGAATCTGAGGGACGCCTCTGCACTCTCCCCGGGCACAATATGGAACTAATTATAAACAAAACATAAAGTTTTGGCAATGTTTACTTTATATTTATGCAAAAAACTTTTCTATAATATGCAAAAAGCGACAGCCGGAAAACCGGCTGCCGCTCAAAAAACAATCTGTAATTATCCTTCGTATCCGTTCGGGTTCTGGCTCTGCCATCTCCAGGAGTCCTCGCACATCTCCTCAAGACCTCTCTCTGCTACCCAGTGAAGCTCGTTCTTTGCCTTTGTCGCGTCACAGTAGCATGTCGCGATATCGCCCGGGCGGCGCGGTTTGATCTGATACGGGATCTCTTTTCCGCATGCCTTGCTGAATGCCTTGACCATATCGAGTACGGAATATCCGTTTCCTGTTCCCAGGTTGTAGACAGATACTCCCGCCTTCTCTTTCAGTTTCTCAACTGCGCGGACATGGCCGATCGCAAGGTCTACTACATGGATGTAGTCGCGGACACCTGTTCCATCCGGTGTGTCATAGTCGTCACCGAATACTCCGAGGCACTCAAGTTTTCCGATCGCAACCTGTGTGATATACGGGATCAGGTTGTTCGGGATTCCCTTCGGATCCTCTCCGATCAGACCGCTCTTATGTGCTCCGATCGGGTTGAAGTAACGGAGCAGGACAACATTCCATTCCGGATCTGCTGTGTGAAGATCTGTCAGGATCTGCTCAAGCATCCACTTTGTCCATCCGTACGGATTGGTGCAGGTTCCCTTCGGGCATTCCTCTGTGATCGGAATGAACGCCGGATCTCCGTAAACCGTAGCTGAAGAGCTGAAAATGATATCCTTCACGCCGTGATTTCTCATCACATCACAGAGTGTGATCGTTCCGCCGATATTGTTCTCATAATACTCCAGCGGCTTTGCAACAGACTCGCCGACCGCCTTCAGTCCTGCGAAATGGATGACACATTCTACATCTTCTTTGTCGAAGACTTCGTTAAGGCCCTCTCTGTCGCGGATGTCTACTTTATAGAATTTTAAATCTTTTCCTGTGATCTGTTTCACTCTCTCAAGTGATATCTCTGAAGCATTATAAAGATTGTCCACTACCACAACCTCATATCCTGCGTTCAGCAGTTCCACACATGTGTGGCTTCCGATGAATCCGGCGCCGCCGGTTACTAAAATTGCCATATCGTTTCCTCCTTCAACTGTGTGATTTTCAATTGTTCCACTGCGCAGCTCACGGGATCTTCTCTCCCGTTCACATTCACAGTATAGCATAATCTCCGGGGGAATGCTTTATACTTTTAGACCATCTTATGGTAAAAATGTTGCATGATCCCCTTTTTACGCACACCGGATGCTACTGATATTTCTTAACGATCTCCTGCATCGTATCCCATTTTGCTTCCATGTCCTCAACCAGCTTGAACTGGGTGCGGCATCTGTCGAGGTTGTGTCCCTCTCTGTGGATCTTGAAATAATGGTCGCCCTCGAGATAGTCTGTCAAAAATCTCATGCCGCACTCAAAGGTCATCACCTTTGCGCCCATGGGAAGAAGCTCTACCTCTCTCTGAGTCAGCCTTCCGCCGCAGCCCTCAAGGAACCCTTTTACATAGATCTCAAACAGGTCCATGCTGCAGGACACCTTACTCAGGTCCGGCTCATCCTCTGCCGCCGTGCTTGCGCCAAAGCGGATGGAATCTCCGAAATCATTCATAGCCAGTCCCGGCATAACCGTGTCAAGGTCGATCACACAGATTCCCTTTCCTGTGATATTGTCGATCATGATATTATTCAGCTTCGTATCATTGTGAGTAACACGCAGCGGGATCTCCCCTTTTGCCTGCAGGTCACCAAATACATTTGCAACGTCTTCGTGAGCGAGCACGAAATCGATCTCTTTCTGTACGTCCGCCGCGCGTCCGCATACGTCCTTCTCCACAGCCTCCTTGAACACCTGGAATCTCGCCTTAGTGTCATGGAATCCCTTGATCGTCTCGTGAAGCGTCTCTGCCGGATAGTCTGCCAGAAGTCTCTGGAAATGTCCGAATGCGACTGCACTCTCATAGAAGTCTTCCGGTTTCTCCACCTGATCATAGCTTGTCGCATCTGTTATAAATATGTAGGATCTCCAGTACTCTCCCTGAGAATCCACAAAATACTGCTTTCCATCCTTCGCCGGTATCAGGTTCAGTGTCTCTCTGTCCGGATCCCCGCCGTTCTCAATAATCTTCTCGCGCAGATAGGATGTCACTCCCACCACGTTCTCCATCAGTTCTTCCGGATTTGTGAAGATCTCTTTGTTCATTCTCTGAAGGATGACTTTCAGCCTTCCCATCTTTCCGATCTCGAATACGAGCAGATACGTATCATTGATATGTCCGCTTCCGTAAGGCTGCCAGCTGAGCAGCTTTCCCTCGTACTCAAAGTTATTGATCGCTTCATTTATCTGTGCCTCTGTTACACGTCCCATTCTTATTCCTCCCAAAGTTTCTGCGGATACACGCCTGCATCTTTCAGTTCCTGCATGGCAGCAACGACTACCGGCTTGTCCTCCTTGTATGTCACGCCGTACCACTTATCCTCTGATTCAAGGACTGCCACTGTCGCGCGGTCTTCCTCGAGAAGTCTGCTGACAACAGACGGAAGGAAGTACTCACATTTCAGCGGATTCTCCTTCAGTCCTTTTTCCAGGAATGCCGGGAACTCAGCCTGGATCTCATCAAGGATACTTCTTGTAAATCCCCACATGTTCATGGATACCAGTGTGTCTCCGTCCACATCCACCCATGTCTCTCCATCGTCCTCGGAATAAGCGATGCCGCCGTCCCGTTTCTCGATCCTTGTACGCTCTGTCACTTTGACAAGTTCCTTGTTCTCGTTCAGCTCGCAGATTCCTCTTGCCACATGTCCGTTGTCTGTGACTGTGTTCTTCAAGCGGTAGCCAACCATTGTATAGCGGTACTTGTCATCATCCTCATGAGTCGTAAGATAATTGTAGATCACTTCGAAAGCATGCTTTCCATAATAATCATCTGCGTTGATAACAGCAAACGGTCCGTCGATCAGATCGATCGCGCTGAGGACTGCATGTGCTGTACCCCAGGGTTTCACACGTCCTTCCGGCACTTCGAATCCCTCCGGGATGTTGTGCAGATCCTGGAACGCGTATTCCACATCCATGATCTTCGCCATTCTGTCTCCGACAGCCTCTTTAAAATCTGCCTCATTCTCTTTCTTGATGATAAAGATGACCTTTTCAAATCCTGCCCTCTTTGCATCAAAAATAGAGAAATCCATAATGATATGTCCTTCTTTGTCCACAGGGTCGATCTGCTTCAGTCCGCCGTACCTGCTTCCCATACCTGCCGCCATAATCACCAAAACCGGTTTCTTCATCTTTCTTCTCCCTCCTGTTTTCTTCATAAAATCTGACTGTTGGGAACTTTTTGTTCGCTGATTTTATTGTATGACAAATGTGTACAAAAATCTTTATCCGATATTTCTTTTCATTTGCACAATCTGCCTTTTCATTTTGCATTTTTGTTTTATTTGTTGTATGATTATGACAAATGGAAAAAGGAGGTTTATGACATCATGCAGTACCAGGGACTTACATTCACAGATGACCTTCATATTGAGGAGCTGTTCTCGCTTCATTACTTTGAATATATGAGCACCTTCTCCTTTCCGGGTGAATCTCATGACTTCTGGGAATTCATCTGCGTTGACAAGGGAGAAGTGACGATCGGGGCAGATGAGGCTGTACATACTCTGAAAAGGGGACAGATCGCCTTCCATAAGCCGAATGAATTTCACTGGGTCAGAGCCAACGGAAATGTTGCCCCGAATCTGATCGTGATTTCCTTTTCCTGTCGAAGCCCGATGATGGATTTTTTCCGCGATAAAATACTGAACGTCGAGGAGGCGGAACGCCGCATTCTCGCCAGGACGATCACGGAGGCCGGGAATTATCTGGAAGGGCGCCTGGACGATCCGTATCAGACAACGCTGAAAGCCAGAAAGGACGCCTCCCCGGCTTCCGGACAGCTCATCCGCATCTATCTGGAGCAGCTTCTGATCAGCCTCTACCGGCGCTGCAGCGGCATCTCAGGCAGTCTGCAGAAGGGATCTGACCAGCTTCCGGACAAGACGATCAAAGAAAACAATGACACTGAACTGTTCAATCAGATCACTGCCTATCTGAGCCAGAATCTCTCGGAGCACATAACCATCGAGAAGATCTGCCGGGATAATCTGATCGGGCGCTCCCAGCTGCAGAAGCTATTCCAGAAAAGGAGCGGCGCAGGGATCATCGAGTATTTTTCAGATATGAAGATCGACGCCGCCAAGCAGCTGATCAGGACTGAACAGATGAATTTCACCCAGATTTCTGAAAAACTGGGGTATTCCTCGATCCACTACTTTTCAAGACAGTTTAAGAAGGTGACCGGCATGACGCCGTCTGAGTACGCTTCCTCCATCAAAGCCATGGCTGACCGCGACATGGAACAAGGCGTAAAAAATTCACGTAAAAAAGGCTGCCCACACCGCCGGCAGGCTGATGAAAGAAAGACAAAATAGCTCCAGGACGGCATCCCCAGTGCCGAATGAGCCGGAGCCTGTAAAGAAAAAGCGCATACACCGAGACTTGAGCTCCGTGTATGCGCTTTTCTCCGCACTTTCCTATGCAAGTGCAAATTTTACCGCATTATATATATTGATTCCAACGATCACGACCATAAGAGCAATAAACAGTTTATTGACGCCCTCCTCATCGATCTTCTTGTTCACCTTGCTTCCAAGAGTTCCCCCTAAGATACCGCCGATGACCATCGCCAGGAAATAAGAGATCTTGATATCCGGGATCGTACCGGTCACACAAGGCTGCACAAGGCTGGTGATCTGCGAGAACATGATGATATAGAGCGAACTCAGAGCCGCCTCTTTCGTGCCCATGGAGAAGAAATACGCAAGTACTACAAGGTTGATAGGACCTCCGCCGATTCCGAGGAAGCTGGACATGATTCCTAGCAGGATGCCGATCACAAGACAGAGCCAGATCTGTGTGTACTGTTTCGTATGTATCTTCTTTTTATTGATCGTATAGATCAGCGTTCCCAGCGTGATGATGATCAGCACGATTGCCTGTGTCATTCCGACCAGGTTCTCATTGCCTACAGCGGATTTGAGCATCTGAAACATACTCTTTCCCATGACACCTCCGGCTGCTGCTCCCACCGCGAGTCCTGTAGCGGTGCGCACATTGAGCTTTGCCGATTTTGCACGGATGTTCTTGTATACGGAAACGACTGACATGGCAAGCACGGTACAGCCGGACAGAAAACTGATGCTGCTGACGCTCATGACTCCGACAGCGTCAAGCACCGGCTTGATAATGACGCCTCCGCCAATCCCGCAGATCGATCCTGCGATCGACGACAGAATACTCACCGCAAAAAAAATAAACACCATTACCATATGACTTCTCCCTTCTCTTCTGCACACTTTCTCTCTAAATTTCGATTATTCTTACTATAGCTCATTTTTTTTCCGCCTGCTAGCCGTTCGTTGTCTTTTTTTATATATATCCTGTCTTTTTGTCTGTGCACGTCCCGCCTCATTCAACACAATTTTCTTTCATCTTTCCTTGCTTTTCCCTCCAACTTGTATTATGGTGGTCTATATAGACATGAAGACAAGGAGTGGAAAACACTATGAAACAGCCTAACATTATTCTGATCATGACAGATCAGCTCCGCTGGGACTGCCTCGGCTATGCCGGACATCCCGATGTAAAGACACCTTATCTTGACACGCTCGCCTCAAAAGGAGTGGTCTTCGATCACGCATACAGCGCATGTCCGAGCTGCATTGCCGCGAGAGCCGCGCTGCACACAGGAATGGAGCAGAGCCATCACGGAAGAGTCGGATATGAGGATAATATTCCGTGGAACTATGCGCACACGATGGCAGGTGAGCTCTCCAAAGCCGGATACTACACGCAGTGTGTCGGCAAGATGCATGTTCATCCCCTGAGGAACTATCTGGGATTTGACAATGTCGATCTGCACGACGGGTATCTCCATTCAGCGAGATATGGAAGCGTTCCGTACCGCGAATCCCAGTTTGTCGCTGACGATTATTTCTACTGGCTCAAGCAGGAACTGGGAGTTACCGCGGATGTGACGGATACGGGCATTGACTGCAACAGCTATCTTGCGCGGCCCTGGATGCACGATGAGAAATACCATCCGACCAACTGGGTGACCGAACGCAGTCTTGATTTTCTGCGCCGCCGAGACCCTCGGAAGCCGTTTTTCCTCATGGCGTCTTACTTAAGGCCCCATCCGCCGTTTGACGCACCGCAGTACTATTTTGATCTATACAAGGACAAAGAGCTTCGAGCGCCATTTGTCGGCAGCTGGGAGACTGACGAATACCTGAAGCGGGACGGAAGGATCTTTGACTCCAAGACAGGTCCTGTCGATCCTGAGCTGGCGCGTCAGGCACAGATCGGATATTACGCATGTATCACGCACCTGGATCATCAGATCGGACGGCTCATCATGGCTTTGATCGAGCAGGAGCTCTATGACGATTCGATCATCATCTTCACCTCCGATCATGGCGAGGAGCTCTGCGATCATCATATGTTCCGGAAATCCCGCCCATATGAGGGAAGCTGTCATATCCCGCTGCTCATTTCAGCCGGAAAAAATGTGCTGCCTGAAATAAAATCCTCTTCCGTATGCCACGACGTCGCTGAGCTGCGCGACATCATGCCGACGCTTCTTGAGATCGCCGGAACAGAAATCCCGGCTTCCGTGGACGGGCACAGCCTGCTCCCGCTGGCCAAGGACCCCGGCTCCACGGCGCGCACATGGCTTCACGGAGAGCACTCCTACGGAGAATTTTCCAATCACTGGATCGTCACCGAGACAGACAAATACATCTGGTATTCCGAGACCGGTGAGGAACAATACTTCTGTCTGAAGGAAGATCCTCATGAGCTCATCAACCGAATCGGCGATGCTGGCTGTCAGGACAGGATAAAAGAACTGCGCGGGCATCTGATCGATTCACTAAAAGGCCGCCTGGAGGGATTCACGGACGGATCGGTCCTGATCACAGGCCGCCCGTATCTGCCCACACTGCCCTCCGCCACTGAAGCTTGAAACATTCCTTATACTGTTTACGAAGCTGTACCACAACGTGTACGGCTTCTTTTTTTCAGACTGTATCCGTCTGCCGTACTATTTTTAAGTTTTTCATGCAATTTTTTTATAATTATTGCTTTTCTCATACAGGTTATACTATAATGAAGACTACGGGGGAGATTCGCAGCACACCGCATGAAACCAGATTGAAACCGGGAGGTAATAATATGGGGAATCGACACTACTCAGTTAAGAGCACAGACATACAGAAACTAAACGCAAAACTCCTTTCCATATCGTTGTCCAAAGATGAAAAGGACTGGCAGAGTGTACTGCATACACATCCATTCACAGAGCTTTTTTACGTTGTAAAAGGAAAGGGCAATTTTCTCTTTCGGGATGAAACATATTCGATCAATCAGGGAGATCTCATTATTGTCCCACCGTATCTGGAGCATACCGAGCAGTCTATTCCGGGGAATCCTCTGGAATACTATGTCCTTGCGATCGACGGTATTTCTTTCCAGGCAGAAAACGAAGAAACAAGCACACAGGTATTCTGCAATTTCAGTTCATCCTCGTTTATCATTGACCTGTTTGAGCAGATGCTGTACGAGGTAAGGAGCAACGAATACGGTTCGAATACGATATGCCAGAACCTGCTGGAGATCCTGATCATCAGGATCACTCGGATCCAGCATCTGCGCCCTGTACCGGCAACTTCTGTCCGGATGACGAAAGAATGCGCACAGATCAAGGAGTACCTGGACACAAACTATGCAGAACATATCACGCTTGATTCTCTTACGCAGCTAACACATATGAACAAGTATTATATGGCACACTCATTTGCAAAATATACAGGGCTGTCTCCGATCCAGTATCTCAATGAGCGGAGACTGGAGACCGCATGCCGCCTGCTGAAGGAGACCGACTATTCCGTATCGGATATCTCATCTCAGACAGGTTTCTCGTCGCAGTCGTATTTCACACAGATATTCCGCAAAAAATACGGGATCACCCCGATCAAGTACAGGCAGTCGAACAATGCTCAATCCTAAAATCTGCAATGCCGGCCTTCTTTTATAGCCTGCATTGAAAAAGAACGGGTACGCCCCTTAGCGGAGTGTGCCCGTTCTTATGATATCGGCCCAGAAGAGAGCCGCTTTCCTTCTTTTTTACTATTTTTCCTATGAGAAACTGCAGTCAGTCTGAACTTTCATGAAACGTTTTTTCCATCTGTCCGGCAGCTTTCTCTATCTTCTCCGGAAGATATTGATTTGTCACATAGTCCTGGACTACAACATCTTCTGCCTCTTCAAAAGTAAAGCAGGTGACATCCCTGATCAGTAATATAATTGTTTCATCACCCACCTGATATTCCTCTCCTATATTGCCCGAAAGAAGAATATCGCCAAGCATATCCGTTGAGTGATATGATTGGGTGAGCGTCTGATAATCTGTAGTCTTTATTTCAGTTTCTATCTTTCCGTCAACCACTCTGGTCACCTGATATTCATACTGGGCATCAGCAATATAGTCGTTCGTATGCTCTTCATAATACTGCTCAGCAGCCGCAATCATCTCCTCATCCGGTGACTCGCACAGCTTTTCAGCCGTTTTCTGACGATACTCTGCAAGAACATATTCAAAATAATCTATTTGTTCAAATTCAACGAGTCCCATTACAGCTTCGCCGTTCGACATTTTTTCTTCATTCTCTTCATTTTTCTGCTGAAGTTCTTCACAAAAAGTCTCAAATGAAAAAGCGTCCTCTGCTCCATATTCTTGGGCAATATCAAAGAGACTGTAACACTCTGCCGCATACTGAGCAGCCTGTTCCCGGACTTTTTCAGTATCATTCCGTTCTACCATATCTTTCTTAACGATCTCACAGTACATATCAAATTCTTCCTGAGAGATGTCGTGGTTTCCCACTGTTATGACCGGCTCTTCCTTTTTCACGCTGCATCCGGAAAGAACAAATGCAGAAGACAGTATAACAGCCAAAACAATATGCCTCGTAAATTTCATGCTTTTTCTCCTCATGCAAACAGGCTTTCCGGCATAAGTTTTCAGTAACTCCGGAAAGCCTGTATGTTAATTTATTACTTGAAATATTTCTTTCTGCCTGCCAGCATGATCAGAGTCATACCTGCTGCCAGAACCGCCAGTGTTAATACTGCTGAAACCTGAGTGCTATCTCCTGTTTTTGCAGCTTTGTTTGAAGATGTTTTATTGCTGTCATCTCCCGCTGCCGGCTTCTGGTCATCTTTATTTCCCGGATTTTCCGGACCAGCCGGATCCTGAGTATCGTCTTTAACAACTAAATTGTCGATCGCCGCACTCAGATTTCTTTCGGCTGTTTCTACATCCTCTGCCAGAGCATTTTCATCAGCAAGAACGCTTTTTGCCTCTGCAAGTGCCTGTCTGACAGCCTGTGCAGACTCGTCTGTGTATTTTGACAGATCCAGTTCCTCTGCCTCATCAATCAGATCCTCCAGTTTATCTTTATTCGGGATCTCTCTGAGACCGAAAATGGCCTGCTGAAGGACATTGTAAGCTGAATCCACTGCTTCCTGAGTCGCCGCGCTGTCTTCATAGACTGCTTTTGCGTTGTCATATGCTGCCTGGAACGCCTCTGCTGTGGATGGGGTATAAATATCGATCTGTTTTAAATACTCATCTGCTTTTGTGAGCAGTTTTTCCAGTTTTGTCTTGTCCACTTCCGGAGCCGGATCTACATTTTCTTCATACTGGATCGCACCCAAATCTGGATTTTGCATATCCACTTCATTGCCCAGGATATCTTTCATCTCTCCATACTCTGAGCTGATCGTCCGTCCTGCATCTATCGCAGGTGAACTGCTGTCCAGCTTATAGACATCCAAATTCCATGCACTTATGATATCATGGTCTTTAATCAGAGCGTCCGCATCTCCATCTCCCATGGTTCCGGGATCAGCCAGCAGCGGATCCTGTCCCCATGTGTTATCCTGATAAAAACTGCTGTCTGTATCAAGACCTTCTGTACTGAAATTATAGAACATATTATTGGCAAATCTGCTTCTTCCGCCCTGCTCTACAAAATTATCCTCTGCAAGAGCTCCCATAGAATTAAAATACTCTAATTCTGCGTCGTTGAACTTATATTCATCATCTGCACGATAGAAGATGTTGTTATAAATTGCTACAGACTGTCTGCTTCCATCATGAGGAATGAAAAACTTGTCATAGCCGTCAGGCTGTATAGACGCCTTTGGATTAAAGTATATCGTATTATTGAATACGGAACAATTGATCGTTCCCGCAAGAGGCATCAAAAGACCATTGCTTCCCGCGCCAGTACCGCTGGTGCTTCCGTCATTTTCGCTAATGTTAAACGCATAGTAGGAGTCAAATGTCGGAAGATTCTGCAAAGCACAGAACTGGACAAATCCTCCCGAATTTTCATGACTGTAATTATACAGTACCTCAAAATTTTCATTCAGAGCATCGATCTCAACGCCCTGTGCATCGGCTCCCCTGTGCGTACGGCAGAGTTCATTGTATTGAACAGTTCCGTTAGAGACCAGATATGGGAAAATTCCCGCTGCGAACCAATTTCCGGTACATACTTCATCTACCAGGTTATACTCTGCGACAGCTCCGTCCATACACTGGAGAATGATGCCGTCACCGCTGATATTTCTGAAGATATTGCTTCCTATATAGACATCGGTTGTCGGAGTAAATTCTCCAAGGGATCCTTCCCCTGCATCATTTACCATCTCCCAGCGGCCGCCCCATCTGCCATCAGCAGTCATCTCTCTCGTCTTCCATGGTGACAGAAGGAAAAATCCGCTTCTTCCGACATCCTCAACCGTGCAGTTTGTAATTTTTATGTCATTAAACCACGTAGGCTGACGCTTCGCTGCATCTTCATTCGCACTGATCAGGAAGATAATACCGCCGGACTCTTTTCCTGTATTTCCGCTGTCGCTGGTCTGGAATCCATGAATCCATACATTACTTATATAGATATGATCCAGCTGTCCTGCATCTTCTGCCGTGATATACATTCCTCTCTCGAGAGCTCGATTCGGATCTACCGGCTGATCCTCCTCATATGCTGCATTCTGGAACTCAATATTACTGATTTCCCACCATGACTGATTATGGAGACGGAAAGTTTCGTTTACTTTTCTGGTTTTTATTGCCGCAACCCTCATGATCGTTTCTTCATAAGCCGCATTTTCGTCCATAAGGATCCTTGGTCTGTCTCCCTCACCATAGCTGGAAAGAATGATCGGAGCTCCTTCTGCTCCTGATCCCTTCGGCGCCAGTGTTCCAGTCCATGTTTCACCAGCTTTGAGTAGCAGGGATGAGCCTTCCATAAAAACAGTATCATTTACCTTGTCCAGCGTTTTCCATGCTGTCTCCGGTGACATTCCATCATTTTCGTCGTTTCCATTCGTTGCGTCCAGATAAAAGGTTTTTCCTTTTGTGGTCTGAACAGTAAGACTGCTGTTTACAGTTTTTCCGCCAACCTGAAATGCCAATTCATATGTCTTGTCCGTCTCACGAGGCGCAATCTTTCCAAATTCTACAGCATAAGAAACATCTGATATCTTTTCCACCTTTGTCACAGAAGCCGTCGCAGGGTTACCATCATAATCAGTATAGCTGATCGTGATCTGACCCGCTGTAAGGTCTTTTGTCGGTGCACTTTCCAGTATCAGGACAGCTGATCCGTTTTCCAACTGTTCCACAGCCTTAAGCTGCGGTGCAACATAGTCGGAATCTGCCGGAAGAGTCACTTTCTGTACAAATGTTTCTCCAGAGATCTGCAGGTCAAAATTCGCTACTATCTCCGTGGATTCTGCCACATCGTTATGCGTAAGTGTTGCGATATGCTTTGACTCGTCCCATGTAATCTGGCAGGAAAGCTGCTCAACTGCCGGATTCCCCTCGCCAATGCTATAGAGCAATGTAACATCATCTTCGCCCGGTCCCTCTGTCCTTGTTTCAGGATATTGAACCTGGATGGTTTCTGAATCGATCCTCTGCGCCGATACAGGAGCTCCTTCTTCCTTGATCGCTATATCATCAACCCATACATTTCCGTCCGTTCCCAAACTGTTATGAGCTCTGACTACTCCTATATCCGCATATGTAGTATCATCGTCTGTCGTAAAAGTACTCGTATATTGATACCACTTTCCATTACAATTTTCATCTGTGTCAAGAAGTTTTTTGTCCTCCTGCACTGCACCGCCGTTTAAAAATGCTCTCAAACGGGCACCCTTTCCTTCCTCAGCATAGATCCATGCAGAGAGTTCATAAGTTGTATTGGCTTTTAACTCTACTCTCTGATCTACGGCATTGCCTGCCGCCGGAAGCAAAACGGATGTACTGCCCGAATGGTGCATGTCTGTTGCTTTTTGTCCGTTAAACAAAAACCAAACTCCCTGTGTAGCACCAGTATTGGCAAAATTATCTGTACCATCAAAATTACCATTGACAATATAGCTTGACTCCTGGTGCTCAAACGCTGCCGGAAATTCCGACTCAGCCGCGGTTACAGGCTGCATTGATCCCACAACCATGACTGCTGCCAAAATTCCGCCTGCCATTCTCTGCAAAACTGTTTTTAATCTCATATTATCCTCCTGTTTTTAACATCAACTAGCCTCAATTAGATTGTTTCATTTTTTTCAGGATAATAGAACTCAATCTGGGTATTAAACGCACCTTCCTCCCAACAGAGTTTCTGCTGTCCTCTCCCTTTTACATCATACTTTCTTGCATCGGTTTTCTCATTTGTGTACTTATCAAACCAACTTTCCATTTCCTCTTTCATAGCCATAACAACGGAAGCATATTCTTTTTCTTCATATAGATTAGTCGTTTCATCCGGATCTTTTTCCATGTCGTACAGTTCGCATATTCCATCACCGTAGCGATGAATATACTTATATTGTTTGTTTTTGATCATTCTTGTCTTTCCGTATTCATCAAAAACTACAACTCTGTCATCCGCAGTTTTTTCCGGATTCTCGGTCATCCATGCTATGCTTCTTCCCGGCTGCATTGGCTGAGGCTCCCACTCGCATTTTGCAAATTCGAGTATCGTCGGGAATATGTCATATTGGCTCGTCATGTTACTGCACACCACTCCTTTCGCTTTATTATTGGGAACGCAGATGATCAGAGGTACTTTTACTGCTGAATCATACATATTAGGCGGATAGGTTCCATTTCCCTTTCCCCAGATACCATGATGCCCCATGTTCATCCCGTTGTCCGCGGTAAAAATTATAATAGTATTATCTAGCAAGTCTTTAGACCTGAGCTTGTCGATTATTTTCCCAACTCCTGCATCCATCGCAGAAATTGCGGCATAATAGCCAACCAGATTTTCCCTGCGTTTTTCCGGTGTATCTCCTATCGGGCAGGTTCTGATCTGATTTCTATGGATCGGCAGATCCGGCGTTGCCTTGAACTCGCAGTCATCGTACAGCTTTCTGTATTCTTCCGGATGCTCTTCCGGCCCCCACGGACTGTGGGGGGCCGTATAATGAACACTCAGATAAAACGGCTTTTCGGAATCCGCAAATTCATCGATGTACTGCACAGAACGATCTGTGATCAGATCCGTAATATACCCTTCTGCCGCTTCCATATTTCCTTCGTCACAGATATCCGGATGATAATAGGAACAGCCGCCTCGGCCAATCGTATACCAGTTACTGAATCCTTTCTTTTTCGCGGCATTGTCTCCGAGATGCCATTTCCCGCTTAATGCACACTGATAACCTGATTCAGCCAAAACTTCCATATACGTACGATGGCCTGACAAATAGTCAATTGCCCTATCATTCATATCAAAACCAGCAGTCGTACTCATATGCGGATATTTATAAGCGTCTAAGTTACCTTTTTCAATCCAATCCTGAACTCCATGACAGGAAGGTATTTCACCTGTAACTAAGGATGCCCGTGCCGGAGAGCACACCGGAGATGCACAGTAAAACTCATCAAACCGTACGCCGTTCTCAGCAAGCCAATCCAGATTCGGCGTCCGCACATCCTGATTGCCCGCGCATCCCATAGCCCAGGCTCCTTGGTCATCTGTCAGAATAAAAACTATATTTGGTCTTGTCTTCAATTTCATTGTCTCCTTTTATTCCACAGTATCAGTACCTATTAGCAGCTATACCGCTGTCAGATTTCATACCAGATGATCTCGTTTGCATCCATATCCAGATCAAAGCTGGATCCATCACCTCTATAGACTGTCGTGCTCTGTGGTTCATAGGTATTATTAACAACACAGTACTTTCCATTCTTTACATATGCATGAACTTCTACATTGAAATTCGTACTGAACCATCTATGCAGATTCTCTTCGTCATGCGACGCCCAAATGATTGAGCGGTACAGGATTCGGCTGTTTTCAAAGCTGTACGGAAGTCCGCTGATATAAACACAGCGTCCTTTGCCAAACTCCTTCACTGCCATCTGAACTTCCTTATTGCGCTGAACAAGGATCTCGGTTCCCTCATAGGCATAGATATTTTTCTCACCCTCGCCGAAATCAATCTCTTTTGTACAGTCTTCCTTTATAAAGTGAGCATGCTCTTCCCAGTTATACTTGTCATAGTTCATGGTAAATCCAAGCTCTTTTTCTACTCCCATGACTGTTGCAAGCTGGAAGAAGTGTCCTTCATGCTGGTGTGCTGCCGGCTCTCCAACTCCGATAAATCCGCCGCCATTGTAGATAAATCTCTTGACAGCTGTCAAAATGGTTTCATCTGTCCAGTTTTCGCCTCCAGTATATGCTGTATCAGCATCACCTATATTCATAAGCACATCGATATCATCCAGAATTTCCGGATTGTTTCTTATATCATCAAAGCTGATAAACTTCACATCAAACGGTGCACCGCTCAATGCTTCGATAATTCCTGCATAGGAAACAGTCTCTCTGTGATAGATCGCATGATGTACCATATGGTTACCCCACGCGCGCATCTTGCCCCAGCAGTTCAGTACTGCTACTTTTTTAATGCAGTAAGGAGTCGTTCCTTTGATGTTATCATAAAGCTCGCGGAACTCATTGCAGACACTTTCTACGTAATCCACAAACTCCGGGAACTGCAGCGCAAGTTTTAAGTATCCGCCGTATCCGATCCTGTCGATCGGTTTTCTCAGGATTGCACGTCTTGCCGTTACCCAGTTGACTTTCGCCTCTTTTACCGGATCCCCGCCTTCGTGGAATACATCCGGGAAGAAGTACGGAAGGAGACGTCCCTCTGTATACTTCACTCCTTCGATATCGCTGATCAGACGAAGTGTTGAACCGTTTCCGACACTTCCGACCACTGCGTCCAGACCAATCGTCTTGAACTCATCCATGAACGGCTCCATGCCGATCCAGTGATCTCCGAGGAACATCATGGCTTCCTTGCCGCCCTCATGAGTGATGTCTACCATTTCCTTCGCCAGCTTCGCAACCTCTCTTCTCTGGAAAGCCTGGAAATCAGTGAACTCTTTGGACGGAATACGGTACGGGTTGTTCATGTATCCCTGATCGATGATGAATTCCGGACGGAATTTGTATCCGACTTCCTTCTCGAACTGCTCCAGGATATACGGGCTGACGGATGCGGAATATCCATACCAGTCAACATATTTTTCTCTTGCCAGTTCGTCAAAGATCAGTGTGAACTGATGGAAGAAGGTTGTATAGCGGATCACGTCTACATGTGGATTGTCCTTTATGAATTTTCTCAGGCGCTCCATGGAATACTTGTGCGTCTTCGGCTGGCGCACGTCAAATGTGATCTGCTTCTCAAAGTTCGTCCATCCGTTTGTCACTGCATTGTACATATGCACCGGATCCCACATGATATAAGCAAGGAAACTTACTGTATAATCATGAAATTCCTTTGCATTATGGATCGTGACGTCTCCTGTGGCGCTGTCATAGCTCCATTCAGATGAAGACAGCACTTCCCCTGTCGTACGGTCGATCACTTCCCACCACCTTGTGATGTCATCATGATCGTTCACCTTCAGCATATCCGGGTAAAGGTGATTCATAAGATGGATTGAAATCGTATCTGATACCGCTGTATAAAACGGTGTCATGATATACATCTGCTGAATTTCATCCGGGTTTGCTTTCGCCCACGCATTGTCTTTTCTTGTCGTATAATACGTAGAATAAACCTTTGCGTCTACGTTTTTCAATTCTTCCGGATAATCTGTTCCGTCACAGTCGCGGATTGCATCTGCTCCCCATCGTTTTAAAAGTTCCAGCGTCTCCGGTACTACATCTACATCTGTAGGTATTGTTACTCTTCCAATAGAATGCTCTTTCAAAATATTTCTCCTCTCTTATACGATCGGGCTGGTACAGGTACTGCCCAGCCCGATATTTTTTCTTCTATAAAGCAGGTATTTCTGCCCACTGTTATTTCTCTTAAAAATTCCTTTATCCTTTGACACCACCGCCGGTAACACCAGCAATGATCTTCTCTGAAAGGAAAATGTAAAGCAGGAATGTCGGCAGGAAAACGATGATAACAGCTGCGAACAGACCGCCGTAATCTCCACCGTACTTCATACCATTTACTATCTGCAGAAGTCCTACACCAACAGGTGTCATATCTGCGGAGCTTGCAAAAATAAGTGCCATAAAGAACTCATTCCATACACTCAGGAAATTGAAGATCGTAACTGTGACAATCGCCGGCTGTACAAGCGGAAGCATAATCTGCCAAAATGTCTTTCCAGGCGTGCATCCGTCAATTGCAGCAGCCTCTTCATAACTTCTTGATAAGCTGGCAAAGAAGTTCAGAAGATATGTTGTCGTAAACGGCACGCGGATGAAAATATACAGTACGATCAAGAGGATCCTTCCTTTAATCTGCAGCTCTGCTGTCAATGAGTAGATCGGCATGATGATCATAACTTCAGGGACACTCATTGCAAGGATCAGACCTGTCTTGATCGGCTTATTACCAAGAAAAGTATATCTTGAAAGCGCATATGCCGCCGGAGCCGAGATCAGGATAACAACCACACACGATACGACGGAATAGAGCAGAGAGTTTCCGAAGAACACCGATACATTACTACTCATCCATGCGTTTACGTAATTTTCCCAATGAAATCCCGAAGCAAACTCAAACACCTTTCCTGAAAAGATCTCTCTCGTAGTCGAAAAACTTGCCGCCAGGATCCAGATAAGGAATACTGCAGTGAAGAGAACCCAGACTAAAGCGATCACATACCCCGGAAGAAGTGCTGCTTCTTTTTTCCAATTGACTTTTTCTTTATATACTACTTTGTCTTTTTTACTCATTTTCTTCCTCCTTTCCCAGGTTAGAATTCCAGATCATCATCTTTAAGCAGTTTGTTCATTACAAAGTAAACAACTGCTACAAAGAGTGCCAAACAAACACCTACAGCGGCACCTGCTCCTGCATCTCTCTGAACATTTCCTGTTGTTCCGAACACTGTATCATACAGATAGACAACCGGTACTACCGTCGAAGTCTCTGTCTGAACCGGCGAGAACATCTTTGACCAAAGGAAGAATGTAATACAGTTAACACTCCAGAATGTGATATTGGTTTTAAAGATGCTCCGAAGCAGCGGAAGTGTCATGCTAAAGAACTGCTGGACTTTATTAGCTCCATCGATTGTAGCCGCTTCATATAAATCTTCCGGAATACGCTCAATACCGCTGATGAAGATCAGCATGTAATATCCGACTGCACCAAAGATAAAAGCAAAGAGCATAGACCAGAATTTCATATCCGTTCCAAGCCAGTTCTTGCCTTCTAATCCAAGCATCTCCAGCACCTGGTTGAGGAGTCCATATTCCTGACTGTAAATATACTGGATCCACATAGTTGCCAGAGCAACTGCACTGATAATATTCGGAAGATAAATAGCTGCACGGAAAAACTTTTTAAACCTAATTCCGCTTGTAAGAATTACAGCAAAAAGAAGTGCAAATGCGAGAACAATGATTCCTCCTACCAGCCAAATAAGAAGCATATTGGTCATTGCTCTCTGGAAAGTCGGGCTGTTAAAAATCTTGATATAATTATCAAAACCATTGAATGTCCACTCAGACAGATCCGCCGTTACACTTTCAATTCCAAAGAAACTCATGATCACGGTACGAATAACCGGATACAGATACATAATAATAAGTGATAAAGCACACGGAAGAATAAATGGTATGATAAATGTTTTCTTTTTTTTCATTTTCCTGTGTCACCTTTCTAACAAAATGAGGTGGCGCCGGCAGGCGCCACCTCCAGGGTTAATAGAAATTCCTAGTATAATGCATCCAGAGCCGCTGCAAAATCCTGTCCTGTTGCGTAGCTTCCCTCATACAGTTTTACAATAACTTCCGCAATCGGGGACATCAAATCAGCATTCTGATTGAATCCCATGTTCCAGCTAAGCGCTGTCTCTGTTGAATTCAGCAGTTCAATTGTTCCATTCTGTGAAGACGGAACTTCGTTGCTCGGATCAGCTGGAATCTGAGAAGCTGTATCAGCCATCTTCTGGTCATACTCGCCAGATGTTAAGAATGTAGCAAAGTCATACGCTGCTTCCGGATTCTCGCTGTACTTAGTAACAGCAATAGAGTTAGCTCCTACATAAGCTGCTGTCTGGTCAACGCCTTCTGCTGCGCCTTCAACTGAAGGATAGTTGAATACGTTCCAATTTACTTCTGTGCCACTGTGGCTATTAACCTCTGCTGTAACATAGTTTGCACATACAACCATTGCAACGTCTCCATCCAGTCCGATGGAATCCTGGCTTGCCGGGTACTCAGCCGGAGCACCATCTGCAAGATAACCAGCTTTAACAAAATCGATCATATCCTGTGCTGCTTTAGCTACAAGCTCGTTCTGTCCCCATCCACCGTTTTCTGCCATATCAGCAATTGCATCTTCTCCGATGTATCTTGCAAGATGATATCCAAACAGGAACGGTGCATATGTGCTGTCAAGAGCAAGCGGCTGGATGCCGTTGTCTTTTAATTTCTGGCATACATCAAGGAACTCTGCCCAAGTAGTCGGAGCTTCCACGCCAGCCTCATCGAACAGATCCTGATTGTAGTACACACCGCCTACGTTCGGCTGCTCTGTGATACACGGAAGGAAACCTGCCCACTCTGTACCGCGGTCATTGAAGATAGCGAAGCTGTGATCTGAATATCCATTCTCTTCTGCCAGATCTGTCAGATCGTAAACATAGTCGATATAGACTTCAGCAATTCTCTTGTAGTCATCTTCGAATAAGTCAATATCCTCTTCTGCCTCAAGTGAAGATGAAAGGATCTGCTTAACGTCACGGCCTTTCCACTCGATATTAACCTTACCGCCGGTCTCTTCTTCCCATGCATCAGCTGCTTCCTGGAGAACTTTTCCCTGCGGCTCTGTGCTTGACCACATAGACCAGTATGTAAGTTCTACACCGTCATACTCTCCGCCACCGGAGTTTGAGCCTCCTTCGCTGCTGCTTCCGCATCCTGCTACAAGGCCTGTTACCATAGCAGTTGCAAGCAAAACACTAATTACTTTCTTTTTCATTTCGTATCCTCCTTTGAACTTGTTAGCTAAATTATATGCCTGTCCGCTATCGATTTTCAATAATTATATTGTTTTCTTTTTTATAATTATTGTCAATTCCATACAACACCTGACAATATTTCCCCATTTTTATAAACATATCACACAAGCCCATGGATTTTCATCCTTCTCCTTTATTGGCTTATTTGTCAATCTCAGCTTCCGATATAGTCCGCAATTTCCTGAAGATACCTGCCGCATCTTTCAAAAAAGAACCGGTATGCCTCGCAGAAATAATTATGGTATTCCCTATCCTGTGTAATCTGAAAACGATGTCTCCTGCAGCCGGCACGGCAGATCCGATACCACTCACACTCTCTGCAATCGCCACTGATCCTCCGCGACTCTTTTATAAATCCCGCCGCCCTGCTATTTTCAAAAAATTCCTTTACTTTATTTTCATTAAAACTTCCGAGCCGATATTCGTCCAGGACATAAAAATCGCAGGGATAAACGCCGCCATCCGCCTCGGTCACACACTGAACACTGCAGATTCCCCTCTGCTCGCACGACTCCGGCAGACGCCCCATCAGAATGCTGATATAATTTTCAAACTGCCGGATATACGGGGCTCTCCCCTTCTTCCAATCTCTGTACCACATCCCGAACAGCTCCACCAAAAAGGTACCGTACTTTTCTGGAGTCAGGGAATACTCCCTTTTCCCCGGCTCTTCCCCCAGCGGATCCAGACAGATGATATACTGCTGGTAACGCCACCCTCTCTGCTGATATTCCCGGTAGATCTCCCTGATATTTTCCGCCGCCTGTGCCGTAACTACAGTAAGAATATTATATTCCACCCCATACTTTTCCAGAAGCCCGATATTCTCACAGATCCTGTCATACGTCCCGTCTCCGCTCCTGTCACGGCGGAAACTGTCGTGGATCTCCTTCGTCCCGTCAACCGAAACACCGATAAGGAAGTTCCCCTCACGGAAAAGCCGGCACCACTCCTCATCAATCTGCAGGCCATTGGTCTGCAGGACATTTCTGACCTGCACATGACTTCTATTAAAACGTTCCTCAAATTCAAGCACCTTCCTAAAAAACGCTTTTCCTCTCAGTGTTGGTTCTCCCCCTTGAAACGCAAAACACATTTCCCTATCCGCCTGGAACATCATCTTCTTGATTATATTTCTAAGCGTTTCCTCGGACATCATCCCATAGGACGACTGTTCCCTTTTTTCCGCCTCATCACAGTAAAAGCAGTACCGGCACTGCATATTGCACAGTGAGGATGCAGGCTTGATCAAAATTGTATTTAATGACATGATAATGTTTCTCCCTTTCACTCATACGTTTTTTTCGCATTCATTTTATTTCCTATTGAAAAGGAAATCATCTGCATTCATCAAAGTATAGATGATTTTCCTCAATCATACAATCTGATATGCTCTCTCTTCCAAAATCCGCGCAAAGGATCATTCACGGACAGAATTTTTCCGAAATCTGCTCCTTTATCTCCAGAGCGTACGCCGCGAGCTGCCGGATCCTCTCGTCATCCATCCGGCTGACAGGCGCAGAAATACTGAATGCATATTTCACCCTGCCGGTGTAATCCTTCAGGCTGACCGCAATGCAGCGGACTCCGTTTTCGTTTTCTTCATTATCCAAGGCATAGCCCCGCGCCCTGATCACGGCGAGCTCTTTTTTAAATTCTTCAAAGTCCGTGAATGTATGTGCCGTCAGCGGGACGATCCTGCTCCGGTTCCAGATTTCCTCCACCTCATGTTCATCCAGGCTGGCTGCGATGGCTTTCCCCACACCCGAGCAGTAAAGAGGGATCCGGCTCCCGATCCGGGATACCATCTGTATTCCGTTCCGGTACGACTCTATCTTATCTATATAAACTGCATCCACGCCGTCCCGCTCTACAAAATGGACTGTCTCGTCTGTCATCTCCATCAGTTTCCTCAGATACGGCCGCACTGCCTGGACAATATCCACATGCTTCATCACTTTATTCGCCAGATCGACAACCTTCAGGGACGGCTCATACCGCCCGGTTTCTTCATTCTGCCTTGCATATCCCATATATATAAGAGAATTCAGAACGCGGTGGGCCGTACTTTTATTCAGCCCGAGGGCTGTGCTCACTTCCATTACTCCCGCGTCCCCATTCTCCGCCAGCAGTTCCAGCGCTCCAAAGAGCCGGTCCGCCACCTGGATTGGATTCTTATCTTCCATAGTGTTATTCCTCCATCACACAAACAGCTTAGTTTCGTAATATGAAACCATTCTATCACATCTTTCCTTTTTATTCAATCTTATAAAAGCCTTGGAAATTCCAAGAAAATCTGAATTTTATACTTGACTTTTAGAAAGCAGGTAGTATACTTTGAATCAGAACAGTTCATATTATAAAACTTAGTTTCACATTATAAAACTTTAAGGAGAATCGAAAATGAATGAAGTGTTAAAACAGATCGGAGAAATCGGAATCGTCCCTGTTGTTGTCCTGGATGACGCGAAAGACGCGGAGCCTCTCGCCCGGGCGCTGTGTGAAGGCGGGCTCCCGTGCGCAGAGGTAACTTTCCGCACAGATGCCGCGGAGGAGTCCATCCGCATTATGTCCGAAAGATTTCCGGATATGCTGGTGGGCGCGGGAACAGTACTGACCACAGAGCAGGTTGACCGCGCTGTCGCAGCAGGGGCAAAGTTCATCGTTAGTCCGGGACTCAACCCGAAGGTCGTCCGGTACTGTGTCGAGAAAGGGATCCTGATCACACCGGGCTGCGCCAATCCCAGCGACGTGGAACAGGCTATAGAGAACGGTCTCGAAGTCGTGAAGTTCTTCCCGGCTGAACAGGCAGGCGGGCTTGCATATATCAAGGCGATCGCGGCTCCCTATGTGGGAATGAAATTCATGCCCACAGGAGGCATTAATCCCAAAAATGTAAGAGACTATCTCGCATACGACAGAATCCTGGCGTGCGGCGGAAGCTGGATGGTAAAAGGAGATCTGGTAAAAGCCGGTGAATTTGACAAGATAAGAGCTCTGGTAAAAGAAGCTGTAAAAATCGTAAAAGAAAGCAGAGGTAAAAAGCATGTGTAGATCAAACAGAACTTTCGATCTTCTTTCTCTCGGGGAGGTGCTCCTCCGCCTCTCCCCGACAGATAATGAACGTCTCTCCGGAGGAGATGTCCTCCGCAGGCAGCTCGGGGGCGCAGAGCTCAACGTTGCCGCCGGGGTATCGCTGCTGGGATTGAAAACAGGGATCATCTCAAAGCTGCCTGATAATGCTATCGGCTCCTATGCGAAAAACAGGATCCGCTTCTGCGGCGTGAGCGATGATTACCTCGTGTATGACGATTCAGAGGACGCGCGGCTCGGGATCTACTATTATGAGAACGGCGCTTTCCCGAGAAAACCGGGAGTTGTGTATGACCGGAAGCATTCTTCTGTAAACACTATCTCGATCCATGATTTCGACGACTCCCTCTTTTCATCCACCCGCTGTTTTCACACAAGCGGGATCACTCTCGGCCTCGGGCGCCAGTGCCGCGAAACAGGAGTGGAAATGATACGGAGGTTCAAGGAGGCGGGCGCCCTGATCTCCTTTGACGTAAACTTCCGGGGGAATCTGTGGACCGGGGATGAGGCCAGGGAATGCATTGAGCAGATCCTTCCCTATGTGGATATCTTCTTCTGCTCGGAAGACACCGCCCGTCTCACCTTCCTGAAAGAAGGCAGTGCCAAAGAGATCATGAAAAGCTTCACGGAAGAATATCCGATCCGTATCGTTGCCTCCACCCAGCGCATCGTTCACAGCCCGAAGATCCATACCTTCGGCTCCATCATCTACGATGCACAGAGTGATACTTATTATGAGGAAGAGCCATACCGGAATATCGAGGTCGTAGACCGCATCGGAAGCGGGGACTCCTATGTCTCCGGAGTGCTCTACGGTCTCCTGTCTGATCCCGGAAACTGCCGCAGGGCTCTGGAAATAGGCAATGCTGCCGGCGCTGTGAAGAACACGATCCCGGGCGACCTTCCGTCGTCGGATCTCCGAGAGATCGAGACGCTCATCCGGGAGCACAAGCACATCGGACCGCAGCTTGAGATGGCCCGGTAGAGTATAGTTCTTTCCTTCAAAAGAAAATGAGGTCTGTGAAAACAAAGAAGATTCTCTCTTCGTTTTCGCAGACCTCTGTTTTCTTTTCTCCGATTTACCGCTGTCTCTTTATTACCATGGTCTCTCTGTTATTGCCGTCTCTGATCTTTTCCCGTCTCTTTTTTCATCCTCGCGTTATATTGAACGCTCCAAATCCCGGATATACCGCGCCTGCGCCAAGCTCTTCCTCAATGCGGATCAGCTGGTTGTATTTTGCCACGCGCTCACTTCTGCTGGGCGCTCCGGTCTTGATCTGGCATGTATTCAGCGCCACGGCAAGATCAGCGATCGTCGTATCCTCCGTCTCTCCCGAGCGGTGGGAAGTAACCGCTGTGTATCCCGCCTTGTGAGCCATCTTGATCGCCTCCAGCGTCTCGGAAACGGAACCGATCTGATTCAGCTTGATCAGGATGGAATTACCGCATCCCATGTCAATTCCTTTCTTCAGGCGCTCTGTGTTTGTAACGAACAGGTCGTCTCCCACGAGCTGTACTCTGCCGCCCAGCTCCTTTGTCATGATCTGCCAGCCTTCCCAGTCTTCCTCATCCAGGCCGTCCTCAATGGAGTAGATCGGATATCTTTCTACGAGAGTTTTCCAGTGCTCAACCAGTTCCGCTGAGGTAAACTTCTTTCCGCACTTCGGAAGAATGTACTCGCCTTTCCTGCTTCCCTTCCACTCGCTGGACGCCGCATCCATCGCAAGCACAAAGTCTCTTCCCGGCTCGTAGCCCGCCCGGCGCACCGCCTCCAGGATATACTCGACCGCCTCCTCGTCGCTTCCAAGGTCAGGCGCGAAGCCGCCCTCATCTCCGACGGAAGTCGCCAGTCCCTTGGATTTCAGAAGGGACTGGAGCGCGTGGAATACTTCCGTACACCATCTCAGACCTTCTCTGAAGCTTCCGGCTCCTGCAGGCATGATCATGAACTCCTGTACATCCACCGTGTTCGCCGCATGAGCTCCGCCGTTCAGAATATTCATCATCGGGACCGGAAGCCGGTTGCCGTTCACACCGCCCAGGAAACGGTACAGCGGGATGTCCTGGGCCGCCGCAGCAGCCCGAGCGCAGGCGATCGACACCGCAAGGATCGCATTGGCACCGAGATTCGACTTGTCTTTCGTCCCGTCCGCTTCGATCATCGCTCTGTCCACTGCATAAATATCGGAAGCGTCCATGCCGCAGAGAGCGTCATTGATCACAGTGTTGATATTCTCCACAGCTTTCGAGACACCCTTGCCTCCGTATCTGCTCTTGTCGCCGTCTCTCAGCTCCAGAGCCTCGAACTCGCCTGTCGACGCGCCGCTGGGCGCCGCTCCCCTTGCCGATGTTCCATCCGCCAGATAAACCTCCGCCTCCACGGTCGGATTTCCTCTGGAATCGATGATCTCCCGTCCGATCACTTTCTCAATTTCTAAATAATCCATGTCCTCTTCGTCCTTTCCCGGAGAACATCCTCCGCCCCGTTTCAGGCAGTTCGGGGCAAAGGAGTTTCCATGATTTATTCACATATAGTTAGCTGCAACTAACTATATGTATCTTACCAGAATCAGAACATGGTTTCAAGGTGATTTAATGAGATTGATTCTCATTTATGTTTATTTATTTTTCTATCTTCTATTTTTCCTCTTTGTGCAGGGGCAGCCTGCCGGCTGTATTTCTTTTTGCCATTCTGCGGCCGGCGGCTGCTCTTCTCATTCTGTTCCGCAGGCTGCCGGACAGCTTCCCGGGCGTTCTGCCGGCGGCTGTTCTTCCTCTTCTGCACGTCCTGCCCTTTCTTTCCCGCCTGTACAGCCTTCTCTTTCTTTCCGGATTTACCGGAAGGAGCAGATTTTTTCCGCACGCTGTATCCGAAAGTCCCCAGCTTTTCACCCAGGCTGAGATACTCGCCGTGGGAATAAGCGATCAGGCCGGTCCTGTTCAGATCAAACCTGCCCTTCTCGTCAAGATAGGCGTCGTCTGCCTGCACTGCCGTCACTTCCGCGAGAAACATGTGATGGCTTCCCAGCTCCTCTTTCCGGACTACGCGGCATTCAATATTGACCGGCGATTCTGCGACCACGGGCGCGTACTTCAGCGTCTCCGCCTTTCTCTGTGTCAGGGCGCATTCCTTCCATTTATCCACATCCCTGCCGGAACGCACTCCGCAGTAATCCGCCGCGTGCGCCAGCTCTTCTGTCGTCAGATTGATGACAAACTCACCGCTCTCCTCGATCATATGATAGGAATACCGCTCCGGACGGACCGAGATATAGACCATGGGCGGATTCGTACAGACCGTTCCCGTCCACGCGATGGTAAGTATGTTAGTATTTCCTTCCTTATCGCCGACGCTCACCATGACCGCCGGAAGCGGATAAAGCATGTTTCCCGGTTTCCAAGTCTGTTTTGCCATAGCTCTCTCCTGTCTTTTACTGCTGCAGCGCACCTACCAGCGTCGGCACGAGCTGCTTCTTCCTTGATACAACACCCGGCAGCATCAGCTCCTCTGTATCCTCGGCCAGGTCATAGGCGCCTATGATCTTCTCCCGCGCCTCCGGTCCGGCGCAGAGGAGCTCAGAGGACTCTGTGATGATATTCGTCAGCATAAAAAAGATCATGTTCAGGCCGTGATTCTTCCGCGCCTTCTCAAGATGCGGCTGGACGATCTTTTTGATCTCCCGGAGCTCCTCCGCACTCATAGAATTCACCTGTCCCACACCGAACACAGTATCATTTACGGTAAACTGCTTGAAATCAAGGAAGCAGATCTCTTCCGCGCTCTTGCCTTTCAGGTTGCTGCCCGCATTGAACATCTCCTGAGCCAGCGCCTCGATCTCGATTCCCGCGATCCCTGCCAGCGTCCTTGCCGTGCTCTCATCCAGCGGCGTACAGGTCGGGGAGCGGAACATCAGCGTGTCGGAGATGATCGCCGCGCACAGCAGCGCCGCATTGGTCGGATCCACTTCCACCTGCGCCTCCTGATACATCTGATAGATTATCGTGGCCGTGCAGCCCACCGGCTGGTTCCGGAAAAATACCGGTCCCATGGTCTCGATGCTGCTCAGCCTGTGGTGGTCGATGATTTCCAGCACATCCGCTTCTTCCACGCCGTCGACCGCCTGATTCTTCTCATTGTGATCCACAAGGATGACCTGCTTTTTCCTTACGTTGAGGAGACGCCGTCTGGAGATCAGCCCCAGAAATTTTCCCTTGCTGTCAACAATCGGGAAATCACGGTAACGTTTTCTCGCCATGACCTCTTTTACATCATCTACATAATCCCGCATTTTAAACGTGATCAGATTGTCTTTCGTCATAAAATATTTGACCGGGATACTCTGGTTGATATGCTGGGCCGCGGTAAATGTAT
Source organism: Lachnospiraceae bacterium UBA1818 (assembly GCA_904419285.1). Taxonomy (GTDB): domain Bacteria; phylum Bacillota; class Clostridia; order Lachnospirales; family Lachnospiraceae; genus Mediterraneibacter; species Mediterraneibacter caccogallinarum. The sequence goes on from CAJFQZ010000001.1 coordinate 28,977, forward strand.
CGAGCGCTGTGCTGATGATCACGATCTCCTTCTCCTCCGCCTCGCGTATGATCCTGTCAGATATGTGCGCCTTGTTGCACACAACCATGCAGCTGGCGTCCATGTCGACGGCACATCTCTGTGCGTCCTTTCTGTCGCCCATGATGACCAGATCATCCTTTGCGATAAAATCAGACATCAGGATCCTGCTGGACGCGGCGATCGCAACTTTTCCCTTGAGGAGATATCCGTGCCCGTTTCCGGTGACGATCTCACCTTCCACAGCTTTCGCGATATTTCTGTACTGGGTGCGCGCCTTGGAAAGGATCGTATTGTCATAAACTTCCATATAAGTTTTGGCAATATCTCCGATCGTTATAACTCCCTCCAGCTTCCCGTCTCTTGTGACCGGGAGAGTATGTATGTTGCTCTCCTGCATCTTCTCCCATGCCGTTCGGATAGAGACGCTGCTCCTGATCCCCTCCACTTCTTTGAGTTCTGTGTCCTTGATCTGCTCCCGGAGATCTGAGAGCAGGGACGGCGTCTTTACATGGAAGCGCTCCAGAACATACTGTGTCTCTTCGTTCAGCTGTCCGGCTCGGCGCGGCTCATAGACCTTTCCCGTGATCTTTGACTTGAGCGCCGCATAGGCGATGGCGGAACAGATAGAATCGGTATCCGGATTCTTGTGTCCCACTACATATATTTTATTCTTATCTTTATCACTCATATTATTCTGTCTCCATTCCTGTAATTGTCTTTCTAAGCTTGCCATTTTTTTGCAGTTTCGTCAACCTGTTTTTTCTTTCTTCCGGAACAGCGAATTGGCGGGGTTTATTTACTTAACCTATTTCATCCTTACCTCAGACACTGCAAAGATTTTTCGCAGCAGACCAGCCGTAAGGGAAGGGGCAGAGCGCCTGTTATGTGCAAAGAAGCGGCGAAGCCGCAGGAGCATGTATGCACGGCTTTGCAAATGGCACGGGCTGAGCCGTTATGATTTTTCTCCCGGGATTGCACAGATTGGTTGTTTTTTCTGTCGTATTTATGATATACTGTTTTCGTTGAACAAATAGAAATTAAGTTGAGGTGCTGTACAATGAGCGAAGAAATGAAAGAAGAAATTCAGACAAACGAAGCGGCTGAGGCTGAGAAGGCAGAGCCGGAAGCAGCCGAGACAATGGCTGACTATGAGGAACATTTTGATGACGCCAATCCCTGGAACAGGGTTAAAGAATATATGGACAACCAGACAATTCTCCCTGTAAAAGTTGAAGGTGTCGTAAACGGCGGCGTTATCGTCATGGTGGAAGGACTGAGAGGATTCGTTCCCGCTTCCAAGCTGTCCCTCTCCTACATCGAGGATCTTGAGACTTATCTGCTCAAGGACATCGAAGTGCGCGTCATCGACGTAGATCAGGCGAGCAACCGTCTCGTTCTCTCCGCACGCGAGATCCTGAAAGAGAAGGAGAAGAAAGCGCGTGAGGAGCAGATCGCAAACCTGAAGGTCGGCACAGTGCTGGAAGGAACTGTAGAGACGCTCCAGAATTACGGCGCGTTTGTCAAACTTGAGAACGGGCTGTCCGGTCTGGTGCACGTGTCCCAGATCTCCCAGAAGCGCGTCAAACTTCCGTCAGATGTGCTGAGCGTTGGCGACAAAGTGACTGTCAAAGTCATCGGAATCAAGGACGGCAAGGTCAGCCTCAGTATGAAGGCGCTCGAGGAAGTCAAGGAAGAACCGGAGGAGAAGGTTGTTATCCCGAAGAGCGAGAACATCGGGACAAACCTTGGAGACCTCTTCAAAAACCTGAAGCTGTAAATTCGGGTTTGCAAGATAAGTTTTATCTGAGAATATCATCCGAAAACAGGGAAAGCTGTTGGGAGAATCCCAACAGCTTTGCCCGTTTTCTGCTACATTCCAGACAGGACTTTCCGTACAAACCCGGGGATTTAAAGCATAGATGGCAATGTATTTCCAGGCAGTTCTTCAGTGACAATACTACGGTTAAATTTATAGTTATTGGATTTATATCCGTAGTTTACGGAATTCTTACGGTTGCAATCCCCTGATTTATCAGGGTAACCGTATTTGGACCGACATTTTTACGGTCATAAATTTCTATTTCTTTCTGTTAACCGTACTCGAATAGTGTATGAATAAGAACAGATAAAAATTCCCCTGAATCCCCCGACCCTCATCGCAGAATATGACTTCGTCATACTCACACCTGCCGGTTTCGGATATAAGTCAGATCAGAAACCTGCGCCGCCAAACCCGAAGTTTATGCACAGACGCTTCCGAGGATCTCTTCAAGCGCATTCTTGCTGCTTGTATGGCAGCGGATAACGTCTGCATTGCATCTTCCTGCCTCTTCCACTGCGCAGCGCACCATTTTGTGGGACACGGTGTTTGTAAAGAGTACGATCAGATCCGGACTCCCGATCTGTTTGCTTAAGTTTGCGGACATCTGGGTAAACACCTTTGCTTTGCAGTTGAACTGCCTGCATATTTTCTTATACTGGCAGACCATCCTGTCATGACCTCCTATAATGACAACACTCATATCTGACCTCCTGTGATATATGATAATATAACCCCTTGTTAGTTAGTTTTATCTAACTCATACTGATATAATACAATAAATGAGAACCAATATCAATATAGATTATCGAAATATTTTTTCATTATCATTTTCCACAGGCTGCCGGGGACGCTGTCTCTATGACGGGCAGGAATATTCGATTCTGATACGCAGTATAAAAAAGCTCAGAATATAAAAAGCTCCGGACATAAGCCGGCCGTTCAGCCTGTTTATGTCCGGAGTTCTGGTTTTAAATCTGTTTTCTCCAGTCCTATTCTCCTGTTCGCCCGTTTCCCGCCGGAACTGTGATCTATGCACAGCAGCAGACATTTCCGCTCTGCTTCTCAGCAGTTTCCCCTGTGATGATCTGTCCCTTTGCTTCTTCATCATCCAGGATGATCTCATCCACAGACGGCACCCGGATACAGCCGGAACGCGGATTCTTGATGCTGATGACCGGAGTAGTGATCACAGCATCCACCTCTGATTTTTCAAAGCAGAGATCCGTGTCGACCATCTCACAGTCGATCAGTTTCAGATTCCTGCAGTAACAGAACGGCTGGGTCCCGATGATCCGGCAGTTGATCAGCGTAAGTCCGTCTGAATACCATGCGAGATACTCTCCTTTCACAACGCTGTCCTTCACTGTAATATTTTTTCCGTGCCAGAATGCATCCTTTGTGTCAAAAATACAGTTTTCAAAAACTGCATCATGGATATACTGAAAAGAATATTTTCCCTTGAATTCCACGTTCGAAAAATTCAGGTTCTCAGAACGCATCATGAAATACTCGCTCTCCGCCCTGCTGTCCTTCATCGTTATATTCTTCACTGACCAGCCGAATTCAGGTGAAATAATATCACAGTGATCGACCACAACGTCGCTGCACTCACGCAGTGCCTTGATCCCGTGCATTTTTGTCCCGGTGATCTCAATGTGATCCGAATACCACAGAGCCGCGCGGCAGAGTTCTGTCATCTCTGAATCAATGATCCTCAGTCCGTGATCATGCCAGAACGGGTATCTCAGATTGCAGAACGTATGCTCCACCGTGATATCACTGCTCTCTTTCAGTGCGCTCTCCCCGTCCGCAGGACCGTCAAAAGCGCAGTTTTTCAGGTACACTCCCCTGCTCCCGTAGAGTGCACGCTCCATATCAAATGTCTGATCTTCAATTATTTTCATTTCAAATTCCTCCTTACAATTCTAGATTCTGACGACTGAACTGATAGAAGACTGCAGATTCTATTTTTTTCATTTACAGTATAGTACTGCATTTAGAAGACAGCAAATACTTAGATTAAATACACTCCCATACCTTACAGCTATAGATCCGTGCAGATCGAAAGCCACTAAAAATCTCCCCTAAAAAACGGATAGAGAAATCTGATCTCTATCCGTCTGCTCTCAATATTTAAATCCTGCAAATGACAGCTCACAGCCCTTTCCGATGCGGCTGAAGATATTAACGATCCGGGTCATGACCTCCGGATACTTATCTTTTTCCGTTACCACAAGGATCTTTGTGTTTTCCTCCAGAAATTCCGCCTTCTGCACATCTTCGATCCCCAGCGTCTCCGTCAATATCTCAGACGCCATCTCCTCTGTGATCTTTTTTGACAACCGATAGTATCGTCCCATTCCCATTCCACAGGCCCTCTTTCTTTTTGTTGATGATCAGCCTGCGCTGACCTCTGTTTACATTATAGTCCCCGCCTTCCCTGTTGTCAAAGAAATCCCGTCAGGAAATTCTTCCGTTATCCATCTCATACACGATATCCGCCAGGTTCATTGTCGATTTCCTGTGGGACACCAGCAGCACTGTCTTATCTCCTTTTCCCTCTTTCAGAGATTTCAGGATGATGCCCTCGTTTAGGGAATCCAGATTGCTGGTCGGTTCATCCAGCAGGACAAAGGGTGCGTCGTGGAGGAATGCCCGGGCGATCCCGATCCGCTGCTTCTCGCCGCCTGAGAGGGTGTCTCCCAGCTCGCCGACTTCCGTATCGTATCCCTTCGGGAGCGTCATGATGAAGTTGTGGATGGAAGCTTTTTCTGCCGCCTCCATGATCTCTTCCCTGGAGGCTCCGGGCTTCCCGACCGCGATGTTGTTGGCAATCGAGTCGTGGAACAGGCAGGTCTCCTGGGTCACATAGGCTTCCATGCTGCGCAGATCAGATGTATTGATTCCCCGCACGTCCCGCCCTGAGATCCGAACCTGTCCGCCCTGTACATCCCAGAAGCGCATCAGGAGCTTCAGAAGAGTGGACTTTCCTGAGCCGCTGGCGCCATGGATGCCCACCACCTTCCCTTTCGGGATCTTGATCGAATAGTCTTTCAGGATCTGTTCCTCTTCGTAGGAGAAATCCACACTGTCCGCCTCTGCGTCGGTAAACGAAACCTTCTCCGCTCCTTCCACTTCTTCCACCTGGGGCGCTTCCTCCAGGATCGAGAGGACTCTCTCTCCGCTCGCCAGTGTCTGGTTCAGGTTGTTGGACAGGCTGGCAAGGGCCGTCACCGGTCCGAAGGAGCCCATCATGGCAATGGTGCCGACCAGCATGCCTGTATAGCTGACGCTTCCCTCCTGCCTGAGGACGAGCATCAGGAAGAGCATGGCAAAGGAAAATACAAGGATCACAAGATTCGCCACGGACCGCTGGGACGCTTCCAGGCGGTTCAGTCCCTTCTGCACTCCGCCGAGGCGGTCCGAGCGCTCTTCCATCTCCTTTCTTCTCTTTTCTCCCTGCCCGTACTGGATCGTCTCATCCAGCCCGCGGAGAGAGTCAAGGATAAAGCTGTTCAGCTCCCCGAACCCGTTCCGAAACTCCATGCCCCGGCCGGCTCCCCTGCTCCCGAAAAAGAGCGGGATCACCGCGCCCACCGTAAGATACCCCGCCAGAGCGAGCACTGCCGCGGACAGGGAAAACTGCCCGATAAAGAGTACCATCACAAGGGATGTCAGCACGGCAATGGCGATCGGCGAGATCGTGTGGGCATAGAACACTTCCAGAAGCTCAATGTCCGAGGTGATCACCGAGATCAGATTTCCCTTTTCTCTTCCTTCCAGCTTCGCAGGACAGAGCTTCCGCAGCGCCGCGAACACCTTGTGGCGTATGATCGCCAGAAGCTTGAAGGCGATGAAGTGATTGCAGTACTGTTCTCCATAGTGGAGGATCCCTCTCATCACCGCCATAACGATCAGGGCGATAAAGAGGTTCCTAAGCTCCGTGCCGAGAAGAAGACCCGCGTTTCCCGGATTCAGCGTGATCCCGAGAGACTCCTGCAGCGGCTCCAGAAGGATGTGCATCAGTCCGTATCCTGCCAGGATCGTGAGAAAGATCGCACACAGATAGCCGATCGTCCCAAGTACGATGGCGAGCAGCATCACCGGCAGAAGGGGCTTTACCAGACCGATGAGCTGTCCCATGATCCGTATGCCGCTTCTTCTTTTCTCTGTATTCATACTGCCGCCTCCTTTCCGTACTGTTCCAGTTCCATCTGTGAACGGTACAGCTTTGCATACTCACCGTTCTTTTTCATCAACTGTTCATGCGTTCCATTTTCCGCCACAAGGCCGTCCTTTAACATATAGATCCGGTCTGAGCCAACCACGTTGGCGAGACGGTGGGAGATCAGGATGATCGTCTTCGTCTCTGCCAGACGCCGGATCACGTCCATGATCATCTCTTCACTCTCCGCGTCGATATTGGATGTAGCCTCGTCAAAAATGTAGACCGGGGTGTCATGGAGCAGCGCCCGGGCAATGGCGAGACGCTGGCACTGGCCGCCTGAGAAATTGCTTCCCTTTTCAAGGATCGGCGTGGCGAGCCCCTGCTGTGCCTTGAGGAAGCCCCACAGGTTGACTTTTCTCAGGGCGTCTCTCATCTCCTCCTCTGACGCATCCGGTTTCCCCATCCGGAGATTCTCTTCTACGGTTCCCTTGAACAGATAGCTGTTGTGGCTGACCAGAGTGATCTGGTCCATCAGACTGTCCTCACGGATCCCGCAGAGTTCCTTTCCTTCCACGGTCACGCTTCCCGAATACCCCTGGTTTCGTCCCATGAGCACGGCCGCCGCCGTACTCTTGCCGCATCCCGAGGCGCCTGCGATGGAGGTAAAGCTCCCTGCAGGGAATTCCATGTCGACGCCCTTTAGGATCTCCCGGTCTGCTTCATAGGAGAAGTGCACGGATGAGAATGAAATATCCATCTCTCTTCCATCCAGGCGCTCCGTTTTTTCCTCCGGTTCCGGCAGGTCAAGGAGCGCAAAGATCTTGTCGCTCGCAGCCATTCCGTTCATGGCGATGTGGAAGAAGGATCCCAGAAGGCGGAGCGGAATGAAAAATTCCGCCGACAGCAGGATCAGCATCAGCGCTCCGTGGACGCTTAAGCTTCCCTTCATGAACTGGGAGAGGGTCACGATCATACCCACAGCGGCTCCTCCGTAGGCGATGATATCCATCACGCTTGTGGAGTTCAGCTGCATGGTGAGGACCTTCATTGTGATCCTGCGGAACCGCTGAGACTCTTCGTCCATCTCCTGCGCTTTCTGCTCATCCGAGCGGTAAATCTTCAAAGTGGTCAGTCCCTGCAGATTCTCAAGGAAACTGTCTCCCAGCTCCGTGTAGATCCCCCAGTACTTATTCAGCAGTTTCTTCGCGATCTTCTGCACTGCCACGATCGAGAGCGGGATCAGGGGCACGCAGATGAGGAGCACAAGGCTGGCCTTCCAGCTCACGAACGACAGTATGACAAACAGCGTCACCGGCGCAAGCAGGCTGTAGAAAAGCTGAGAGAGATATTTTCCGAAATAGGTCTCCAGCTGTTCCACTCCTTCTGCCGCCATCTGAACGACCTCTGAAGTCGCTGTCTTCTCCCTGTATGAGGCTCCCAGGCGGAGCAGTTTCCTGTATATCCTGTCTCTCAGGATCCGTTTCACATCCACACTGGCGCAGTAGGACGCATGGGACGCCCGTCTGTCACAGACAAAGCGCAGCGCCATCGCCGCGAGCACGAGGGCGCCGTAGAAAATCCCTGTCCTGAGAGTCACCTCTGCAAAAAGCGCCTGTTCCAGCAGCATGGACGCGCTGTAGATCATCAGGATCTGACAGAGCAGGGAAAACCACTGCCAGAGCACCTGATAGACAATATATTTTTTCGCATGGGACAGAAGCCCCACAAGTCTTTTCTTGATCATATGTTTCCTTCCCTCTTCTGCTTTTTCTTTTCCGCCACGCTGCAGACTACATGCCAGACCGCCAGTATCGGATGGCAGAGGAGCATCCGCGGACCGGAAAAGCGCATCACTTCCCGGATCTTCTCCCGCATTTCAGGCTTGTAGCAGTGCACTCTGCAGTTGCTGCAGAAGGTTTTGTTTTCCATAAAAGGACATTTCTCGCTCCGAAGCTTGGCATATTCGGAAAGCGCCTGACAGTCCGGGCACATCCGCCCTGTCTTTCTGTCATATCCCTCGTGGTTCTTCCTGCAGTACAGACGGATCATCTCCTCCGACACATACTGCTCTTTCTTCCGTTTCTTCTCAATATCTTTCATCGTCTTATCCTTCCGCCTCCGGCAGGACGCTCCCGCCCGCAGGGACAGTGCGTATCTTTGTAAAGAAATACACGTACTTGAAGATGATCAGAAAGATGATGAACGCCCTGCCGTACACATTCTGCATCGCAAGAAATGCCAGAAGCAGCATGCAGGACGCCGGGATCAGCAGACTGAACTTGGTCTTCAATGTCATTGACCGGTTCTTCACAAAGCTCTCCAGATGCCTCTTATACAATTTTGTTCCTGTAAACCATCTGTGAAACCGCTCAGAGCCTTTTGCCAGGCAGAAGGACGCCAGCAGAAGGAAGGGTGTGGTTGGCAGCACCGGGAGCACGACTCCCACAGCCCCGATCCCCATGGACAAAAATCCGAGGATGAGCCATATGACACGCAGGGGATTCTTTCGTTCTTTCATAGATACATTCCTTTCTTGAGATGATCAGTTTCTTCACGGCAGGCAGGTATAAGCCTCCGTTTGGTTAGCCTTTACTAACTTTGAGCATAACTGATATACCATGATTCCATGTCAGTTGTCAATAATAATTCTCAAAAAGAGTATGTATTTGATAATTTTTCTCAATTTTATCTTTTCAATCTTTCCCTGGTTTTACTGTTTTCACTCTGCCGAAAAAATAAAGCAGATGGCAGATCCAGACAACTGCAAGACAGATCCGGCCCGCCGGCACCCTGCTCATCAGAATGAATCCCACCGCCATCACGACAGTCACCATTCCAACGATCCGCAGCTTTGTCCCCATTGTCATTGCCCGCTGCTTCACAAAGCTGTCCAGATGCTTTCTGTAAAGCCCTGTCCCGACAAACCAGTCATGAAGTCTTCTGGAGCTTTTTGCGAAGCAGAATACAGTCGCCATATAGAAGGGCACTGTCGGAAGGATTGGCAGCACGATGCCCGCCGAACCGAGTCCAAGACAGAGGAATCCCAGCAGGATCCAGAAAATGCGCAGTGGATTTTTCTTTTGCATTTTTATCACTCCTCTTTTTTATCACTTCTCTTTCACGCCGGCCGCAGTCTTTCTCACACGGTCAGCACAAACTTCTTTCCCTCGATAGCAGTCACTCCGAGGGAGACTCCGTAGAACTCCCGGATACATTCCGCCGTAATGATCTCATCCGGGCTGCCTTCAGCAGCCACATGTCCGTCCTTCAGACCGATGATCCGGTCTGAGTAATGGATCGCCTGATTGATGTCATGGAGCACCATGATGATCGTGATCCCATACTCCCGGTTCAGCTTCCGGACTAACTTAAGGATCTCGATCTGATAGCGGATATCCAGATATGTGGTCGGCTCGTCCAGGAACAGGATCTTTGTATTCTGCGCAAGCGCCATAGCGATCCAGACGCGCTGCCTCTGTCCGCCCGAGAGGCGGCTCACCTCCCGCTCCCGGTACTTCTCCACATTCGTCACTTCCATTGCCCAGGTGATCAGTCTTTCATCCTCCTCGCTGCGCCCCTGCATCAGCTTCATGTGTGGCGTCCTGCCGAAAGACACAAGGCGCTCCACTGTAATGTCGTCCGCCGAAGTATTGTACTGATGCACGATGGAGACTTTCCTGGCAAATTCTTTCAGCGTAAGGTTCTGGATGTTTTTCCCGTAAAGGAAAATATTCCCCCTGCCCGGATACAGGTTCTTGGTCATCAGGTTGAACAGCGTAGATTTGCCGCATCCGTTGGCACCCAGGATGGTCGTGATCTCCCCCTCCTCGATCTTGAATGAAGTATCCTTGAGCACCCTGTTTTTCCCGTAAGAGAAGGACAGGTTTCTCACCTCCATCGCCGGCTTCTTCTTATTATCTTCATGCTGCATACTTCTTTGACCTCCTCAACAGAATGATAAAGAACGGTCCGCCTGCCACGCTCATGATGATGGACGCTGACACCTCATAGGGCGCCGCTATCGTCCTGCCGATGGTATCTGCCAGCAGGAAGGTGAACGCCCCTGCAAGCATGGAAAACGGGATCAGCGCCCGGTGATCGCTCCCTACCAGGAGCCGTCCGATATGGGGCACGATCAGCCCCAGGAAGCTGACCGCTCCCGCCACCGCCGTCGAAATGCCCGCCAGGAGCACCGCCGCCAGTGAGATCAGGATCCGCATCAGATTCACATTGACTCCCAGTCCCCTTGCAGTCTTATCCTCCAGCGACATCAGATTACACATTTTCGCAGAGAGAACGGCAAGGATCAGGCCGATCACAACATAGGGCAGGAGCGTGTGTACGTCGTCCCATGTCTTCTGTGTGATATTTCCCTCGACAATGGACGCCACGCCGGAGGAATTCCCTCCGGTCATGGAGTTGAGCGCTTCCGTAAGCCCGGTGAACATGGCGCTCACCGCCACGCCGGTCAGGATGATCCGAAGCGGGCTCAAGCCTCCCTTCCAGGAAAGACTGTATACGAGGAAAAAGGCAAGAACGCCTCCACCGAATGCCGCCAGCGGTGTGAAGAAATACAGCGCAGGAAAGAACGCTGTGACCAGCACCGCCGCGAAGCCGGCTCCTCCGGAGATCCCGATGATCCCGGGGTCTGCCAGCGGGTTTTTCAGGACCGCCTGGAACAGTACACCCGAGACTGCTACCGCCGCCCCTGCAGACAGGGAGATGACGATCCTCGGGAAACGCAGGTCATAGATCGCCGCCACATTCTCGATCCGCTCGATGAACAGTCCCCGGAACAGCTCTGACGGCGACACCTGAAGGCTCCCGATATTGACGGAGGCAAAGATCAGGATGACAAGCAGCACTGCCATAACAAGAAAAGAGGCTGCTGCTCTCGCCGTCTTTTTCTTTCTCTCTTCACTCATCTCTCATCCCTCCTTCTACTTTGTGATCTCCTGGAGCGTCTCTTCATCGATCTTCTCCGACGCCCCGCTGTCCTCCGCCGCCTTTGCCGCGTTGTCACTGTTTTCCTTTGCCTTTGCCGCGTCTTCCTCATTCTCCGGGTAGAGCATGGGCTGCAGCTCCTCCAGCGCCTCCGGATAATTGAACTTAGCGCTCATGCCGAACAGCTCATAGGTCAGGTCATAGACTCTGCCCTCCTGCACCGCGGTAAAATGCTGCCAGATATCGTTGGTCTCAAAGTCCTCGTTAAACATCTCGATGACCTGATCCGGGAGCGCGTGTGCCGCCCTTAAGATCACATCCGGTTCCCTGGACTGCATGTCCTCTGTGTTGACTGTCAGAAACTCCTGGTCTGTCCCGGCGTATACGTTCTCGCCGCCGGCAAGCTCCACAAGGCTTCCCACATAGGAGTTCTCCGTAGCGATGATATAGCTTCCCGGAAGTCCCATCAGGATCAGCACCTTGGGGCTCTCCTTTCCTTCATTCCGGGTGACATAGTCCTCATAAAAAGCCGTGAACTCATCCACCAGCTCCTGCGCCTGCTCCTCCCTGTCAAAGATCACCCCCAGCTCCTGGATGGACCGGTACATTCCCGGCACACTTCTTAAGTTCAGGAAAGCCCAGTCCGTATCAATCGCCTCATACTTGGGCTGCAGATCCGACTGAAGGCTGGACGGACTTAAGATCCAGTCCGGATCGAGGGACGCCACGATCTCCATATCCGGGCTCATGGACGTCCCCACCTCCTCCACGTCTGCATACCGCTCCGGCATGGAAGAGATCGAACTGGAACACACGCCTACCAGATCCAGTTCAAGCCGGTCACAGATATCTGCAGCTGCCGGCGAGGTTGCGATGATCCTAGGTTCTTCTTCCATGGCCGCCACCTTCGCCCTGGCAGCTTCCACCGCCGCCTTTTCCTCCGGATCCGTGATCTCAAGAAGCGTCTCCACACTTTCCGCCTGGCTGCCTGACGCATCTGAATTTCCGGTGGTGCCTCCGCCGCTCTGATCCACGCATCCGGCAAGGAGCGCGCCGGTCAGAAGGGCGCAGAACAGACCGCCGGCGGCTCTTCGCTTTTCTCCTGTCATCCTACCCCTCCTCATCGTCATATCCCCCGCCCCATCTTCTCCAGTTTTTCCGGAAAAAGTATACGATCAGCGCCGCGGCGCCCATCAGGATCAGACCGGATACCGTGACCGCCGCCCCGACGGCAAAAGCGCCGCTTCCGCCGGAGCTTCCCGCTTCTTCCGCTCCGGAGGCATCTCCCGCCGTAGACAGGCTTAACCCCTGGGCGTCGCTGAGTTCCGCGTCTGAGGCAGAATCCGCGGCCGGCGCCGCAGCTTCCTCAATGGAGCTGGACAGCGCAGGCGCATCGCTTCCGGCCGTCTCCTCTATACTGCTGTCTGAATCTGACGAACCCGAGGTACTCAGTCCGCTGCTGCCCTGCAGCGACGCCCCGGTTCCCGCTGTGCCGGTGCCGCTTCCTGAACTTCCGCTCCCCGTGCTTCCGGTCCCGCCGGCTGCCGCAGCGCCTGACGCGGAAGTGCCGCTTCCGGATGCCGAGGTAACGATCGTGGCGTTCATATCCGTGCTGTTCCCCGCTGTGTAATCGCTTGGGTAGAGATAGAAGATGACGTCTCTCCCCATAGGCTCTACATACATGGAGCCTCTTACCACACAGTTCTCACTTGGCACCTGGATGCAGACGTCCGCTGTCTCTCCATTATTATCTGTCCCGTTCCCGGTCACTCCGAGCGCCGGGCTGGACCACCCCGAATCGCCTACATTCTGCACCCAGAAGCTGTGGTTCGACGTGTAGCTCATCAGGCTCAGACGGATCGTCAGGTAGTATTCTCCGCTGTCTGTTACCTCCAGGATGCCCGTCGTATAGACTGCGCCCTCCACCATTCCCTGTCCGGTGGCATAGGACGCCTCTCCGCCGGAATCCTCGATCACTCCGGTCACCGGATGGGCATAGCAGGGATGGATCACACAGGTATACACATTTCCACCTGCCGCCTGCACAGGGGCACTGATGAGACCCGCGCTCAAAAAGGCGGATATCAGCGCCGCCGCCAGCACGGCGAAAGCTTTTCTCACTCTCTTTACTGTTTTCATCCTTCTCTCCTGTCCTAACTTTTCTTTTACAGATCAGACAGGGGGCAATTCCTTCCCCCTGTCTGATCCATGCGATCCCCCGCTCTCTGAGGGATATCAATCTGTATCTTTCTTCCGCAGGCTTCTCTCCGCTGCGCCGGCGCAGAGAACTCCCGCGCTGATGACAAGCACCGCCGTCCAGCCTCTGACAGCACCGGAAGCATCTCCCGTCTTTGCGGCAGACGTCAGGCTTCCTCCCAGGGAAGAGCTGCCGAGAGAGCTTCCACCAAGGGATGCCCCGCCCAGAGAACTGCTTCCAAGAGAGCTTCCTCCCGGAAGGGAGGATCCGCCGGTCAGGCTGCTGCCTCCGTTCAGTCCGCTTCCGCCGTCTCCGCTGTTCCCCGGATCACCGCCGGGTTCATTGTCGTCTGTAAAGGCCGGATCATCCTCCGCCGCTGCCTTCAGCGTATCCCAGTCAAGAGCCAGGAATACCGGCTGTGTCCCCACGCCCTCGGCAATGGATTCCATAAGCGGCACGAACACCTGAAGGGGAGCATATCCGTCGTCCAGTGCCTCCGGTATCAGCTCGAATGTCACCTGGTCCGGATAATCCGTTCCATATTCATCACTCACACGGGTGCCGTCCTCATTCAGCTGATAAGATTCGATCACAGCGTCTGCAAGCTCGCCCTGAGGATTTCCGTACTGATGATCCTGCGTATAACCTGTGCAGAAATATTTCAGGCCTCCCAGATACCCCAGCTGTCCGCTGATATTGAGTCCCTTCATATCAAGGGTAACGTAATATCTGCCGTCGCTCACAGTCAGCTTGACCGTATGGTTGATCGCATTGTCCGCCATAGAAAGTGTGGTCTTATCTGTTTTCACCATCCTGCCTGTCACGGAATACACTCCATCTTCCAGATCATGTACGTCAAGCGATCCGCTTCCCGGGTCCTCAGTGTCATCCGGGTCACCTGTACTGCCCGGATCCTCCGGGTCTGTACCGCCTCCCGGCTCTTCCGGATCCGTGCTGCCTCCCGGCTCTTCCGGGTCTGTGCCCCCGCCGGGATTTCCCGGATCCGTGCCGGTGTCTCCGCAGGTTATTGTAAATGTCGTCACGCCTGAATAATTTCCCGGGGCAGCGGCGGCTGTATCCTCTCCGGATATGATGATCCTTCCTGAGAGCACTGCCTCCTCACCGTCCGCCCCCTGACCGGATACATCGTCTGCACGGAAGGACTGAACGCCGAAATCATTCGTAAACGCCAGTTCATTGCTCCCGCTGTACAGCACCCCTGTATCCGGAGCGCTCACGGTGACCGTGCCGTCTCTGTTTTCAGCCGACACTCTGATCTCGTACTCCTGTATGTTGTCCCCGCTTTCACTCAGTTTTCCCATGGAGATAGAGGACGGAACGGATACGATACAGGAAGGCGAAGATGTCTCTTCCTCCACATCCGCCGTGATCTCCATACTCTCCTCACTGTCCGCCGCGGCATCATCCTGCCGCTTCAGCGTATCCCAGTACATGGTGACGATCGTCTTCACACTGAATCTTCCGTTTTTAAACAGGATGCCGCTGATCTCGCCGTTCAGATTGCTCATTGCCGGCACGTAGATATAAGTATTGTTGTAATAATACTGGCTCAGGCCCGACAGCGGAAATGTGACGTCTGTCACGACAGTATAGCCGTTCCTTTCTTCCGTTTCATAAGTCACGCCTTCCATGGTAAGCTCCCGGGCAGCGTCGTTGTCCTCGTAGTATCCGTTAAATCCGAGAATATACATCGGTTCCTGTTCTGTGCCGGATACCATGCGGTAGGATAGGCTCATCTGTCCCGCCTCGTCTACCGTGAGAACAGCATCTGCTGTCTCTGTCTGTACCAGACTGTGATCCACCACATCGCTCCGCACCGCCACGGTCACATCATATGTCCCCGGCTCAGGCACTTCCGCCGGCACGCCGGGAAGCACTTCTCCCGACAGGTCCAGCCCAAGAGCATCCGCCACCGCCTCTTTGATCCCGTTGGACGAATAGGTGGCTCCGGACACTCCGTCGATCCCCTTCAGTCCGTCGGCGTCTGTATCCGCAAGGCCGAGAAACCGCCCGGCAGTTCCCTCGATGGCAGAGGCAAGCTTCGTCTTATTGATCTCCGCATAAGTGCCGCCGAAATTATTGCCCGTGATCTCGATATCCGTGACCTTCCCGTCTGTCACCGTCACTGTGACGTCAATATCATATTCTCCGAACTGATCGATATGAAAAGTGCCGCTCTTCGTATAGGAACCCGACGTCTTCTCCGCCGGAGTTTCCTCCGCCCGGACATACTGTACCGCCGGAGCCGCGGCCAGGACTCCCGCCAGAGTCCCTGACAGGAGCAGGACTCCCAGTCTTTTCTTCACTCTGTTTCTTCCCATTGCTTCCTCCGTCAAACAGCGTCTCTTAAGAAAGCAGGAAATCCTCACGGACTGACTGCCTGAGGATTTCCCGAATCTGATGCTGACGCCTCTTTCTAATTTGCTGCGTATGTAATGGAGAACGTTGTTGTACCGGAGTAGTTTCCGGCCGCTGCTGCCGCCACATCCTCAGCTGAAACGCTGATCTTTCCGCTCAGCTTTGTTCCGGCTGTGTCTGCGTTCACTGTCTGTGTACCGAAGCTGTTGGCAAATGCAAGCGTATTCTCTCCGTTTACCAGGTTTCCCGCTCCCGGCGCTGTCACTGCCAGAGTTCCGTTGAGGTCGGATGCCTTTACATCCACTGCATAGACCATCGCGTTGTCCTGGTCTGCACTCAGCGTTCCCAGTGAGACGGAAGACGGAACCGTCACCGTGTAGGACGGCGCAGAGATCTTCTCCTCTACATCTGCAGTGATCTGCATGTCCTGCGTATCCTCATCCGGAGTCTCTGTTCCGCCCACAGACTGCAGATCCGATACTTTTACGAAGAAGTTCTGTGTTGAATTCATCACAACGTTTACATATGCGCTTGCAGCGACTGTTCCCGCCTCCAGGTCGTCTACGGCGTCGCGGGGAAGCGTCACGGTGAGCACCTGTGTCGGGAGAACGTCTCCGGCATTCACCCCGAACAGAGCCGCTGTGGTGTCAAACTCTTTCTCCGGCTTTGTCGTGATGTCGGACTCTGCCTCGTATTCCGTCCCGTCCACTGTGAACACCACGTCAAGGACTGTTCCGTCTGTTCCCTGATCCGGGAACGCCGGGATCGGATACGCCACGTAGAATGTCAGCTCCGCCGCGTCTGCCGTGAGCTTTACATCCGCCTCATGTACGAAGATCGGATCGCACATGCTGTTGTTTCCCGAGCCGTTGGCATTGAGGAAGTGGATCTCTCCCGTGTAATCTCCGTCCGCCGGCTCAGCCGCAAATGCAGTGCCGCACATCATTGTTCCCATCATTGCCGCCACAAGGGCGCCTGATAAAATTTTCTTCAGCTTCATAACTGATTCTCCCTTCTATGGATTTATTTGTATTTATGCTAAGCGCCAGAGCGCTGTAACACCGTTATTCTACGATCAGCGTACAGTTGACTTCAGCTCCGTTTCTCGGTGTCATCTCCTCGTCTGCGCTGAACGTGTCGTATCTGACTGTAAGCGGGTACTCTCCCGCCGCCATCTCCTTGTCAAGCGTGATCTCATACAGGTGCTGTCCCGGTTTGATCATCCTGGAGGTATAGATCGTCTCCTCTGTGTCCGGCAGATAGAAAGAAATCTGGAAATAAACCTGATTCTCCTCCGGATTCATAAGTTCTACCGACACATCCTTTGTCCCCGCCGGGATCGTGATCGACTTGTAGCCCGGGATCTGGATCCCGTCAGCCACAGAGCCCTCCTGGTCCGTACTGTCCGGTCTCTCCTGGTCTTCCTCGAATTCAGCATCATAATTGGTGACCTCCTTCGGTCTTGTATACCAGTAAATGCCCGCGGCTGCGGCTGCCAGCACGAGGATAACGACCAGGATCGTGATCTTCTTTTTTCTGTTCATAATCTTCAGCTCCGTCATATATCTTTTTAGTTAGTTTTATCTAACTTATGCCGTAAAAATTAACTCACACGGAAATCTTGTTTCACATGTGAGTTAGCTTTATCTAACCAATAAGATGGTACCATATGCTTCCATATTCTGTCAATCGAGTTATCGCTGGTTTTTTCTCATTAGGATTTTTATCCGTCCATTCTATTTATTATCGCCTTCCCCAATACTGCGTTCAGAACGCTTTCCGCTTTTACAGCTGCCTCACAATCCCCCGGCGCCCTCTTTTCCGAACCAGAAGGGTTGCATGCCCTTTCCTTTGCGGCTATAATATGTCCTGACATTGACCGGGAATCACAGACCGGATCTTAAGAAGAAAGAAAGGAACGGGATCAGACATGCAGTATACAGCTCCCCATTATTATAAAAAATTCAGATGCATCGGAGGCGCCTGTCCGGACACCTGCTGCGCCGGATGGCAGATCCAGATCGATCCCGCATCTCTCAGGAAATACCGTCATATGAAAGGACCCCTGGGGAACCGTCTCAGAAATGAGATCGACTGGGAGGAGAAGTGCTTCCAGCAGTACAGCGGACGGTGCGCCTTTCTGAATGAGGAGAATCTCTGCGACCTGTATCTGGAAGGCGGCGGGGAGAGCGCTTTCTGCAGGACATGCCGCACCTACCCGAGACACATCGAGGAATTCGAAGGGCTTCGGGAGATCTCTCTGTCGCTCTCCTGTCCTGCCGCTGCGGAGCTGATCCTGCTCGAAAAATCACCGGTCCGCTTTCTCCGGGCGGAAGATGACCGGGAGGATGAAGAGGATCCGGAGTTCGACTTCTTCCTGTTCACCAAGCTGGAAGACGCCCGGGACCTGATGCTCCAGATCCTTCAGGACCGCAGGAGCCCTTTCAGGGTCAGAGCGGCTATCGTTCTTGCTCTCGCACACGATCTCCAGCAGAGGATTGACAAAAACGCGCTTTTTGAAGTGGACAGTCTCCTGGACCGCTATTCCTCGCCCAAAGTCCGCGACTGGTTCACTGACCGCCTGGACAGTCTAGACGTCTCAAAGGACGAGAAAGACCGCACGGCGGGCAGCCTCTTCGTGATCCTTGATCAGCTCGAAGTGCTCCGCGCGGACTGGAAGGATTACCTCAGAGACGTCCGCCGTACACTCAGAGATACAGGCCGTATCCGCCGGGAACCGGAGCGTCCTTTTCACGAGGTATTCACAGATAGTATGGCGGAACAGCTTCTCATCTATTTTCTCTTCACCTACTTCTGCGGAGCGGTCTACAATGGGAGCGCTTATGGAAAGATGAAATTCTCCGTCGCGTCCACACTCCTGATCCGGGAGCTGGTCCGCGCAGAGTGGATCAGCAGAAACGGCTGCCTCTCTCCTGAGTACGTGGTCAGCGCCGCATCACGCTATGCCCGCGAAGTGGAGCACTCGGACTTCAACAAGTGCCGGATGGAGGAACTGCTGGGGGACGAAAAAAAGTTCGGGCTGGAACAGCTTTTTTCACTCCTGTAACGACGGGGATCACCTGTCCCCGCTCTGAAGCACCTCGATGTCATACAGATCCCCGAAGGCGATCTTCGTGTTCACGATCTTCAGCACCCGCGCCGTGGGATCGATCCTGGACACCATGCCCGTGGTCTTCAGATACTCTCCTCTGTGAAAATACACCGCTGCAACAATATCATTCTTCCTCACCCGCCGCAGCCTCCGGTCCAGTTCTTCTTCATAATCCTCAGAGAGCTCCATCTTCGGCACTACGATCTTCTCTTTCTTCCGCAGAGCATCCGGGTAGCCTTTGAGCGCCGCGAACGGCATGAACTGCTTTGCCCTCTCCTCTCTGCTCATCTTCGCCCTATACGCCACTTTTATGTCCTCCGATCTGACGGTTCCTCTCCATCGCTGTCGCGCCTTTCTGCAGGTCCATCCCTTTTAAGATCGCGTTCTTTCCGAACTTCTCCTTGATATCCAGCATTGCCTTCTGCATCCGGTGCTCCTTCTCCAGCTCCTCCGGGTCTGTAAAAAGGTCGTACTGCCGGTACGCCTCGTCCACCACGCTGTTAAACGAGAGATTGAGCCTGTGGACCGGGGTGTGCTTATCCGTGATCCTCTCATACAGCTTCACTGTATAAGCGATGATCTGGCGGGCGGAGCTTGTGGTGACCGTCATGCTGATCGTTCCGTGGTCCGCCTTTCTCGCCATCCGGTTCGTGTATCCCACGTACAGGCTGATGGAGTCTGTGACCAGCCCCTTGTCCACCAGCTCCAGGCAGAGCATATCAGCCATCTCCTTCACCACCAGCCTGGCGTCTTCATAGCTATAGTCGCACCCAAGCACCTGCCCGCTGGAGATTGAATTGGACTTCGGCTTATATGCCTTGATGTCCGCCATCGTCACAGGCTCCCGGCCCCAGGCATGATCGATCAAGAGCTCCGCGTCGATGCCGAACATCTGATAGAGCAGGTCTTCCTCTGTCTGTGCGATCTCTCCCATGGTGGTGATCCCCGCCCTGGCGAGGCGGTTCGATATTCCTCTTCCGATCCGCCAGAAATCTGTCAGCGGCTTATGATCCCACAGGGTCCTCCTGTAAGTCTCCTCATCCAGGATCCCGATGTGGTCCTCCACGTGCTTCGCGGTAATGTCCAGCGCCACCTTGGCAAGATACAGGTTGGAGCCGATCCCCGCCGTGGCAGTGATTCCCGTCGTCTGCAGAATATCATCCATAATCCTTATGCTCAGCTCCTTTGCGGTCATCTGATACATCCCCAGATACTCTGTCACATCCATGAACACCTCGTCGATACTGTAGACATGGATATCTTCCTTCGAAATATACTTCAGATAGACAGCATAGATCTCCGCAGAATAGTCGATATAGAGCTGCATCCTCGGCGGCGCCATGATATAATCGATTCCCGCCGGGATCTCGAACACTCTGCACCTGCCGGGAACTCCCAGCGCTTTCATGGCCGGCGACACGGCAAGGCAGATCGTCTTCTCCGTGCGCTCCGGATCCGCGACCACGAGATTCGTGGTCAGCGGGTCAAGCCCCCGCTCTCTGCACTCCACAGAGGCGTAAAAAGATTTCAGGTCAATACATACATAGGTTTTTCCACTCATCAGCCTCAGCTCCCTGTCAAAGATTCCTTTCTTGTCCCGGTTATATATAGATTCTACTCCCTTCCCGCAGAATATGCAAGAACATTTGTTCGATTTTATTTCTGTATCTTTGATATCCATAAGCAGGCCAATGGGTATTATAAATGTTAACAGGCAGATCAGCTCCGGCAGGCGTTCCTCCCGCACCTGAGGCTGCCGCGGCACGCGCTGCCGGGATGACAGAAAAAGGACCGCCGCCTCATGCGAGGCGTCCGGTCCTCAGTTTCTCCTCAGCCATCCTCCGCAGTCACTGCAGTATTCCAGCACATCAGTACCATCTCACCATCGGCAGATCATTGTTGATCCCTTTTGTCATAAGGATCTGATGGATGTCGATAATGCCGTTGTGGAAGGTAGCCGCGCATGCCGCAAGGTACAGATCCCACATGCGGATGAACCTCTCGTCAAACATCTTTTTCACTTCGTCCAGATGTTCCAGGTAATTCTTTCTCCAGCAGCGGAGCGTGCGGTTATAGTGGAGACGGAGATTCTCAACGTCCATTGTGTGGAAATCATACTCAGCCATCGCCGTCACCATCTCACGCAGGCTCGGCACAACTCCGCCCGGGAAGATGTATTTCTTGATCCAGGCGTCTCCCGGATGCTCCTTCAGGGCGCTGATAAAGTGGAGAAGGAAAAGACCGCCCTTCTTCATCACTTTGTTCGCGCATTCCAGGAAGAGATTATAGTTGTCACGTCCCACGTGCTCGACCATGCCGACGCTCACAACGCGGTCAAACTGCTCTCCCAGCTTCGGCAGATCACGGTAGTCCATAAGCTCTACCTTCACGTAGTCCTCAAGGCCTTCCTCTTTGATCCTCTTCTGGCACTCCTTGTACTGCTCCTCGCTCAGCGTGATGCCGGTTCCGTACACCTTGTACTTTTTCGCCGCCTCGATCAGAAGGAATCCCCAGCCGCAGCCGATATCCAGAAGAGTCATCCCCTCTTTCAGGTAAAGCTTCTCCAGGATATAATCGACCTTGTTGACCTGAGCCTGATAAAGTGTATCGTCCTCATGCTTGAAGTAGCCGCAGGAGTAGCTCATTGTCTCATCCAGCCACAGCTTGTAGAAGTCGTTTCCGATATCGTAATGGCTCCTCACTTCCTTCTCCTGGTTTTTCTTCGATGAAGATGTAAATATCAGCTTCTTCAGCGCGTTCTGATCTGTAGAGAACTTGCCCATCTGACCAAGGAAATGGTCCAGGGCCTCATACAGATCTCCTTCGATCTCCAGACTGCCGTCCATATACGCCTCTCCCAGGGCGATAGAGGTGCTTGTCATAAGATCGCTCAGAGGAATCGATTTATTGAATTTTACCGTAAAGGTCGGTTCTCCCTCGCCGATCTTATACTCCTTTCCTCCCATTTTTACAAGGAAAGGCTGCTCGTCAAATTTCTGCAGAAAAGAGATCAGTCCATGTTCTACTATCATTTTTCATCATTCCTTTCATTTTGTGCAGGCACAGTTGTAAGGATTTTGCAGGCCTGTATTCTAAGCATTGACAATAAAACACTCAGGGATACTCCTGTTCTGCCTCCATCGGCAGTTCATTCGTATCCCCGTGAGACATTATATTCCTCTTTTCCAGAAAAAGTCAATCGCTTTCTTTGCTTACCGCGGTAAAGTGTGATAGAATCTTAATGACTGAAACGAGAGAAAAGGAGAGATGAAAATGAAAGTACGAATGGCATCGGAAAAAGATATCGAAAGGATCCACGAACTGCTGTCGCAGGTCGCCCTGGTCCACCACAAAGGCCGGCCAGATCTGTTCAAATACGGTCAGAGAAAGTATACGGACGAACAGCTGCGTGAGATCCTGAAAGACGAGGGCAGGCCGATCTTTGCCGCCGTGGATGAGGACGACTGCCTGCTGGGCTACGCCTTCTGTATTTTCCAGCAGCATCTGAATGACAATATACTGACAGATATCAAGACACTCTACATCGATGATCTGTGCGTGGACGAGAACAGGCGCGGCATGCACATCGGAAAGACGCTTTATGAAGCCGTCCTGGACTTTGCCCGGGAGCACGGATGCTACAACGTAACGCTGAACGTATGGAGCTGCAACGAGAGCGCCATGAAGTTCTACCAGGCCTGCGGCCTGAAGCCGCAGAAGGTCGGGATGGAAGTCATCTTATAGACAGGACAGGCTGCTGTCTGCTTTTCCTCCGTCAGGACATATCCGGGGCTTTTCCCCGTCAGTCTCCACACATGGGACAGACAGAATCAGGGGCAGGATCAAACTCCTGCCCCTGATTCTGTCTTTTTTGTATTTTTCCAACCGTTCTATGAGAAATCCATTCTCCGCTACTCTGTCCTCAGCGCGGCTACCGGATCGCTCTTCGCCGCTTTCCTCGACGGGATGATGCCTCCGATCAGAGTCAGCACCACGCTCAGCAGGATCAGCACGATCGCCGGGACGACCGGGAGCACCGCGCTCACATCGTCTGTTCCCGCCAGGTAATGGATCAGTGCATTGCCCGGGATCAGGAACAGCAGGCTCAGGCCGATGCCGATGACTCCCGCGCACAGTCCGATGATAAATGTCTCCGCGTTGAACACCTGGGAGATGTTCCCCTTGGACGCCCCGATCGCTCGCAGGATGCCGATCTCCTTCTTTCGCTCCAGCACGCTGATGTAGGTGATAACGCCGATCATGATGGATGAGACGACCAGGGAGATGGCGACAAAGGCGATCAGCACATAGCTGATGATATCAATGATATCAGTGACCGAGGACATCAGTGTTCCTACCATATCTGTATAGGTGATGACCTGCTCATCCTTCCCCTCCGCCTCCATGCGGCTGTTGTAATCGTCGAGGATCCGCACCACCTGTTCCTTGCTCTCAAAATCGATGGGATAGATATCAATGCCGCTCGGCACATCAAAGTCCACATAGCCCAGTGTCTTCAAATTGTTCTCATAAGTGGCGTTCTCCGTGGAGTTCATGGACATCATCAGCTCCGCCAGCTCTTCGCCGGACATATTCATGGTGAATGCCCCGGCAAATGCCTCAGGATCAATGTTCATGGCATTTTGCATATTCTCGCCCAGCCTTGCCGCCGCCTGCTCCATGGCGCTCTCCATGCCCGTACTGATCTGCCCGATGACCTGCGTCACGGCTGAGGTGATCTGTGTCTCAAGGCCCTGCGCCATCTCTCCCGACAGAGAGGACATCACCTGACCCATATAACTCTGGACCGCCCCGGAGATCTGAGATTCCAGACTGCCGGTGTCCACCATGCCTGCGATCCCTGCCGCAAGCTTCTGCTTCGCGTCGTCCGTACCCAGATAATCAAGGAAATATTCTCCCATCCTGGACGGATCCGGCAGGCCGTTTGACGCCGCATAGCTCTGGTAGCCTGCAGCAAGTTCCGACGCAAGCTTCTCAAGCTGCTCCTGTGTGATCGTCACGTCCCCCACGTCCCCGAAGGCATTCGACGCCCACTGCGACAGGACCGCCTGTGCTTCCGGAGTCTGCAGGTATTCGATCAGATACTCGTCGAACCGGTCAGGATCCGTATATCCATTCGCCGCCGCATACTCCTGATAGCCCGCCATCACATCCTGTACGAGCTGCTGCAGTTCTTCTGTCGAGACAGTCAGGTCTGCTCCGGACTGGATGATATCCCGGATATTGTCCGAGAGGATCTGCTGTGCCTCCGGAGTCTGGAGATACTGGAGAAAATATTCTCCCAGCCTGGAGTAGTCCGCCTGCGGGTTCTGGGCAGCATATTCCTGATAGCCTGCAAGAAGCCCTGACACCATCCGGCTGATGTCATCCTGGGATGCGGTGATCTCGATACTGTCCATGATATCTCCCATGCTCAGGGACGGTGCCTGCGGAAGATCCAGCTGGATGCCGCTTAGATCGATCATGCCCGAGAGATCCAGGGAGCCTCCCGCTGATGCCCCGAGAGACGAAAGGTCAAAGGCACCGTCAAGGCCGTCCGTAAGGCCGCTGGAATCAAAGGAGAATGCGTTCTGCAGCTTCTCCGCATCGACAGTAAAAAGCGAATCTGTATCAAATTCACTGTCATTTCCCTGTTCTCCAAAGGGCTCATTGGTAAACACATTGGTGCTCTTATCCGCCAGCTGCCTCTGAACGATCTCGCTGTTTTCCGCTGCGTCTGCCACATGCTTTGTCAGGGAAACCGGATAGCCGATCCCGGTATTAAGGAGCAGTCCGTTCGCGTCCTCTGACGGCTGCACCACGCCCTCGATGGTGATATCTTCCCCGTTCTTTACGAGGTTCTTCATGTACTCCTCGTCGTCGGTCTTATCCCGCCATACCTGATACTGGCTGTCATACTCGTAGTAATCCGAACTGTTGACGAGCTTGAATGTGATGCCGATGATGTCCTCGTAGGTATAGGAGCCCATATTGTCCGGCGTTTCCACATTTTCCTCGTCGATGAACTGCTGGATCATCTCGTCCAGCTCCATAGAATCGCGGAGCCCCAGTGTATACAGCATGAAATCGCTGATCCCTCCGCCCGAGGTAAGTACAAGGACACACTCATTGTAGTTCTCCGGCCAGTGCCCTGCCTTCACATCGTACTGGCTCTGATACAGCCCGGAATTCTCCGGCATCTCGTAAAACACATCGGTGCTCATCATGGAGGACATCAGGCTGTTCGATCCCGTTGAGGATCCAAGCCCCAGCGCCTCAAACGACGTATCCGGATTGACCTGACGGATCCCGTCCCCGTCCTTCCGGTAGATCTGGGGCGTCACATTGTAGGAATACTCTATGGCATTCGTATACTGCTCGATGCCGCTGTCCCCGCTGTCAAGATAGGTCTTCAGCGACTCCAGGTCATTGGAGTCCATCGTGGAAAACATATTCGACACCATCTGGATGACATTGATCTCTCCCTCCTCTTCTTCCGTCCCTGCGCCGCTCCCATCAGACATCATGGAAGTGAAATCAAAGCCCGTGCTCTGGATCTGCAGCGGGTACTCTGACAGCGTCTCTTCCTCCACTGTCTGGATGTAGGCGTTCACTCCCGTGGACAGGGACAGGATCAGGGCAATGCCGATGATCCCAATGGATCCTGCAAATGACGTCAGAAGGGTCCTCGCCTTCTTGGTCTTCAGGTTGTTGAAGCTGAGCGACAGGGCGGTCAGAAAGGACATGGAGGATTTCCCCATGTTCTTGTGCTGCGGCTCTGCCTGCGCCCCTTCCTCGATCAGAAACGGGTCGGAATCCGACCGAATCTTCCCGTCCCGCAGCTTCACGATACGGGTCGCGTACTGTTCCGCCAGTTCCGGGTTGTGGGTGACCATGACGACAAGACGGTCCTTCGCCACCTCCCGGAGAAGGTCCATGACCTGCACGCTGGTATCGCTGTCCAGCGCCCCGGTGGGCTCATCTGCCAGCAGGATATCCGGGTCGTTCACCAGCGCCCGGGCGATCGCCACCCTCTGCATCTGCCCTCCGGACATCTGGTTCGGCTTCTTGTGGAGCTGGTTTCCAAGGCCCACTTCCTCCAGAGCCTTCACCGCCCGCTCCCGTCGCTCTGCCTTCCCGATGCCGGAGATGGTCAGCGCCAGCTCCACATTCGCCAGGACTGTCTGATGCGGAATCAGGTTGTAGCTCTGGAACACGAACCCGATCGTGTGGTTCCGGTAGGAATCCCAGTCTCTGTCCTTATACTTCTTCGTGGAGATCCCGTTGATGATCACATCCCCGCTGTCATAGCGGTCCAATCCTCCTATAATATTCAAAAGCGTCGTCTTCCCCGATCCGCTGGGACCGAGAATGGCGACGAATTCATTGTCTCTTAAGTTCAAGCTCACGCCGTCAAGAGCTTTCTGAACAAGGTTTCCGGTTCTGTACTCTTTGCGAAGCTGCCTGATCTGAAGCATGTAAGACTCTCCTTTTCTCTATTTCTCATCTGGCTGCAGTGCCGCTCCCCCTCCGGAACTTCCACTCTCATACATCTTTATCCTTCCGGGGAGTACCGATGCCTTTCCCCGCAGAATAAAAGAATCCAGACTCCATTATAATGAAGTCCGGATCATTTATCAAGCTGTTTTGTCTTTCTGAAATCAGCACTGTAAGCCAGCGCCGGGATCGCTCCTGTTCCACACTGTATGCCTGAGAAGCTGCTTATGACTGAAGCGCAGGCAGGCACCCGCAGATCACCATATTCCCAGGATATACACGTCATGCGGCGGCGGATACTGGCTGGATAACAGCGTCATCACTGCATCACTGTAGGACAGTCCCTCCTCGTCTGTGAGGAAATCTGCGATCGAAGCGTAAGCGGCATTGGGCAGCATTCCAGCAAGAGTGCAGCGGTACCGGTATACCCTTCCGTCCGGCGCCTGCCATCCCCCTTCTGTCCTCTGTGCCTGTGCGGTCTCCACATTTTCTCTCATCGCTGCCACACTTTCACACAAGGACTGGAACTTAGCGGGATCCTCCGCGCAGGCCTTGATATCCTGTATCCCGACCATCCGTTCCGCCTGTTCCAGATCCATTCTCCACCGGTATGTCTCCGTCCCGTTCTCCATCGGATGGGTCCATTCTACTGCTCCGGCATTGTCGATCAGGGCGAGTATCAGGACTGCCTTCTTCTGCATCTGTATATTCCATGCAGCGGGATCCTCCGGCTCATCCTCAAAATGAAGCGTCAGGACATAGGGCTCCTGGGACGTCTGAAGTTCCGTCTCAAACATGCCCATGTATCCCATTCTCACCGCGCCGAGCACTTCCCCGTTGGCAGACGCATCCCCGATGTACGGGTTCCTCGCTGCCAGCATGTCCCGGACGTCGGGAGATACGCTGTACTCCTGCTCCAGTTCCTCCACAGACTTCTCCGACACTGCCATCCGGTAGATCAGTTCGCCGGCGTTTATATCGTCAGCATCGCTTAAGGGAATGCTGTAAGCTGTACTGTCTCTGTCATCAAGATCCTCACATGGAGTGTGGAAGATCATCACTTCGCCGTCTTTTTCTCTCCCGAGATGGAACGCGGCGAGGACAAAATCTTCCTCTGCCGAGAGAATTTTCTCTTCTCCATCCGCCTCTACACGGAAGTTTCCCAGAAAAGAATCGATTCCGCTGTCAGACAGGCTGAATCGGTCCGAGGTCTGCCAGTGTACATTCCCCCCGCTGTCCGTCTGATACAGACTGACCTCCAGCGTCCAGACGCCGTCCTCTCCCTCTGCGTCAGTATCGCCCGCGCCGCCTGCGGTCCAGCTTTCCAGGGTCAGGCTGCCATTCCCGGGAAATGCATCCTCTCCCACCTCCCTGACATCCAGGAGCTGGCAGCCTGCCAGAGCGCCGTCCAGCCACAGTTCCCTGTAGAATGCGACAGTCCTCGTCCGCCCGTCCAGACTGTACCCCATCCCGTGCGCGTCCCAGTCCGTCTCCAGGCGGGAACCTACGCTGTACTCCCCGCTGTATGTAAGCGACGGCTGCTGCCCGGTCCCGTTGGTCAGAAGGAGCACTGCCAGCGCTGCGCAGACAAGGACTGCCGCTGTGCCGAACAGAGCGCCCCTCTTCCGGAACTTCAGGATATTCTTCACTCTGGACTTCACTGACGACTCACCGAACGCCAGAATCCCCGGCGCCGTATGACTCTGTACAGCGAATCCCAGAAGGCATCTGCTGTAGTCTTCCTTTCCGCCGCTCCCCAGCCTCTCCAGCACCATCTCGTCACAGCTCATCTCCATGTCCGCCGACATGCACCGGAACGCGATCCAGACAAGGGGATGAAACCAGTAGACAGAGAGGATCAGCACTGCAAGGAGCTTCACCAGGTGATCCTTTCTGCGGATATGGCACTGTTCATGGAGGAGGATCATCATCCGCTCTTCCGCCGTAAGCCGGAACGGGATATAGATCTTCGGCTTCCTGATCCCCATGACAAAGGGAGATCCTATGCTGCCGCACTCATAGATGTTTTCCTCAAGGAGCACGGCCTGGCAGGTCACTCTCCTGACCTTCCTCCAGCAGAGGATCTGATACAGAAGAGAGACTGCGATCCCGATAAGCCAGACTCTGCAGAGAACCGTAAACCCGCCGGGAAACATCTTCCTGACAGTTTCCTGTCCTGCTGTGGCGGCAGAGCTGTTCTGCTGTGCCTGGTCCTCCTGCGGCCGGTTCTGGTGCCCTGCTGCCTGCTGCAGGGACTGGCTCCCCTGAGCCTGCGGTTCATAGGAGGAGGCCGTTCCGGCAGTCCCGCTGCCGCTCTCTGTCCCCTCTGCCTGCTGTATGACTTCCGAAGCCGGGCTGCCTGCAGCAGCTCCGGGGCTTTGGTCTCTGCCTGCCGCAGCGTCCCCTGTGTCTCCGCCGGAGATCTCTGCTTCCGCAGGAGCGTACCACACCTGGGTGCCTCCCGCCGACTCTGCAGGATGGATCAGGCTCAGATTGAACAGGCTCATCCCGCTCTCCGGCGCCCACGGGCACACAAGCCGGAGCGCCGCCACAAGCCACAGGACATACAGATATTTCCTCGGCGCTTTTCGGAACACTGCCCTCACGGCGAGAATGACAAGGATCGTGATCCCCGCCGTCACGGACATATTCAGTATTGTCAAAAACACTTCCCTGATCCATGCCATACTTACCCCTCCCTGTGTGAATCGATCAGCCTTCGGATCTCCTCTGCTTCTTCCTCCGATATCTTCTTGTCTCCCAGAAACGCCGCCAGAAACTTGGGCAGAGATCCGCCGAACGTGCGCTCTACAAAATAGTCTGACTCCACTGCCTGACATGCATCCTTTGACACGAGCGGAGTGACCAGGGCATCCTCGTTTTTCAGGAATCCGCGCTCTGCAAGCTTCCGTATCACAGTGTAGGTCGTAGACTTCTTCCACCCAAGCCTGTCGGCAGCCAGCCGGACAAGCTCGCCGGAACGCACCGGCGACGACTCCCACACAAGCAGCATAAAACGGTACTCGCTGTCACATAACTTCAGGCCATCCATTCTGTTTCCCTCCCACCGAAAAAGGTTTATTATTATAGACCTTTTTTCTTTTAGTCTATAACAATAAACCTGTCCTGTCAATCTCTTCGGCAGAATCCGCTGAATTTTTTGCCTGGCTGTTGTAAAAAATCCTTACTCTCCGTTCTTCCCCTCTCCCACTTTCACCGGGATCTGGATCTCCGTGAGGAACTCTTCCTCCCGTATGGTATCCCTGTTGTCGATCCGGTACAGCTCGAATGCGCCGCCGGAAGCACGAACCCCCGCTTCTTCCAGATAATCCAGCATCCTGTGTACCTGCTCTGCATTCTGCTCATAGCCTCCTCGATAGAAGCAGGAGGCATAGCGCCCCGCCGGAAGTACGAAATCCGATTCCCCGGTCCCGTCTTCAAGAACAAAAAATACAGAGTCATAACTGTTCGGAATTCCCTCACGGATCACATCCTCTGAGAAAAAAGCACCTATGGTCTGAGTCCCCAGATCCTGTATCCTGTCCTCATGCTGTCTGTGAAGCTTCTTGATGACAAGGTCCATCTCCTCATCCTTCGTGATATACTGCTCCAGAAGGACACACCGCCTCTCGGGCATCTCCAGCAGTGTGATCGTCCCTGTCTCGATCTTCTCTGCGGCCTCAAGTCCCTCGATCCTTTTTTCGATGAGAGATTTCCTCCTTTTCATCTCCTGAAGCTTTTCTTCCAGGATCGACTGCTCCCGGCGGAGCTGGGCAAGCGTATTGTCAATGCACTGTCCCTCAAGAAATTCCCGGATCTGCGCCATAGAAAAGTCCAGCTTTCTCAGATCACGGATCACTGTCAGCTTATACATGTCCTTCAGGTTATACAATCGGTATCCGTTCGTATCCCTGCGGGGACTTAAAAGCCCCAGCTTCTCATAGTACCGCAGCGAGTCCGGCCCGATGCCGTAGAGGCGGGCAATCTCGTTGATCTTATAATAATCTTTCATATTATGCACCATCTTTCTTTCCAGATCACTGTTCACACTGTACTCGTGGATAGGAAACTGCTGCGTCATGCCCGAGCAGCTCCTGCATGACACAGTAATTTTTTCAATAAATATATTGACCCTGGTATTGTACCAGGGTTTATGATGCCATGTAAAGGAGGAAGATCTATGTTCAAAGATCTGTTTACAAAACTGACAAAAAAACTTCTGGAGGGACTGACCTTAAAAAAGGTTCTGCTCATCATTCTGGGCGCGGCGGTCTGCTCTTTTGGCATACACAACATCCACCAGCGCACCGCCATCACCGAGGGCGGCGTGATCGGAATGATGCTGCTCATCGACCGATGGCTGGGGCTTCCGCCTGCTGTCATCACGCCTGTGCTGGACATTACATGCTATGTGCTTGCCTTCCGTTATCTGGGCGGACAGTTCATCAAGATCTCCGTGATCTCCACCTTAAGCGTCTCCCTGTTCTATGATTTCTGGGAGATGTTCCCGCCCATGCTGCCGGACCTGTCGGCGTATCCGCTCGCGGCTGCCGTTCTGGGCGGCATCTTTGTCGGAGTCGGCGTAGGCCTGATCGTCCGTCAGGGCGGATCCAGCGGAGGGGACGATGCCCTGGCGCTCACCATTTCCCATGTGACACACTGGCGGCTGTCCCGCGCATATCTCTTCACGGATCTCGTCGTCCTGGTGCTGTCACTGAGCTACATCCCGCTTCAGCGCATCTTTTTCTCGCTGATCACGGTCACGCTGTCGTCGTTTCTGATCGACCGGGTGCAGGATATGACATTTCACAGAACTTCACAGATAACACAGGAGGGGCTGCCTGACTAGGCATGCCCCTCCGTTTCTCTTTCATCATATCTGCTTTTTTATATCTGCCACGGCATGGTCTCCACGCGCGTGCATACCTTTTCCAGGAGGGCTTCGTCATGGCTGACGACCAGCATTCCCAGTCCCCGCCTCTGCGCCTCCTCCAGCAGGAATTTCCAGATCTGCGCCTGGGTCACCAGATCAAGCATAGCGGAGATCTCATCGCACAGCAGGAATCGGACTTCCGGATTCAGCGCCCGTGCCAGACAGAACCGCTGCAGCTCTCCGCCGGAGAGCTCCGACGGGTAGCGGGTGAGCCAGCCCGGTTCTATGTGCAGGGCATCCAGAAGGCGCTGTTCCACTGCTCCCGCCTCATTGAGAGTCTTTCCCAGAGTGAGCAGGGGATCCACAACGGTCTCCGGATGCTGCCAGACCATCTGCACGGGGCAGACGCCGCGGTATTCCCTGACCGGCCTGCCATCCAGCAGAACCTGACCCTTCGCCGGCTTCTCATATCCTGCCAGCAGCCTGCACAGGGTCGTCTTCCCCCTCCCGCTTGGTGCCTTCAGTCCCACCCGTTCTCCCGAGGAGACAGATATGCTGAAGTTCTCCAGCACCGGAGTGTGTCTTCTCCCCCGATAATAAAATGTCACATCGCGCGCTTCAAGGATCATAACTCCACCCCTTTCTCAGGATACAGGCACCGCACCATGCCGCCCTCAAAGGGCTCCAGCGGAATGTTTTCCGCACGCCTGCACTCTGCTCTGCATTTCCCGCACTGTCCGGCAAAAGGACAGCCTTCAGACACTGTTCCGGGATAAGGCTGCGCCCCATGGATCGGGCGGAATTTCCGGGACGGAACGGCATTCCAGAGAGCTCTGGTAAACGGATGCCGCAGACGCGCTTCATCCGAGAAGTCAGCTGCATCCGCCTCCTCGATCGTCTCTCCCGCATAGAAGACCGCCACCCGGTCAGCCACAGTCAGGGCCAGCTCCAGATCATGGGTGATAAAGAGTACCCCCGCCCCTTCTTCGGCAAGCTCCCTGAAGTGCCCCAGGATCCGCGCCGCCGCCCGTGCGTCCAGCCCCGGAGTGGGCTCGTCGGCAATGATCAGCCTCGGCTTTTCGATCACCGCGGAGGCGATCAGGACTCTGCGCGCCATCCCGCCGGAGAGCTCGAAGGGATAGAGTTCCTCCGTATCTTCCCCCAGTCCGTACCGTCTGAGCGCCTGCCGGCACTTTTCCTTCGTCTCTGCATCGTTTCTTCCCTTTCTTAGCTGCGCTCCCACCTTCATGAGAGGATCCAGCCAGGTCACTCCCTGAGGGATCAGGGCAATCTCTTTTCCCCGGAGCTTTTCCGCTCTCTTCGGAGTCAGGAGCTCCCCGTCATACAGGATCCTGCCCTCCATCCTGCTGTTGTAAGGCAGGATCCCGAGAATACTGTGGGCAAGCAGGCTCTTGCCCGAACCGCTGGCTCCCACCACGGCCGTGATCTGTCCCGGAAGGATGTCCAGGCACAGATCACGGATTACCGGAAGACGTCTTCTCCGGATCCCGCGGTCGTATTGTATAAAATCAATAGATACATGCTCTATCTGTAAGATCGGTTCCAAATCCTTCCCTCCTTATTCATGTGCGCTCGCCGGATCCAGCAGGCGGCGCAGACGTTCTCCCAGCATGGCGAACAGGATGACCACCAGCACCAGCGCAAGCCCGGGGAACAGGGCGAGCCACCACTTCCCGGTCGTCAGATAGCGCATGCTCTCCGACAAGATCACCCCGATCGCAGGCTGCTCTGAGGACAGGCCGAACCCAAGGAAGGTGACACTGGCCTCATGCAGGATCGCATGAGGGAACAGAAGGATCATCCCCGTAAGGAACTGGGGCAGGATATGAGGCACCATATGCCCTGCCGTGATCCGGATCCTGCCGACTCCCAGCTTCTCCGCCGCCAGGATGTAGGGCGCTGCTCTGAGCTGAAGCACTTCTCCCCGGATCACCCTGGCAAGCGACGGCCAGTGGCTCAGCGACACTCCCGCGACCACCCCGGCAAATCCCCGCCCGCAGGCGATGGAGATCAGCATGACAAGAAGAATATGAGGAATTCCCATCACCAGATCGATACACCATGAGATCACGGCGTCCGCCTTCTTTCCGAGGACAGCCGCCGCAGTTCCCAGCACAAGGGCCGCAGCGGCGCTCACCGCTGCCGTCAAAAGCCCGATCCTTATACTCAGCGACAGCCCGGCAAGTGTCCGGGCGAACATGTCCCGCCCCATCCAGTCCGTGCCGAAGAGGTATTGCAGAGACGGCGTCAGATTTCTCCTTGTGAAATCAGTCTCCATGCCGGTGTCCTCCAGCAGGATCCCGGAAACGGTCACTGCCGCCAGGATCACTGCCGCGGCGATAAGGAACAGGATGGTGCTCTGTCTGCGGTTCTCCGAATACCGGTTCCCTGAAAATCGTTTTTCTAAATACTGTTTTTCTCTCCTCATCGTCCTGCAGCCCTCCTTCGGATCTTCGGGTCGACTGCTCCGTAGAGCAGATCTGCGATCAGATTGCCGCCGAACACGATGGCGGAGGTGATGACCGTGATCCCCAGCAGCAGCGGAAGGTCGCTCCCAAGCCCTGCCGTGACGGCCGCCTGTCCGAGTCCCGGATAGGAGAACACCTGCTCCACCAGGACAGAACCTCCGATGATCTCACTGATCGACCCGAACTGCAGCGTGATCGCCGGGAGCGCCACGTTTCTCAGCCCGTGCCGCAGCAGGATGGACCGCTCGGATTCTCCCCGCGCGCGTGCGAACAGTACGTAGTCTGATTCCAGTACGTCCGCCATCTTCTCTCTCGTGTGCAGCGCGATATTTGCCACGCCGGTTATGCTCAGTGTGAGGGCGGGAAGCACGGCATGGCGGAGCCGG
The DNA here is from genome assembly GCA_904419285.1 of Lachnospiraceae bacterium UBA1818. Classification (GTDB taxonomy): domain Bacteria; phylum Bacillota; class Clostridia; order Lachnospirales; family Lachnospiraceae; genus Mediterraneibacter; species Mediterraneibacter caccogallinarum. The sequence continues at coordinate 62,865 of CAJFQZ010000001.1, forward strand.
TCCGCCAGAGTGACCGCCGCCGCATCCACCCCAGCCGGGACGGACAGCCCCACCGGGAGCCACCCCAGCCATACAGAAAAAATGAGAAGGAGCAGGATCGCCAGCCAGAAGGCAGGCGTGCTGGATATGAGCAGACAGTATCCCCGGATCAGCCGGTCCGGCCACCGTCCCCGGAACGCCCCCGCAGTGACTCCCAGCACAAGGCCCAGCACGCCGGAGATGATCCATGCAGCGAGCATCAGCCAGAAGGAATTGGCCAGCCGCTGTCCGATCACGGTCAGGACCGGCTGGCGGTAGAGCAGCGACGTTCCGAAATCTCCATGCAGCACGTCCTGGAGCCATCCCAGATAACGCTCCGCCGGAGGAGTGTCCACTCCCCAGTACTCTTCCAGCTTTTCCACCTGTTCCTGGCTCATAGAGCCGAGGGCGGTCTGTCCCACATTGGTCTGAAGCGGATCCAGCGGTGACGCGCACATGAGCAGAAATGCGGCCAGGCTGACCCCCAGGAGCAGGAGAGCCATGCGCAGAAGTTTTTTTGCCGTAAACTGCAGACGGTGTTTCAAGCTAATCAGTCCTTTCAAGTCAGATTTTTCACAGATAGGATACTGTTCACACCGCACTCCGTCTTCGCACGGAGTGCGGAACCGGAGCGCGCCAGCGCAGCGAGTGTGCATGAGGGCTGCGGTTAGGTGCGAACAGCTGCCCCCTGCGCCGAAAGATCTGCACGGCGCAGAAAATGAATGACAATACTGTATATCAGGACCAGGTCCACTGGTCCACGTTATTCACCACAGACCACCCATGTCCGTGAGGATGGATCTTCTGTTCCGCCACCCGGAGTCCGTCCCTCACCCAGTAGAGATGGTCGATATTGACAAGCCACACCCAGGGTATATCCCCTTCCTGGGTCACGCCTGTGGTTCCGTCCCACTGCGCCTTCTGCCACAGTTCATAGGACTCCTCCAGATCACTGACGGCCAGCGCCTGGTCCATATATTCATCCACTGTCTTGTTGGCATAAGGAGAATACTGGGCGGATCCGGTGTCCCCCTCTGTGTGATAGATGTTGTACAGCTCCATCGGCGTGTGCGCGCCCCAGCCCCAGATCAGAGGCTCGGACAGTGCCCGGTCGTAGGCAGTATCCCAGCCCACTCCCTCGATGGTGCAGGAGATCCCCAGCTCGCCCAGCTGGTCCGCAAAATCCGCAGCCAGCGCCTGCCGCACCGAATCGCCGGTGGAATAGAGCAGATTCAGTTCCGCCTTCACGCCGTCCTTCTCCCGGACACCGTCATCTCCCATCGTCCAGCCTGCCTCGTCGAGAAGCTCCGCCGCGCCCTCCGGGTCATATTCCACCTCGGACGCTTCGTTATACCAGGGCATCTGGTCGCAGATACTATACGCCGGCGTGCCGTATCCGTTGAGCACATTATCGATCATCTCCTGCCGGTCCACTCCGATGTTGATGGCGCGGCGGACAAGCACATCCGCTGTAAAATCATTTCCCACATTCCTTCCTTCCGCATCGGTCCCGGCAGGAACGGCCGGCAGATTGAAGCCTCTGTTGTCCACGCTTGCATAGGAGGCAAGGCTGTAGCCGTCTATCGTCTGATCAGAGTAGGTCGCAGAAGTATAGGCCAGATCCACCTCTCCCGCCTGCGCCGCCAGGAACGCCGCATCCTCTTCCATGAAAAGGATGGTGACACGCTGCATCCTGGGCGCCTCGCCGTAATAATCCGGGTTCGCCTCAAGGATCACCTGCTGTCCTCTGTCCCACTGCTTCAGGATATATCTCCCTGAACCGATGGGATTGGATCCATAGGTCTCACTGTCATAGGCGTGCTCCGGCACGATCCCCACCACCGCCATAGTGTAGGGCCAGATGGAAAACGGCCGGTTCATATGGAATACCGCTGTGGTGTCGTCTGCCGCTTCCGCATAGTCCAGCATAGTAAAATCATTTACCGAGCTTGCCGCCTTCACTGTATTGTATGTAAATGCGACATCCCCGGCAGTCAGCGGCTCTCCGTCGGTAAATCTGACATCATCCCGGATCGTAACGGTCCAGGTCAGCCCATCCTCGCTGACGGTATACCCTGTGGCAAGATCATAACCTATGGTGAGATCCGTGTTGGTCACTGTCAGTGTACTCTGGATGAGCGGCTCATGGACATGCTCCCCGGCGCCCCATCCATAGGCAGGGTCAAATCCCGCCTCCGGCTCCGAAGTAGGCCCCATGGCGATGACCACGGAATCCTTCTCCTCCCCTGGCTGCCCCGATACGGCCTGTTCCGGCGCTCCGCCGCTTCGGCACCCTGCCAGGAGGACAACGGCCATTGTTACGGTTAACAGAAATGAGATCATACGTTTCTTCATATATCGCAAACTTCCTCCAGTCACTTATTTCAGTCTCCTCATCACTTCTTTTTCAATCCGCTGATAAGGCACATTCTCCTCTCTTGCCACTCTGGCGACATCCTCATACTCCGGCTTCATATGGGTGATGCCATATCCCTTCGCCGTCTTCACGAGGACATCGCCCCAGCGCGTCCTCACTTTTCCCAGCCCGGGTGTGAGGAAATATTTTCCGCACCTGCGGACGCGCAGTCCGTTAGTCGTCGTCTGGGTAAGGATCTGAAGGGCAAGCTCTTCCTCCTTCTCCGGTCTGCACAGCACAGTGAGCACATGCCCCGTTCTTCCCTTCTTCATGGTCCCGGCAACCGTATAGACATCCAGAGCCCCCAGTTCCATCAGGCGCGTGCAGGCAAATGCTAGAGCCTCCGGCGTCATGTCGTCAATATTGCACACCAGCTCCAGGATCGAGTCCTCGGTCTCCTCCTTCTCATCTCCAAGGAAAGCGCGGACGCAGTTTGCCTGTTCGAAGGTCTTCGTCCCGATCCCGATGCCCGTGCTCTGTACCGCCATCAGGGGCATATCGTCAAAGGAGTCTGCAAAATGCGCAAGCAGCGCCGCCCCGGTGGGAGTGCACAGTTCTCCCTGGATCTTTCCGCCATAGATCGGCACGCCGGTCAGAAGGGCCGCCGTCGCCGGCGCCGGGACCGGCATGATCCCGTGTGCGCAGCGCACTGTTCCGCTCCCCACATGGATCGGGGATACTACGATCCGCTCCGGGTGCAGCAGGTAGATGGCATAGCACACGCCGGTCACATCCGCCACAGCATCCAGGGAGCCCACTTCGTGAAAATGTACGTCCCCCACAGGACATCCGTGGACCTCCGCTTCTGCCTCTGCAATGGCGCGGTACACGGCTCTCGCCTGTCCCTTCACTTTCTCCGGGAGATCCAGGCTGTTGATCAGATCCGCAATGTGCCCCGGCGTGGCGTGGTGGTGATCGTAATGCTGATGGTCATGATCGTGATGCTGCTCCTGATTCTGTTCCTGCTCGTTCTCTGCACCGCTGTCTCCGTTTTCCAAGCTGTGACTGTGTTCCTGCTCCGTTTCCTCGCCATGTACGGAATCTGCCTCATAGTCCTGTTCCTCCGCTTCATGGCTGTGTTCTTCCACCTCATGACCGCTCTCCATGACATGCTCTGCATCGTGGTCATGTCCGGCTGCCGGCTCCATCTCTTCCTCTCCGTTCACGGTCACCTTCATATGCGTTCCCGCGATCCCGCAGGAAGAACTTGTCTGCGCTTCCACCCGTACGCCGGGAAGCCCGAGTCCGTTCATCGTATCCAGAAATCCCTGTTTATCCTCCAGCAGTTCATAGAGGGACGCCATAAGCATGTCCCCTGCCGCTCCCATCTTACATTCTATATAAAGTGTCCTCATCTTTTTACTCCTCCTTCAGACCTTCCATTTGATTGATCCGGCTGGCGAGATATCCCGCGCCGAATCCGTTATCGATATTCACCACACTGCACCCGGACGCACAGGAATTCAGCATGGACAAAAGCGCTGACAGGCCGCCGAAGCTTGCCCCGTAGCCGACGCTGGTGGGCACGGCGATCACCGGGCAGTCCGCCAGACCGCCGATCACAGACGCGAGGGCGCCCTCCATACCTGCCACAGCGATGATACATCTGGCGCTCATCAGCACATCCAGACTGGACAGCAGGCGGTGAAGCCCCGCCACGCCCACATCATAGAGCCGGGTGACATGATTTCCCATCGCCTCGGCGGTCAGCGCAGCTTCCTCTGCCACCGGGATATCGCTGGTCCCGCCGGTGGCGACCACGATGTTTCCCCGTCCGGGCCTCGCCTCCGGGTAAGCCACTGCCAGACGGGCAGAAGCATGATATTCCAGCGGGATCGAGTCCGGAAGGAGATCCACCGTCTCCTGTCCCACCCGGGTGATCAGGATATTCCGGCATCCTTTTTCTCCCATGGCGGATGCGATTCCCGCGATCTGTTCCGGCGTCTTTCCTGCGCCGTAGATCACCTCCGCCGCGCCCTGGCGGATACTGCGGTGGAAATCGATCTTGGCATAGTCGAGATCCTCAAAAGGCGCCTCCTTCAGTTTCAGCAGTGCGTCCTCCGGTGCTGTGGAGCCGTCCGCCACACTGCGGAGCAGCTGTAATATATCGTACTTATTGTCCATCTTGTTCCTCCTTCTATTCTGAAGCCTTCCGTCCCTCCAGATCCAGCAGGATCATAGGGAACACGGGTCTTAAAGCAGCAGTGATCTCCTCTCTTTTCTGAAAGGCCAGGGGCATCTGATCCTCTGTCACCTGGATCCGTGCGCCGTCGTCCAGCAGGCGCACCCGGAAATCCCGGAATCCCATCTGCATCAGGGTGTTTTCTGCTTTTTCCGCGCGCTGCAGCCGTTCCCGGGTGATCAAAGTGCCTGTGGGCACCCGGGTGGCGAGGCAGGCATAGGCCGGCTTGTTCCAGGTGAACAGCCCGGCTTCCTCTGACATCCTCCTCACCTCCGCCTTGGTCACGCCGCACTCCCGCAGGGGCGAACGTACCTCCAGCTCTCTCAGCGCCCGCATTCCCGGACGGTCGCCGGCGTCATCGGATGCATTCGTTCCGTCCAGCAGAAGCGTATGCCCGTCGCTGCGGGCCGCTTCCCACAGGCAGGTAAAAAGGGCGCGCTTACAGTGATAGCAGCGGTCCGGCCCGTTGGCAGCCGCCTCGGGCACGGACAGAATATCCTTCTCGATCACTGTCAGTGGCACATGCAGCTGCCGAGCAAGCCTGCGCGCGTCCTCCAGCTCAAACTCCGGCTGGAACGCTGTTTTGATATAATAGGCGTGGACGTCACACCCATACCGGGCAGCCGCCCAAAGAAGAAAGGCCGAGTCCGCTCCCCCGGAAAAGGCGGCCGCCGCTCTCGGCGCTGTCTTAAAAAATTCTTCCAAAGTCATACTGCTCTCCATTCCGCCGCCGGGATCCGGCGGCATTGTTTTTTGACAGAAAAAGAAGATACCTGCCTTCTTCTGAAAGCAGATACCTTCCTGGTATCAGATTTACGGCAGCAGTTCAGCCATGCGCCTGCATGACCGGACTGCTGTTTTTTTCAGTTTACATCGTCTTTTACATTTTGTGTTCCATGCTCATTTTTTGAAACTGCTGTGGGAATGTCCCTGCGGAGCTCATGTTTCCCGTGCTTCTGCCGGGCTTCCCGGCTTCCTGCCGGATCTCTATTTCATGAGCGCGCCGAGCGCCTCCACTGCATTCTGAACATTTTTCGACATTGGCACGTCATACGTGCCGACTACAATATTATTACAGAGATTGACCGGGATCAGGATCCGCTTCGCCCGGCTCCGGCCGACTGCCAGCGCCATCCGGGGAGTGATCTCACCCAGCATGGAGTCCGCGATCACGATCCCTACCGGTCCCATAATCACATCCGCGATCCCGGCTGCCACTGATACGGAATTCTCTCCCGTGGCTGCCTGATCCGCGCCGGCCCGAAGCATGGCGTTGGTCGCCGCGCTGTTCGTCCCCACTGCGAGGATCTCGGTCTCCGGATACTTCTCTTTCACTGCACTTACCAGCTGGCGTCCCAGCCCGCCTCCCTGGCCGTCTATGATCAGGATCTTCAAACTTCCGCCTCCCGCTTAATAATCTGAAAGCTGCACTTTGATCTTCGGCGGCAGCGGCTTCTTGTTCACTTCCGCTTCTTCCTCGGAACGGAACATATCCTTTGCTTCTTTAAAAAGAGTTCCGCATATGCCGACACGTTCCAGAAGATAGCCGTTTCCTTTTCGTCCGACAACTTTTGCCATAATGATATTGTTCTCTTCGTCCAAAATGTAACAGGAATCACCCCGGACATATGTCATACTGCATCACCTTCCTCTAAAATACTACAATAGCAAATGTTGGAGTGTTTTGCAAGAACATATTTTCTCCCGAAGAACAGCGGCAGTAACAGTTCATCTATAAGGGAGGGGACGCGGTCTGACCTGTTACTACCGTCAATATTTACTCCGGCAGAATATCGCGCATGCTCCGAAGGCTGATCACCAGCGTGGATGTATTGTGGAGTAGCGCCGACGTGGTCGGCTGGATCAGTCCCGCCACCCCGAGGAGGATGAGCCCTGAATTGATCCCCACGATGCCTCTGTAATTTCTGCGGATCCGCTTCATCATCCCGTTCGCCAGGCGCTTCAGGGTGACAAGCTCCCGCAGGTCGTCCGCCGCGATCGTGATATCCGCGATCTCCCGGGCGATCTCTGCTCCGTCGCTGATGGCGATCCCCGCGTCGGCTGCAGACAGCGCGGGGGAATCGTTGATGCCGTCGCCGATCATGATGACCCTGCGCCCGGCGGCTTTCTCCCGCTCGACAAATCCCGCCTTGTCCTCCGGGAGCACTTCCGCGTAATACTCATCCACGCCTACCCGGCGCGCGATGGAGGCGGCGGTCCTTGCACTGTCGCCGGTCATCATCACAACCTTGCCGATCCCTTCTTTTTTCAGGGCTTTCACCATGTCCCGGGCTTCTTCCCGCAGAGGGTCTTCAATACAGATAACTGCCGTCAGCTCATTCTCGATGGCAAGATACAGATGGGAGTATTCTGCCGGAAGATCGTCAAACCGCTGCTGATATTCCGGGCGGACCGTGCATCCCTCGTCCTCGAATACAAAATGGCTGCTGCCGATGATGACCTTCTTCTCCTCGATATAGGAGGAGATCCCATGGGCCACGATATATTCCACTTTGGAGTGCATTTCCTCATGGTACAGCTTTCTCTTCTTCGCCGCGTCCACCACGGCCTTTGCCATGGAATGTGGGAAGTGCTCTTCCAGGCAGGCGGCGATCCGAAGCGCCTCGTCCTCCGGATAGTCTCCGAATACCACTACTTCTTTTACCGTGGGCTTCGCCTTTGTGAGCGTTCCGGTCTTGTCAAAGACGACCGTTTCCGCCTCCGCCACGGCTTCCAGGAATTTTCCGCCTTTCACGGTGATCCCGCTGGCCCCTGCCTCCCGGATCGCGGACAGGACGGTGAGCGGCATTGCAAGCTTCAGCGCGCAGGAGAAGTCGACCATAAGGACAGACAGCGCCTTCGTCACGCTGCGCGTCAGAAGCCACGCCGCGCCGGTGCCGATCAGTGTATATGGTACAAGCCTGTCCGCCAGATGCTCGGCTTTGCTCTCAACAGATGATTTCAGCTTCTCCGAATCTTCGATCATGGTTACGATCTTTTCAAAGCGGGTGGATCCTGAGACCGCGCGTACCAGGATCTCCAGCTCGCCTTCCTCCACCACGGTCCCGGCGTAGACGGACTGCCCCGGCACTCTGCGCACAGGCATGGACTCTCCGGTCAGGGACGACTGGTTGACCATCCCCTCTCCGCCTGAGACTTCTCCGTCAAAGGGGATCACATTTCCCATATGGACGACAACCACATCACCCGCGCTGATCTTTGACGCATTGACAAGGACTTCCTGGTCCTCTCTCTTCAGCCATACCTTCTTGATGTTCAGCGACATGCTCCGCGCCAGGTCTCCCACGGACTTCTTATGCGTCCATTCTTCCAGGATCTCCCCCACGCCGAGAAGGAACATGACGGAACCCGCGGTGTCAAAATCGCCCCGCAGCACCGACACGCCGATGGCTGTGGCGTCCAGGAGCGGCACTTCGATCTTCCTGCGCCTGATGCAGGCGATCCCTTCTCTGATATACTTAAGAGAACGGATAAAGGTCAGCGCCGCCCGCACAGGATAAGGCACGAACAGCCTGCATCCATAGTGCAGGAGCGCCTTTGTGATCAGTTTTTCCTTATAAACTGCGTTCAGCTCTCTCCCGGAATCTGACAGGACATTCTCCGGCACGTCCGCCTTCTCGTAACTGAATTCCTTCAGCATAAGGAGCAGCGGCTCCCGCCCGCCCGTATAACAGATGACAGCATCTGCGGTGCGTTCATATACTTTGACATCTGTTATATTCTCCTGCTTCTCAAGATACCAGGAAAGAGTATCCGCCTCCGCATATGTCATCCTCGCCTGGGCGACATGAATACGGAGACGGCCTCTTATCTCATGCTTTATGATAAATTTCATGATCCGCTATACAGTTTTCTCTTCCGAACTTTCCGCACCTGCATCTTCTTCGTCCGCTGACTCCTGCACTGCCGCAGCTTCCTCAGCCTCTCTCGCCGCGTTGATCTGCTGCGCCTCCGCCAGGATATCCTCTGCATTCTCCTGCATTGTCGTCGCTGTCTTCATCACGCAGTCCTTCGCCCTCAGGGCAGCCGCCGTGCAGTTCGTATACACTTTCTTTGCGTCTTTGCTGGAGAGGATCTTGACTCCCGCTGTCCCAAACAGGACGCCTCCTGCAAACAGTCCGATCTTTTTCATTGTTGAAACACTTAACATACTGAATACCTCCTGAAATATCTGTGATTGTTCTTCTGTCGCTGACATCCTACTTGTGTCTGTAACCGGTATAAAATACCATCACGAAACAGAACACAGCAGCCCATGCCCAGAATTTATGCTGTTTCATATGTGCACCACTTCCTCTGTTAATAATATGTAAAACATCAGGATACGGTCACATCATAGCAGTCTCATTTCAGGGTAGTCAAACCTAACAGGCTTTACTGATAAATCTTATCACTTCTCATTCTTTCTCTGCCTCAACTATATTTTCACAGGACTCATATTCGCCTCCGGGCAGCCGGTCCGTTATGATCACAGCCTCTCTGAACTCTCCGAAGCTGACCGGGCTGGTGAGGGCAAACTTGCTGCTGTCACAGAGCACATACCGCTCTCTTGACCGCCTCATCGCACACTGCTTGATCATCGCCTCGTTGATATCCGGAGTGGTGAAACCGGCCTCGATGCCTGCGCCGTTGGTCCCGAAAAATCCCTTGGTAAAATTGTACTTCTGAAGATCTGCATAGGCCTCATTGCCCACGATCGCCTCCGTCGCCGCCTTCAGCTCCCCGCCGATCAGGATCACACGGAAGCCGTTCTCAGACAGCTTCAGCGCGTGGGACACCGCGTTTGTCACGAAGACCGCCGACTTCTCCGTCAGAAACGGGATCATATACCCCGTCGTCGTGCCTGCGTCCAGATAGACGAAGTCCTCCGGCCTGACCAGAGCGGCCGCATGCCTGGCGATCCTGATCTTTTCCTCCCGGTTCTGCTCCGCCCTGAGTGATACCTTCTCCTCCTTTGTGCTGAGCTTTTCCCCGGTCTGCACTGCTCCGCCGAACACCTTCACCAGAGCTCCCTTTTTATGGAGCGCGTTGAGGTCTCTCCGGATCGTTGACTCCGAAGCCCCGAAGTGTTCTGTCAGCTCCGTCACTGTTACGCTTCCTTTTTCTCTCAAAAGTCTCAGGATCTGCTCCTGTCTTGTCTCTGTCAGCATTGTCCCCATCCTTTCGTTCTCTGATAGAAAAAGCGGATTCAGTGAATCCGCTTTCTTCCGTTTTGCTATTCTATTTTACAACGAAATGTCTGCCTCGGCAAGCCGGAGGCCGTGTCGTTTTCTCACCGAAGATCACGCCGCTTTTTTCTTCAGCAGTCCAAGGAGGACAGCTCCCACAACGGTTCCGACGACCAGTGCGGCCAGATACATAACTGCATTTCCGACCACCGGGAACACGAAGATCCCACCGTGAGGCGCCATCAGCGTACATCCGAACGCCATGGAGAGTGCTCCTGCCACTGCCGCTCCTATGATACAGGAGGGAAGGACATGCAGCGGATCCGCCGCCGCATAAGGGATCGCGCCCTCAGTGATAAATGCAAGTCCCATAATAAAGTTGACCGGTGCAGACTTTCTCTCATCTTTCGTAAATTTGTTTTTGAACAGGATGGACGCCAGGGCGATCGCACAGGGCGGAACCATACCGCCGATCATGACTGCTGCCATGATGTCATAGTTTCCTGCCGCGATAGATGCTGTTCCGAACACATACGCCGCCTTGTTGAACGGGCCGCCCATGTCGATGGACATCATTCCCGCCACGATAATGCCGAGCAGGATCTTGCTGCTTCCGCTCATGTTGGTAAGCGCCGTATTCAGCCCCGTATTGAGCGCTCCGATCGGCGGCTCCACAATATAGATCATGATCAGTCCGATGAGAAGGATGCCGAACAGAGGATACAGCAGTACCGGTGTGATCTTCTCAATGGATTCCGGCAGCTTTGAAAATACCTTTTTCAGAGCCAGGATCAGATAGCCGGCGAGGAAGCCTGCGACAAGCGCCCCAAGGAAGCCGGACTTTCCGTTTGCTGCGACCATGCCGCCCACAAAGCCGACTGCCAGCGCAGGCCTGTCGCCGATACTGGATGCAATGTATCCGGCAAGGACCGGGAGCATAAAGCCAAACGCGACATTACCGATATTTTTCAGAGCGGCCGCCACCGGTGTTATGGTTCCGAAATTGGATCTTGCATCCGCGGAAAGCGAATTGACATCCACGCAGAGTCCGTCGATCAGGAACGCCAGCGCGATCAGGATACCTCCGCCGATGACAAAGGGCAGCATGTGGGATACACCGTTCATCAGATGGGTGTAGATCTTATGGGCGGTTCCGCCTGAGCTTTTCTGCTCGCTCTCCGAGGACGGATTTCCCGCCTGGTACACCGGCGCGTCTCCCCTGATGGCTCTCTCCACCAGCTGGTCCGCTTTGCTGATGCCGTCCGTCACCTGGCATTCGATCAGTTTCTTTCCGTGGAAACGGTCCATCGGAACCTTGGCGTCAGCCGCAACGATGATGCAGTCCGCATCTTTGATCTCCTGCTCGGTGAGCACGTTTTTCGCACCTCCGGACCCCCGCGTCTCTACTTTGATAAAGCATCCTGCCGCTTTCGCTGCCTTCTCCAGGCCTTCCGCCGCCATATAGGTATGCGCAATTCCCGTCGGGCAGGATGTGACTGCCAGGATCCTGCATTTATACTGTGCAGGCTCATTCTCCGTCTGGGCGGCAAGCTGGTCGTCCACGTCCGGCTTTTCCTGATCCGCATGGTCCACGATCTCAAGAAATTCGTCCACTGTCTTCGCATTCTTCAGATTCTCTGCAAATTTTTCATCCATGAGCAGCATGGAGAGCTTGCTGAGCACATCAAGATGAATGTTGTCTTTCGTGTTCGGCGCGGCGATCAGAAAGATCAGATGGACCGGCTGTCCGTCCAGCGAGTCAAAGTCCACTCCATTTGGAATGACCATGGCCGCAAGTCCCGGTTTTATAACTGCGTCACACTTGCCGTGAGGGATCGCGATCCCTTCTCCGATTCCCGTTGTTCCTTCTTCCTCTCTCCGGTAGACTTCCTGTCTGTAAGCTTCCTCGTCCCGGATCTTCCCGCTTTTTACCATAAGCGCTATCATCTGGTCGAGAGCGTCTTTCTTCGATGCCGGAGCGCCGTTGAGCAGAATACTTCTTCTGTCAAGCAGTTCTGTAATCTTCATATTCATTCCCTTCCCTTCATTCCCGTTTTACAATGTTTCATAAAGCCTGCGGATCTCTTCCTCCGTCGCAAGCAGTTCGGAGAAAGCGCTGGCGCTGCCCGCTGAGATCCCCATCTTAAACGCATGTTCATAGTCCTTCTTCTCTGTCCATCCGGCGAGGAATCCCGCCACCATGGAATCGCCGGATCCGACCGCATTTACAAGCGTCCCCTTTGGGACCGGAAGCATGTGCACATTTCCCTCCGCATCAAGGAGCACCGCCCCTTTTCCGCCCATGGAAACCAGGACATTCTGCGCCCCCTGCTCCTGCAGCCGCTCTGCATAGGGGACCACGTCCTCCCTGTTCTCAAGCTCCACCCCGAAGATCTCTCCCAGCTCATGGTGGTTCGGCTTGATGAGGAAAGGTCTGTACTTCAGCACATTCAGAAGCAGGTCTTTCGTGGCGTCCACGACAAAGACAATGCCTCTTCCCTCCAGCCTTGCAAGGATGTCGCTGTAGATTGAATCCGGCATACTTGACGGAATGCTTCCCGCCAGTACCAGGGTATCGCCTTCTTCCAGGCTGTCCAGCCTCTCCAGCAGCCGTCCGACCGCTTCTTCTCCGATCACCGGTCCCTGGCCGTTTATCTCTGTTCCGTCAAATTCCTTCATCTTCACATTGATCCTTGAGAATCCGTTTCCCACATCGATGAACTCGCTTCTGAATCCGAGCTCGCCCACCCTGCGCCGGATCTCCTCTCCGGTAAAACCTGCCGTAAATCCCAGGGCCGTGCTCTCGATCCCCAGGTTCTTGAGGACAGTGGATACGTTGATTCCCTTTCCTCCCGGGAGCATCAGCTCTGATACAGTCCGGTTTGTATTTCCCAGCTGAAATCCTTCTGTTCCGACGATATAATCCAGAGACGGATTGAATGTCACTGTGTAGATCATCTGATCATTACCTCCTGTCTGTTTATGCTTCTATTATATTCTCATATTCAATCATATTCAATCATATTAATTCACAAAAATTCATCTTTGTTTTTGTACAACATTTCATATTCAGTCATATTCAATCATTTTAATCCAAAAAAATCCTGCAGCCAGAAATGAGTCTCCTCATACTGTCTGCAGGAATGATCTGCATTATGCTCTTTTTTTGTTACTTTTCCACAAAGTGTCAGGACTGTACCATGCTGCCGTCCGTCTTCTCCTTTTCTCCATCCGGCTGCACCTTGATCCTGGCGATCTTCTGGTTCTTCAGATAACCGCAGCGCTTCAGCCCTTCCCGGATCACCTTGTTCCAGCTGCCCGGTGATAAATGGTATGTGGTGTCATCGTCCAGGACGATCTCACATCCGCATTCCGGAGGGCAGTCTTCCGAGCACTCTACTTTATACATGTTTTTCCTGCTGATCGCCCCGATCTCCTCCAGCGCATTGATCATCCGGTAGACTGTCGCAACACCGATCTTTTCATCTGTCTTTGAGGCCTTATAAAAGATCTCCTTGCAGCTTGAGCACTCATTTTCCAGGATGATATCGATCAGCATCCGGCGCTGCTTTGTGATCCGGCATCCGTTTTCCTTCAGTTTTTCGATGATCTGTTCCTTCTTACTCACAGTGGCCCTCCTGTCAGCTCTTACGTTATGCTCAGCACCTCAAATCCTGCATCTTCCACCGCGCGCCGCAGTCTGTCCTCCTCCACGCTGCGGTCAAAAGACACTTCTGCGCTGTTGTCTCTCAGACTTACCTTTGCGGAAACGCCGTCGAGGCTGTTCAGCGCTCTTGTGACACTGTTTACACAGTTCTGGCAGTGCATTCCGGATATTTTTATTGTACGTGTTCCGATCACCGGTCCGTCCAGCTTCTTTTTCTTCGGCCTCTTCGTTTTTACCTGTCCGGAACCGCCTCCGCAGCAGGCCCCTTCCCCTTTGAAATGTTTGATCGAGCTTTTTACGGCAAAGCCGAGAATTACTATTAAAATAAGTATGATGATCACATCAGACATAACGATCCTTCTTTCTTTTTTATCTAACTATGCTTCCGTGATATGCTGACAACCTGGTATCCTGCTTTTTCCACTGCTCTCTTCAGAATATCATCTCCGACTTCTCTGTCATAGAAGATCTTCGCAATGCCCTTGGAGAGATTGACCTCTGCCCGTACTCCTTCGATCTGATTCAGGGTATTGGTCACATCCATAGCACAGTGCGCGCAGTTCATTCCCGCGATCTTCATGGTTTTTCTTCCGATCACACGGCCCTCCAGTTTCTTTTTCGGTATTTTGGCGCTGCCGGGACAGCTTCCTCCTGCCGGACAGCCGATGCACTTCACACCGCTTTTCTTTGCCTTTACAATATATGAAACGGCGCCGCCGACCAAAACTGCGAGAATAATCAGTACGATAATATCTGTCATAAAAATTTCCTTTCCTGCCTAACGTCAGGCGGCGGACAAAGTGTAGACCCTGTCCGCCGCTGATGATTCTGATTCATGACTGTGCGTGCAGGCTGTATTCTGCCGCAAATTCCTGATCCGACCTGCGGATTCGCCATATGATGACTGCCGCAAATACCAAGATCGCGATCAGGCCCGGAACAAATGCCGTTCCGAGAGCTCCGGTCGTGATCAGCGTTCCGATCTGGTATACAAGGAACGCAACCGTATAACCGGTAGCAAGCTGAAGGCAGATGCCGCCAAACAGCCATTTGCCGCTCTTCATCTCAGAGTTCATCGCTCCGAGTGCCGCGAAGCACGGCGGTGTATAAAGGTTGAACATCAGGTATGCAAGAGCTGCCACTTTTGTAAGTCCCATGACCGCAGCGACTTCATTTCCGCTTCCAACCAGTGCCAGCTCATCTGTGTCAATTAGGTTTGTAACGCCGTAAACAACAGCCAGCGTACCGACTACATTTTCTTTTGCGATAAATCCGGTCACTGCCGCTGCCGCAAGCTGCCATACTCCGAATCCAAGCGGAATGAACAGGATGGAGATCGGATGAGCGATGCTCGCCAGGATGGACGTGCTCTCAGCGCCTTCTGCCACAAGCTGGAACTGCCAGTTAAAGCTCTGCATGATCTGTACAACAGTGTTGCAGACCAGGATGATCGTTCCGGCTTTGATGATGTAAGCTTTTCCACGCTCAAGCATGGAAACACATGCTCTCTTCAGGCTCGGGATCTTATACTCCGGGAGCTCGATAATGAAGAAAGATTTTCTGTATTTCTGTCCCGTGATCCTCTTTACGAGCACCGCTCCTAAGAGAACGAGAAGGATACCTACCAGATACATTGTGGCTGACACCCACCATGCATCTGCAAAGAATGCTCCTGCGAACAGTGCGATGACCGGGATCTTCGCGCCGCACGGCATGAACGGTGTAAGCATGGCAGTCGTCCTGCGCTCTCTCTCGTTGCGGATCGTACGGGAAGCCATAACACCGGGGATCGCACATCCGGTGCCGATGACCATAGGAATAACGGACTTACCGGAAAGCCCGACTCTCTTGAAGATCGGATCCAGCACAACGGTCGCCCTCGCCATGTATCCGCAGTCCTCCAGAAGAGCGATCAGAAAATACATCACCATTACCAGCGGGAGGAAACCGACGACCGCTCCGACACCGCCAATGATACCATCAACCAGGATCGCATACAACAGTGGATTTGCATTTTCCATCAATCCGCCGACCCAGCCCTGGAACGTCTCGATCCAGCCTACGAGCCAGTCTGCGATCCAGGTGCCCAGCGTAGTCTGGGATATGTAGAATACCAGGAAGATCACAGCCACGAAAATCGGGATCCCGATGATCTTGTGCGTAATGACAGCGTCGATCTTATCCTGCATATTCTTATCTTTGGTAAAGACTTTTCTCTTTTCCACCTGCTTTACAATGCCGTTGACAAAAGCAAAACGTTTTCTGTCCTCTGCCTCTACCGCATTCTTGTCATGCAGGTCGATATCCGCCTGAATATACGGCGCTTTCTGTCCTTTTCCCTTTAAGGAAGCAGCCGCCGCGACAGCCTCTTTGAGCCCCTCATGCCCCGAAGAAGTAGATATCGTCTTGATGACCGGACACCCCAGTTTCTCAGAGAGAAGCTTTGCATCGATCTTCGTCTGCTTCTTATCTGTGACATCACTCTTATTCAGGGCGACCACAACAGGGACTCCCAGCTCAAGAAGCTGGGTAGTGAAAAACAGGCTCCGGCTTAAGTTTGTCGCGTCTACGATATTGATGATCGCGTCCGGATGCTCGTTCTTTACATAGCTGCTGGTGATACTTTCCTCTGAAGTAAACGGCGACATAGAGTATGCGCCGGGCAGGTCTACTGCGACCAGCTCCTCCGCCCCGTCATAGTAAGCCTTCTTGATCAGGCTTTCCTTTCGCTCTACCGTAACACCGGCCCAGTTTCCGACACGCTCATTTCTGCCTGTCAGGGCATTGTACATGGTCGTTTTACCGCTGTTCGGATTCCCTGCAAAAGCAATTCTCATTTTACCAATCTCCTCCTTTATTTCGATTAGCATAGACTAACCATTATTCAAAAAAAATAGTAACTATGTACTATTTTCTTTTTTATATTGAAATAGCTTTCGCTAAATCAGTATCGATGTTGTATCTTCCATCTTTGATGGAAACCACGCAGCCGCCTCTCACCCGTGAGACTACGGTGATCGGTTCTCCGCTGTAGCAGCCCAGAGAAAAGAGGAACGCCTCCATCTCCTCATCATTTGTCACAATATCCTTTATGATATACTCTTCTCCTTCTTTGGCATCCAGTAGATTCATATCGTCTCAACCTCTCATCTTACACTGCGACCGCATTTCGCGATCGTTTATTCTAACTGATGATAGTCTAAACTAACCAAAGTGATTTGTCAATCCTTTTTTGATAAAATTTACCAGATTTTTGTATGTCCCATTCTATAGGGCCGTCGTCCTCAGCGGGAAGAAACCGCAGAGCATAGGATTCGAGCTGCAGAACTGAACTGTTATTACTGTTTTTACGCATTTTTTCGAATTGCATTTGGTGTTCTCCACGGATTTATGATATACTTTTTAGAAATACTGTAATGACAAATTGATTTGAGGTGAATTATATGCATGTGAATGAGTCTGCCGAAAACTATCTGGAAACAATCCTCATGCTGAGCCAGAAACTTCCGGTCGTCCGCTCCGTGGATGTGGCGACGGAACTTAATTTTAAGAAATCCAGCGTCAGCGTGGCAATGAAAAAGCTGAGGGAAAACCATCATGTCGTTGTCTCCCCGGAAGGTTACATCACTCTGACCGAGTCCGGAAAAGAGATCGCGGACCGCATCTATGAGCGCCATACGCTTCTCTCCTCCTGGCTGGAACGGCTCGGAGTGGATCCGAAGACAGCCGCTGAGGACGCCTGCCGCATCGAGCATGTCATCAGCGCAGAGAGTTTTGAGGCGATCAAAAAGCATGTAAATGTGAAATAAAATATTCTGTCTGAAGGATTCTCCGCCTGACAGACTGAGGGACTTCCGGATTCAGGAAAAGCGGGTGTGCCGATAAACGGCACACCCGCTTTTCTTCTGTCTTCCTTTCTTTATGCCCTACTTCTGTCTTTTCTTTCTGTATGCTGCCGCCGCTGTTCCTGCCGCCAGTAACATGGCTGCACACCACAGGATATAGTTTCCATTGTCGCCTGATTTCACGGACTTCTGTACCGCGGAAGCATTGGAAGCTGCCGCCGTTCCGGAAGCCGAAGCTGTACTCTTATTATCTGAAGAGCCGGCTGTCTGACCCTGGCTCTGGTTTCCGGTTCCGGACTGGCTTCCTTCCGTTCCGCTCTGCTGGGCGCCTCCGCTCTGCTGGTCATCTCCGCTGCCGGATGCCGTAAGCTTCGCGATCGCGTCCTCGAGAGCCGCTGCGGATGCATCCACTTCATCCTGGAGTGCAGTCTCGTCTGCCGCTGTTTCCTTCGCCGCCGCGAGAGCCGCACGCATCACTGCAAAGCTCTGCGCATCGTAATCCGCCTCGTTGAGGCTCTCCGCCTGTGCGATCAGGTCTTCCAGGAGACCCTTGTCCGGCCTGAGCATCAGGTTCGCCATCGCATCCAGAAGATTCTGCCATGCCGTATTGACCTCTTCCTGATCCATCGCATTGACGTCCTCATAGACTTCCTTCGCCGCCGCGAGCGCTGTGGTAAACGCTTCTTTTCCAGCATCCAGATATGCATCCAGGTTACTGTTCATCTCTTCCGCCAGCGCGATCACTTTTTCGAGATCTGTCTTGTCCGCCTGTCTGAACTCCAGATACTGGATCGCTCTGATCAGGTTCTGCCATGCGCTGTCAACATCGGACTGCTTCACTCCGGCGTCGCCCGCCTGTACTCTCTCAAGAATGTCCTTCGCGTTCTGAAGCGCATTTTCGAAGTTTTCCTTCACCGCATCGACCACGTCGGAATCAATGTCTATGCCTTCTGCAAGCTCGATGGCATATTCCAGCACTGCGGTCGAGAGCTCTTCTGCCGGTTCCTGTGTCTCCTTCAGTGCATTGACTGCCGCTTCGAGAACCGCCTGCGCCTCCGCTGTGTCCGCGCTGTCCTGTGCATACAGTTTCTGTGCTTCGATGAGCGCGGCGATCATCGAGTTCACAAGCTCCGTATCTTTGCCGCTGATGTCAAGGTCTTCCGCCTCTCTGATCAGGTCGAGCAGCGTTGTATCCTCCGGGATCTCCTCGTAAGTGAAGGAGACTTCCGCGATCTGATACCAGTTCTTCTTCGTCTCTGTCAGGACGACTCTCACATATTTTGCCGGAACAGCCTCAAAGGAAAGCTCTGTATCCCGGTCGTCCGGTCCGATCGTTCCTACGGTCTGCCAGCTTTCTCCGTCTGCTGAGATCTGAACCTCTGCTCCCTCGATGTAGTCTGCTCCCACATCTGAGGGCTGGAGAATACGGATTCCCGACAGGCTGACTGTCACCGGGAAGGTGAACATGAACTGGCGTCCCGCCGTCTGATCTTTATTGAACCAGCACTTGGTAGCCTCACTGCCATCCAGCATCTTGTCGTAGGAGTAGGTCGTATAGTATCCGTCGTCCGCCGAGATCTCAGGCGTTCCCGCGCCCGGCATCTCAAGAGCGTCCGCTGCCTGACGGATCTTGTCAAACGCCTCTGTCACAGCTGCAGGATCATCTCCCTGTCCGTACAGGATCTGCCGTCCTTCTTCGACTGCCGCTTCATATTCGCTGTAGCCAGACGCATATCCGATGTCGCTGAGCGGGTATGTGACTTCCACGTAGAGTGGATAATTCACAAGGAGAACTGCCTGTGCCTTTGCATCCCTGAGCTGTCCGAGCACTTCGTCGATCTCTGTCTGCTCGATATCATCCCGTCCGGCTGCTTCTTCCGCCGCCGCATATGCCTGGCGGTAAGCCTCGAAGGTCTCCGGGATATAGTATGCTGCATCCAGGCCGTCCGCGATCTCCTGCTCAAGTTCGGATTTATCCGTATCAAGAGTGTAGGTAAAGGTATAAGTCTCGCCCTCGGATGTATAGATGCCTGAAACAGTTCCTTCCGAGATCAGGCGGTAACCGTAGATCTCCTCTGCCTCAAAGGTGTATGCATCGCCTGCATTTCCGTATTTCACAACGTCTTCCCTGAGCTTGCTTCCGGTATCGCTGACGTAGCAGAGAGTCACTTTTCCAAGGCTCTCCGCATTCTGGAATTCTCCGGCATCCGGAAGCACGGAACCTTTCTCATATCCTGCCACATGTCCAAGCACCTCGTAATTTGCCTTGAACTGCTCAAAGTCCATATTGTCGCTGCTGCTTACGTTCCATGACTTGGTCGCAAGAGAGCGCATCTCGTCTGCAATGTCCTCTGTAACTACATCCTCTGTCACCAGATCCGGGTTGTCGCACCAGATGCCCATTGCCGCGCCCGCGATATAGGACGCGTCGTCAGGTGCCGTGTAGGATGCGAACTGTCCCGGTGTCCACTCTTCAAAGATCCTTCTGTCCTGATCGATATAGTCGAAGGAGTGCTGCTCGCGCCCGTCTGTCGGCATGTCGTTCCTCAGCACGTAATAGAAGAACGTGGAGTTGAAGTTATAAATGTCCTCATGCCCCTTGTCGATGAAGGTCTGCATGCCGGCGATCGCCGGATTCCAGGTCATCTTGGACCAGTAATCAATCCCGATATAATCGTGCATCACGATCTTCTGCGGACCTTCCCAGTCTGTCTCGCCGTAGTAGAGGCCGTCGTTGAATACACGCGGTTTAAATCCCTTGGAGTAGACATACTCGGCAAGCTCATTGATATAGTTCGCCATCACGTCTTTCCAGGTCGCTCCCTCTCCCAGAGTCTCGGCTGCATACGCGTTGAGGACCGGCTTGTACTGGGTCGTGAACGGCGCACGGTCAAATTCCATATATTCGTCTCCACCGATGTGGAAATCCGTACATCCTTCAAACAGCTCCATATACTCGTCATAGAGGCTCCGGATATATGCCACTGCCTCCGGATTGGTCACATCCAGTCCCGATGCATAGTGGTCGCCGTTGATATTCACCTGTCCGTATTCCGGATGGGCTCTCAGGATCTGGTCCACATGGCCGGGGCTGTCAAAGGACGGAATAACCTTGATCCCGTATTTTGCCGCTTCTGCCAGGATCTCCCGCACTTCCTCATGGGTGAGGTACTGCTCCGATACGATCGACGGATCCGTCTTGCACTCGATGCCGAATCCGAGGTTCTCAGAGAAATGCATCTCCAGCGTGTTCATCTTCATATAAGACATCTCGCGGATCTGACGGATAAACCAGTCTTTCGTAAAATACTTCCTTCCGCAGTCCACGTGCAGGCGCCGCTCTGCCACATCCGGGTAATCCGTGATCTTCCCGTAAGGCAGACCCTTGTTCGCCGTCATGTAGTTCTGAACGGTGCGCAGGGCATACAGCACTGCATTCTCGCTGGCTCCTGTGATCTTCACGCCGTCTTCGCTGATCTCGATCACATATGCCTCTTCGCTGTCGGACTCTTCGCACACCAGCCCGTCCTTTGCAAGATTGATCAGGATATCTGCCGGCTGCGTATCCTCTTCATTTGCGTATACCATTGCCAGAGGCGACGACGAGACGGTCTCTTTCTCTGCAAATTCCGAGTTGATCAGCTTGACTACCTCTGCAAGCCGCTCATTCTCAATATTCTCCTGATCTGAAGCGACTGCGAAACGGGTGTCGGCCGTCATAGTCCAGGTGCCGCTCTTTTTCGCAAGCTCATACTTCTGCACCACCGGATTCACCAGAGCCGCCAGGGCGTTCTCGTCATCCCAGCCGGGCTCCGGATCTGGATCCGGGTCGGGACCGGGCTCTTCCGATCCATCCGTGAACTCTGCGGTCAGCACCACATCCTCCGCCGGCATCAGGAAGCTTGTCCCCTCGATCACTGTATCATTGTACTTCAGCGAGCCTTCTGCAAGCTGATATCCTTCCTCCGGCTCGATATAGATATTGACTTTTGCCCCTTCCTCATAGTTGGACGCGTCTGTGGAGACCGTTCCGCCTGTGATGGAAGGATCGATGGTCAGGCTGTGGGTGCGCGCCACTGTAGCGGTATCCACTCCGAACAGGCGGAGTTCATAGATACGTGTCGCTGCGTAGGGCACGCCGTCCTGGCATCCGTCGGCCACATAGAGGCGGAAATACCGCGCTGTGACCGGCTCGTCAAACTCGTAATCTGTAATATTTTCCGTATTGTCCCTGTACTCGGCAACTGTAATCCAGTTTGCCGCATTTCCGAGATAGGAAGAATCCGAAAGCTGTTCCTCCGTGGCGTTCGGATCCGCAAGGATCTGAAGGGAGAAGTCGGAGGAGATATCCAGTTCATGCTCCACTCCCGCATGCACGGTCTCCCAGGTGTAGATCGTCTTCTCCGCGCCCAGGTCAAAGGCTGCCCAGTGATTGTAACGGGTATTGTCGCCCGGGCACCACTTGGAGCCGTCCTCGCTCTCATCAAAGAGGTTCTCCGGTCCGCCGCCCACTCCCGGATTTCCGGAAGCGCCCAGCACTTTCGCACCATAGGCCTGGTTCACCGGGATCGTGGGATCCACATAGATACGGTCCGCAACCGTCACTTCCACTGTGTCGAATACTGTATCGTCATAAGCGGAAACCGCTTTCACTGTCACGGTCGGTGAGAGCTCGTTTGTATCCAGCGTCAGGATCCCGTTCCAGTTGATCACGGTCCCGTCTCCGGTGTTTCCGTCCACCGTCCAGATCACATCGTCCGTGTTCTCCTGTCCTGCTTCCACAGCTGCGGTAAACTGCAGGCTCTCGCCCTGGCGTACTTCCACGCCGTCCGACGGGGAGATCACAACGCTCCGGATATCTGCCGCGCTGGTGTCAAGAGCGCTGACGTCGAAGTCGCTGATGGCGTCCATGGCAGTCGTCACAAAGCTCTTCATCCGGTTATCCGACGGGTTCGCATACCAGGTACTGTAGTAATAATCTTCCCCGGATCCCTCCAGCGCAATGATCTGGTATCTGGGGTTCCTCTCAATGCTGAATCGTTCGAACGCTTCATTGGCAAGATAGTATCCGTGTGTCTGTACCAGCGGGTCATCGGAAGATACTGCCGCCATAGCTCCTCCGATGGCCGCCGCCATATCGTAGAGTTTGTTGATGGTGGCCTGCGCCTCATCCACGATCAGACGCTTCACCGGATCATCGCTGTCCTTGAGCGTCTCCAGCATCTCAATGGAGTCGACGATCTCATACATTTTATCCATAAGCTCTGCCGCTGCCGCGTCATTTCCACTTCCGTACTGTGCGTACAGACGGGTCAGGTCCGCCGGCTCATAGTCATAGTTCATACTTCCGTATACGACCTTCAGCGCCTGCGCCATCTCCGGATCATCCGGGAGGATCGCGTCAAAGCAGTGCTCCCAGTTCTCGTCCGCATCAAAAGCCTGCGGATTCCAGGTGTAATCTGCCAGGCCGAAGAACGCCACCTTCGATGACTCTGAATAGTTCATCGGGTTGGAGATCACTCCCTTTAAGTTCGAAGGATTGGAATCCAGCGAATAAAAATGATCTATGGGGTTCGTGTAATAGACGTTGTCCACGTTGTCGTTTACCGGATAGTTCCACCACATGACCGGCTCGCGGCCGATCCAGTTCTTGAACGTCGCAGCGCTTGAATTACTGATGTTCGAGAACACGTTGTTGCCGGTGAAACAGATCTCGATGTCCTCATGGAGTGCGCGGAACCGAGGCATATAGGTGGATGCTCCGCCGCTGCCGGTGGTGTACCACGCAGGTGTGAAGAAGAGCGGCTTCACACAGTCTTCCGCTGCCGTTCCTTCCGTATTGTATGTATCATACAGCTTCTCCTGCGCCTGGTTGAGCATATAGATCTGCATATCGCATGTCGCGGCCGCTGTGGACATGTCGATGTCATCCACAAAGATACCGAACTGCCGTACTCCAAGGTCATACATATGCTCAAACTTCGTCATCAGGCGTGCCACGCCTTCGTCCACTGTTTCCTCATTTGTGAAGTCAATGGGCTTCTTCATGGCCGGATGCGCCACCCACACAAAGTCTACATTGCACTCTGCGGCCTTCTCCGCATACTGACGCATCTCGTCCTGGGTGCGCAGCCCCAGTTCTGCTTCTTCCTCCGTCACTTCCGTGGGGTATTCCTCATCCCACTGGCCGAGATGATAGGGATCGTTCTTCGGTCCGTAGAGGAAGGTGTTCATCTTATATCTCTTTGCAAAATCAAACCAGCTCAGCGTTCCCTCCACGCTCCAGGGATAACCATAATATCCCTCCACACACCCGCGGTATTTCTGGAATGCATAGTCCTCAAAAGTAGAGATCTTAAGCTGTCCGTCTTCCGTCTGATCCAGCATCTGCTCCAGCGTCGCCAGACCGTAGAACGCGGCGTCGGTATCTTTGCCGAGGATCACGATATCTCCATCCTCAAAGACCTTCACCACGTGCATATCGTACTTGTTCTCACCTTCTTCGAACACCTCTCGCGGAATATTCTCCAGAGAATCCGCGGCGCCTCCTGAGCCGTCAACGCCGATATACAGATTGGTATACTCATCAGACGGTTCGCTGTCGAACTGAGGCGTGAGTCCGTTCTCGGTCAGAACCTCGTCGGCACGGTCAAGGGTCACCGTGTCGATCCCGTCCTCCGCGACCACGTTCACTGTGTCGGTGAGATCGACTGTGCCATCCTCATCCGTCACCTTCTGGGGGATCGGATAGATCGTATAGTTCCCGTCAGGATCCGACGGGCCTTCTCCGCCTGCGAGGTAGTAGACGCCTACCTCATAGATGGAAACAGACGCCCAGTCGCCTCCGAAATCAGACACGTAGATCCTCATGTAACGTCCGGACGCAGGGGATGAAAGAGAAATACTCTCCTCTGTCATGGTGGGCTGTGATTCTCTGGAATATACCGTTGTCCATGAATCTTCACCTGCGTCATCAGACACCTGGATCTCATAGGAGAGGATATTCGCCTGCTCCCAGGAAATGTCCACAGTGTCAAAGGTCACGGTGCTCTCAAAATCAATCTGGAGCCACCTTGGCGTCTTGACTGCATTCGTGTCCCTGTTCGTGGCCCATCTTGTACTTGAACTGCCGTCCACCGCTTTGTCCGCGGTAAAGCTGGTGCCTGATTCGACATCGCTTGCCGATGCCGGTCTGTTCAGCGCCAGGTTATCCGAGGCGGCCGCCTGAGCCGGAACAGGAACGCAGGACAGGATCATGCATATGGCGAGCAGAAATCCTGCCACTCGTTTTTTCACTTTTTTCATGTTCCTTTTTTCCTCCTTCTTTTAGTGATTTTTTCAGGATCTCCAGCCCGTCTTCATGAAATCCCGAAAAGTCTTAAACCTTGTACAGATCAGATTCCTATAAAAAAACCGGATTCTGTAAACAAGAAGACGCCTTCATAAAGTAGATTTTCATCTCCTTGATTCTCAAATCCGGTTTTGCCCTTGCAAGGTAACAATCCAATCTATACAATTAGCAATTTTATTTTATCATTATAGTAAATATTTTCCAACTTTTTCATTTTATTTCCAGTAATTTTCGTGATTATTTTTATTTATTCAGATATAAATTCATAATTCAGTCACATATTTTGTATATTATGTCCAAATTATCACAATAGTCCATCTCCCTATATCTCTTTCAAACCCGTAGTCCGCACTTCAGCCCGCGATCCTCCGCCTCACTCGTTCCAGGTCCTTGGCGGTATCCACGGAAAGGCTTTCTGTCTTTTCCACCCGGATAAACTGAAGATATTTCCCGTAATCGAGAAACCGGAGGGTGTCAATGCCCTCGATCTTCTCAAATCTGCCTGGTTCTGAATGCATATAAAAATTCAGCATGGGCTTATTGTATCCGATAATGCCCACATGCTTGTAATAAGGAAAATCAATGGATAAAAACGGGCACGGAACCGGAGACCTGGACATGTAGAGGGCGCGGAATGCTTCATCGAACACGACTTTGATATTAGAAGGGTCCAGGACTTCCGCCGGATCTTTCATCCCGGTGATGATATTTGTCCCGTACTCCTCCTCTTCCGGGACCTGGTCCGGCACGGCGGCATTGATATTATCCGGGAAGATCAGCGGCTCATCCCCGTTGATCTGCACATAGAAGTCCGCCCGGATCTGATCCGACGCCTCTGCGAGACGCTCCGCAGCGCACCGGTGCGTATCCGCTGTCATGACGGCAGGGATCCCGAATCTTCTGCAGGCATCCATGATCCGCTCGTCGTCCGCCGCCACACAGAGCTCGTCCAGCCGGTCCGCCTGCGCTGCCCTCTGATAGACCCACCAGATCATCGGCCTGCCTTCAATCTCCAGCAGTGGTTTGCCCGGGAGCCTGGTGGAAGCATACCGGGCAGGTATGATCCCTGCCGTCCTCATGATCCGCCCTCCCTTCCCTGCGCTTTCAGGGTTTCAAGCTCCCGCCGCAGTTCCTTTTCCGATTCGATATATTCGAAAAGCCGCCTCTCCGTCGCTGCCAGGATCCCTTCCAGCATCCGGATGCGGATCTGCTCCTCCGTCATCTTTCTGACCGTGATCTCTGCTCCCTCCCGCTGCAGTTCCTCCTCCGCCTCAAACTCTGAGACCATCCTTCTCACCTCTTCTTTCTCCGAATAAAAATACATTGCATGCTCCCATTCTTTTGTTTCTTCTTCCATGCCCGTCCGGGTTCCGTCCGCATCCGGCCCTTCTCTGCTCTCCTTTCTGACTGCAACGGGAAGCATCCGCAGGAACTCCTCTTTTCTCCCCGGAGTATACATCGGATACTGCTCTTCTTCATTCAGGAACAGGATCCCCTGCACAGACTCTTCCCGGCCGATACATACACTCTCCGTGAGATCCCGGATCTTGCTTTCCTCTGCCCTGTCCCCGCAGAGATACAGGACTCTGCTCCCGGAAGAAAAGGTAGTTTTCCCCTGCATTCCTTCCTCGATCTGAAATTTCCCCCGCCGGCAGCATCGGCACGATGCAAGATTTTCAAGCTGCGTCATGTTCATGCCAAACGCGCGGATCGTCTCTGCCCCGAGCTCTTCCGCCAGCTTCAGCGCTATATCATAGAGCGCGTCATAACGGTATGTCCGCTCATATTCGGCGTTGAACACGATCTCTTCCGTAAACTCCCGCCGGATCTGATTGATCCCGGTAGAGCTGACCGTGCAGACCGTCCCCGGAAGTCTGTGAAATGCCAGCGGGAGGAGTTCCGACGGGAACCTCTCCCGTATGATCTCCGACTCCGGGAACAGAAGGCCATAGTACAGGATGTCGTCCGGATGCGGCTTGATCAGGACCTCCCGTTCTCTCAGATAATAGTCATAGAGATGGCGGTAGATGCTGATCTGACCATCCAGGGACAGCTGACCGAGGCCTGCAAACTGCTGGGTGAGCAGGAGGACTGCATCCGGAGACGCCTGAAGCCGCGGCACATCGAACACGTTTCTGATCTCCTCCTGAAGCCTCTCCGGAAGTTCCCTGAACTGCTCCATGACCTGAAAGTCTGCCGCCCGCTCATCCCGGAAATCAGGTTCCTGCGCCTTCATATCACAGTACTTTTTTGTGATCAGGGGACTTCTGTGGTCATACAGCCCGTACTGCTCAATAAGAGAATATCTGTCCGGAGCGCTTTTTCTGTGGATCTCCGCAAGGATCCACGGCCGGCTCAGCGCCCCGCTGCCGTCCTCGAACATCTCAAAAGGAATTCCTTCTGAGATGAGATATGCCTGCAGATAGGTGTGGATGCCCGCCGCAAGGATCTTCTCAAAGCTTCGGATATCATAAGGAAGAGTCCGCCGAAGCTCTTCCCCAGTCTCCCGGATGATCTCTTCCCCGCTGCCCCTGTACCCTCCGAACCGGAACAGGTACACCTCGTCGAAAAGTTTCTTCGTCTCCAGTTCCCGGTAACGGGGCATCCGTTCGGTAATATAGGTTCCGAGGATCAGGATGCATTTTTCTTCTCTGTAATAGACCTGTCTGTGCACGATGCACTCCAGGATCTGATACGACGACAGCGCCTGATACAGTATCATACGTCTTCCTCCCATAGACCTGCTTTCTTCATTACATCGGACACGGACTCCATGACCGCCTTCTCCTGGGTCGCGAACAGATCCCTTCCGAAGAGCCAGCCTCCGAAATATCTGCGCAGCCATGAAAGATTCCTCGAGAAGTACTGGAACGGCATGTAGGCGTCATGTCCCGAGATATCCAGCATAAACGGATACTCCCTGAATCTCGTCTGATACTCCCGGGCAAAATCAAGGGCTCCTCTGTGGATCTCGCTGTTGTGTGCGTAGTTCTCCACTTCCGGAATATCGTAGAGGAACCGCCCTTCCCTGTCGAACCCGAGAAAGGTAGGTGTGCTGGACTGGGTCAGGATCTCAAAGAAAAAGGAGTTCAGACGACTGTTCTCCTCCTGATGGGCGTCGTGCAGTCCTTTGTTCTGCATATTGGAAAAGATATAGGTCTTCACTTCCTGCCTCTGCATCATCCCCGCCATGTAAGTATCGTTCACATTCCGAGCCGCCGCCAGCAGACAGTGGATCTCACACCCGCTCTGATACTCCTGTTCCAGCAGATATTTGACCTGGAGCACATTGTTGCCCGACCATCCCACGTCCACGACCGCTGCCCTGCACGCGTCTCCGATCTTATCAAGAAGATACTCCCGGATATGATCCTGATCCTCCTGATAACAGGCGCACACTTCATCCCAGTGTTCGACCACAAGGCGGCGTACGATCTTTTCATTCTCCGGGGTCAGGTATTCTTCCTCACGGATACGGTAATCCCGGAAATACTTCTTCAGAGCCCCGATCCCGGTACGGTCAAACAAAATCCCCACCTTCGATTTGTACAGCGCGTTCGCCTTGTGATGGATGATCTGAAGAAGATAGGGGTGCCTGTTCTTCCCGACAATGGTCTTCACCACTGGAATCCGGGACCAGAGCACATACTCTGAAGGCATCTCCGGATGCATCTGGCGGAATACCTTCTGATACAGATCCCCCTCCCGGGCGAGGAACAGGACCCGATCCAGCTGATGCTCCTTCGCGTAACGCCAGATCCACTGGCAGAATCCCATCACATAGAGACCGGTATAGACAAATCCCACTTCATAATACGGGCTGTAATGATACCTTCCGCAGTGGAGCCTGGCGTTGACGATCCCCCGGTAGGCGGAACCTGCAAGCCGTGACATATCTCCCGCCCGGAAGGGGCTGCCCGCCTCATTCACATTTTGATAATAGCGCGTATCGATTCCCTTCTTCTCCGCCGCCTCAATATCCGATACCGGATTATCACCCACATGGACAAGCTTCTGCGGATAGCGCTGCCTCAGGATATCGTACAGGCCGCCGTTTCTCTTGGAGCAGTTATAGTCGCAGGAAACAAGAATAGAGTCGAACCCCTCATATCCGCAGCGTTCCAGCAGCAGCCGCATTTTTTCCTCCGGAAGATACATGTCCGACACTGCTGCGATGATCTTTTTCTGCCCCTTCATCATGCGGAAGACTTCTGCCATATAAGGGTTGGCATAGCACAGGCTGCACTCTACAGCGAATTCTGTCTCTGCTCCCTTCTCAGCTTCCACACCGGTCTCCTCCTCGACCAGGCGGTAGATGTCGAGCAATGTCACTTCCTTATTTCCCCGTTCCAGCTCGCTGATTCTCCTCGCCTCCTGCTCTGCATGGATCCTGATCTCACAGAAATCCATGATATTCAGCCGCTCCCCTACAAGGATAAAGAGATCTGACGGTCGGGAGAAAGGCCGCAGCACCAGAGTGTCAAACACGTCGAAGGAGATCACATCATAGGGCATCATCCCCTTTGCCAGATGCATTGGGGAGGTTCGGTTGGATGCTGTGGATTCTGCGCCTTTTTCAAAAAGCCTCCCGCTGTTCCTGTTGCGGTACCGACTATAGGGTGCGGTGACGGAAAGGGTTCCGGGGTAGTCCTGATAGCGGCGTCCGTCCATCGTATATTTCAGGCTGTACTCATATTTCCTCCCGCCCTCTGCTTCTGTATCCCGATATGACGTCTTCCCGGTCCGGATCAGAAAACGCCGCCCCTCCTCAGCAGAAGACCGGTAGAGATGATAGTGGAGAGCTCCCGAAATCTTCTCCCAGGCAAGACAGACACTTCCGTCTCCCGCTCCGTTTTCCGCCAGCACAAGAGACCTCCTTCCGCCCTGGGAGCCGCCTTTTCCCGACGCCGGAGCCGGTCCGGATCCGCCGTGCGCTGTCTGCGCGAGCTTCTCCATAAAGAAGAGCTCCTGGCTCTTCACTGTAGATACGGTGAGGATCTCCGAGAACGGCCCGTAGTTCTTCCCGTCCATGGACACTTTGTACTTGAAAAAGCACACCGTCTCCGGGGCAATCCCGGATGCTGTATAGATATGCCTCTCCTGCTTCTCAAGGAACCGGTAGTGAACGGCGTCCAGAGAGACATAGATGTTATAGCAGACCGCTCCGGGAATCCATTCCATGCGGATCTTCGCCGTATCCTTTTTCTGCTTCATAAGAGCGATAGACGGAATCCGTTTCTGCCGGCTGTCCCTGTACTTCCAGGAGAGGATAAGGAGAACGAACCAGTGTTTCAGCCTCTTCTTCCTGTGTTCTTCGAAATGTCCCCTGACATACCGCTCATATTCTGTCCGGATCCTGTCATTCCTCCGGACGATCCTGTCATACAGCCAGTCCTTCACCGTTTTCTCCCCCTTTCAGCCTGCCGTGTCTCAGCCCCACAGTTTCTCCGCGCACTCATCCAGGATTCCCCTCTTCTCAAGGATCATCTCCACGAATTCCCGGACTGCCCCCTCGCCGCCCCGGCTGGAGAGCACGTAGGAGCAGCAGGACTTGACCTGTTTTGCCGCATTCTGGGGACAAACTGCTGTTCCCACGCATCTCATCGCCCCAAGGTCGTTCAGGTCATCGCCCACATAGGCTGCCTCTTCCGGCGGGATCTGATGTTCTTCCAGGAATCTGATGAGGAACTCCTTTTTATTTTTTACATTCTGGAAAACACAGCGGATCCCCAGTTCCCCGGCACGCTTTGACACGCACCCGCTCTCTCTGCCTGTCAGGATGACAGGCTCGATGCCGGCCGCCTTGGCAAGAAGGACGGCGGCGCCGTCCTGTACTGTGAACTTCTTTATCTCCAGGCCATTTCCGTCCAGGTAGATGCCTCCGTCCGTCATCGTACCGTCCACATCCAAAATCAGCCAGCGGATCAGTTCCAGTGTCTCTACAACCTTCATCTGCATTTCCTCCTTCCGGGTGATGTCTCACTCTGCTGCACTGCTTCGGTACTCTCCGCACAGTGCAGCGATATACTTTTCATCGTAGGCGCTCTTTTTCTCCTTCGGGATCTCCTGCAGGATCCGATGCATGTCTTTTGCCGTAAAGCATCCTTCTGACAGAAGATACTCGGCATAATTCCGGTGCACATTAAACTTTGCCGACAGGAAGTACTCCGCCATATACCCCCAGGATTCCTGCTCCCGGGCAGGCGTGATATACTTCTCTATGGCATCCAGCACCGGGTCTATATCATAGCTCTTCGAATAGTTCCTGTTCAGATAATCCATGATCAGCTCAATACAGAGGTTCCCCGGCACGCGCCCCATGCCGTTGAGTGAGGCATCTACCACACAGTTTCTCTCCTGCGCCCGCATTTCCAGAAAGGACTGGGCGAGAAGAAAGGACTGAGCCATGTTCTCATGGAGGTGGAGCCCCAATGTGATCCCTTCCTCCAGATTGTTCTCACAGAGGGAATAGATCCGGATGAGCTCCTTCTTTGTCATGGAACCGAAGGTATCCACGATGGAGAAGCCGTCAGGCCCGAGCCGGTTGACCTTTTCCAGCAGACGGAGAAGCTCCCCGTCCTCATAGCCCATGATATTGATCGGGTTTACAAAGAGCGTATATCCTTTCTCCATCACTCTTCCGCAGAACGTCATCCCCTCCTCCACATCATAGTCGTGGAAGGTGACTCTCACGGCGGAGACCGTCCCGTCATTCTCCTCCAGTTTCCGGACGTCATACTGGTCATGGAGCGCCATGACCACAAATCCTGTCCGTCCGTGTTCCTCCGGGAGGATCTGCTTCAGTTCACTGACTGAGTTGAACAGGGTTCGGTCTCTCTGATATTCACAGTCTCTCAGGAAGCCGGCCTCGATCAGATCCGTGCCCGCCCTCACAAGTTCTGCAATGATCTTCTTTATCGTCTTCTCTCCGAAATCCCATCCGTTGATATATCCCCCGTCTCTGAGTGTACAGTCCAGAAGTCTGATCTTTTCCATTTCTGTTCTCCTTCTTCCCGCTTTTTCATTTCCGGTTTCACTCCTTTGTGCTGCGTTCTCCCGGATTTCCCACAGCGCTTCGCATCCCCTCATCCACTCCCTCTGCATTTTCCTTCTGAAACAGGATCCGCACGGTCAGGAACAGAAGGCGGATATCCAGCCCCAGAGAATAATTGTAAATATAGATCAGATCATATTTGATCTTATCTTCAGGACCGGTGCTGTACTTCCCGTAGATCTGTGCATATCCGGTCAGCCCGCCCCGGACCTTGAGCCGTTCCGTAAACTCCGGGATGATCCGGGAGTATTCCTCCACAAATTCTCTCCGCTCCGGCCTGGGTCCTACCATGGACATATCTCCCTTAAGCACATTGATCAGCTGAGGCAGCTCGTCGAAATGAAGGTTGCGGATCACCTTTCCTACCTTTGTCACCCTGGAATCATTCTTCGCGGCGAGCCTGGGGCCGTCCTTCTCCGCATCCACGTTCATACTGCGGAACTTCAGCATCTCAAATTCTCTCCCGCCCTTTGTGATCCTCTTCTGCCGGTACAGCACAGGACCGCCGTCCTCGAGCCGGATCAGGAGCGCCGTCACCGCCATGACCGGAGACAGGAGTACCATAAGGAGCAGTGCGGTCAGGATATCTTCTGCCCGCTTCAGAAATTTCTGTTCCGCGGTCAGATCTCCCTGTCGATACTTGAACAGCACCTTGTCGTACAATCTCAGTATTCCTGCATTCTGAATATAGATGTCAGAAACTTTTGGAATACTATAGCAATCTTTATCATGTCTGATGCACATTTTCATGATCTGATTTCTATCCTCATAAGGGAGATCACCGAGGCAGACTGCACCGTACCGGTCGATCAGGTCGGCCAATTTCTCCTTCCCGGCTCTGTAATGGACGGCCTTCGCAATGTGGAAATACCGATTGATCCGATTGTTGTATTCCCTGCTGTTCTCAGGATCTTCTCTGTCCCCGTAGACAAAGAGCGCCTCCTTGAACGCCCGCCCTCTGAGGTACAGCGAAAAGAGCGAGACCGCACGCGCCGTCCCCGCCGCTGCCTCCAGAAGTGTCAGAAGAAGGAATTCTTTTACGATTTCCCAGAGAGAGTACTCTGTGACAGTGCACATCAGCGCTCCGAAAAAAAGATTGGCGCACACTGCCCCGAAGAACTGGCCGTAAACAAGATCCAGCAGTCTTCTCTGTTCAATGTTCCCTGCCTCCAGCAGGAGCCAGGCGCCTTCCAGCATCACGATATAGAGGATCGTGACCGGAAGGGACCGTGTACTCCAGAGCTGCCTCATGACCCAGGCGGCAGCGGCAAAATACACCAGCAGGAGGGCTCCCCCTGTCAGCAGTTTCACCGCTCTGAAAATAGTCTGTCCGTTCCTCATTTTTTCATACCTGATGCTTTCATTTTATTCCACATTTTGATCTGTATCCCAGCAGAAGCCCTCTTCCAGCCTCCTCTGTGCTTTTCTGTCTCCCAGAAAGAGCAGGATGGGAGCATAGGCGTCCCTCCCGGAGATTTCCCCGGTCCCCTCTGAGAGCAGATCTCCGAAATACCTTCTATAATCCTCCACATAATCCAGGATCCCTTCCTGGATCTGCCGGATCTCCCGGGCGTGTCTTTCTTTCCTTCCGAACCGGAACACTGTCTCTCCATCTGTTCCGGTGCCAAAGCCTTTCAGCGACGGGAAAGCGGAGGTAAAGAGCAGCTCCATGTACAGGTTATGCTTCCTGCTGAGGTCATGATATTTCCACAGATCCCGGTTCTTCTGCTGAGAAAAAAGGTAGCTTTCCATCTGCCCGGAGAAGAAAAACCCTTCGCTCACATCCGGGGAGAGATTGTGCGCGGTATTCGTTCCCATGACCACCCCGTAGACTGTAAAAGGAAGATGGAGAACCTGATCCATCATCCTGCCCAGAGCAGCAGCCCCGCTTCCGGCCCACCCGACATCCACCGCAGCTGCCGAACCAGATCCTTCTGCCAGTCTCTTGAGATATCTCCCCGCTGCCAGGCGTTCCTCGCTGTATATGGAAGAGACCTGCTCCCACACAGAGAGCAGGTACTCTCTGCATCGGCGTGCAAGATCCTCTGTCAGCCGGTCTCTCCTGCTGCATTCCATGCGTCCGCAGGCGTCATCCAGCAGAACACCCAGCCCCATGCTGGAGAAAATCTGCTCCAGGCGGTATCCCTGATTCACCTTCTGAAAAAGAAAGCGCTGGAAGTAATCATACCGGTACACATCTGCAAGAAGACGGGTGGATACATTTCTGGACCAGAGGACGTAGTCCGTCTCCTCCTCCGGATACAGAATGTCATAGACCTTCTTCAGGATCTCTCCGTCTCTTGCCAGGAACCAGATCCTTTCGATCTTCTTTTCCGCCGCATACCGGTGTATGAACCTGCAGTATCCTATTGCGAGTATGCCTCCGTAAAGATATCCATATTCATAGAAATATCCATATTTCTTCTTTTCTGAATGAAGCCGTATATTAACGATCCCACGGTACATGGCCCCTGTGATCGGGGACATGTCCATGGGGCGGTACCTGTTCCCCGTTTTCTGGGGATTTGGATACAGGAACGCGGTGAATCCTGCCCGCCGCGCCATCCGGAGATCAGCCTGTACATTGTCCCCCACATGGGCATATTTTTTCTTTCCGCGTCCGTTCCCTGTTTCCATTCTCACGATCCGGTAGAGTCCTCCCCTATGCTTGGACTCCCTGTATTCTGAAGAGATATAATATCCGTCGAATCTCCCCAGTCCTTTCCTCTCAAGGAGGTCTTTCAGAAACTCTGTCTCAAGGTACATGTCGCTGGTCACGACCAGACTCCGTCCGCTTTTCCTCAGCGCTTCCAGGACAGGCAGAAAATACGGATTGGCAAGACAGTACTTTCGTTCCAGTTCCCGCTCCGCCTCCATTCCTTTCTCCGCCGGGATCCCGGTCAGACGCTCCATCTCGTCCCAGATCTCGGACAGTGTCACCTCCCCGCTTTTTCCTCCCCGCCGCTTTCTGGCTTCGGATTCTGCTTCCTGGCGGATCCTGCGCAGATCGGGACAGGAAAATTCTATGCCCAGAAAATAGAACAGTTCAGACGGTTCAGAAAAAGGGCGAAGCAAAAGCGTATCGAAAATATCAAATGAAATGACATCATAATTTTTCAGTTTACTGATCAGCGCGTCCGGCTCTTCCATTTCCGGATTGTCCGACTCCCCCGGCATCTGCCGTTTCCTCTCATAATATCCATAGCTCACCGGACAGAGCAGATCTCTGCGCCTCAGGAAATACCAGCTGAAATTCCACCACACAAGCGCCGCAAAACACCAAAGTCTCCCCGCAGCTCCGCAGGAATCCTGCCTCATCTTCAGATATCTGGCGCGTATCCCTGGGATCCGGTTCACCAGCAGACGATAGATCCTGTTTCTGAGATTCTCTGTCATCCTGCTCCGCCCTTTCTCTTCTTTCCATATTCGATATACGCCCGGCACACTGCTTCCGGATCTCCCGTCATCTTCTGGACCCCTTTCTCGATCCAGACTGCCCGGGTACAGTTTCTGAGGATCGTTTCCGTAGAATGAGAAACGATCAGGACTGTGGCACCGCTGTGGATCATCTCCTGGATCTTCCTGCCGCTCTTTTCCTTAAAGAACATGTCCCCCACGCTCAGCACCTCATCCAGGATCAGGATCCCCGGTGTGTCCCTCGCCGTTGCCACGGCAAATCCCAGGCGGGAGACCATGCCTGATGAAAAATTCTTCACCTTCTGCTCCATGAAGCCCTCCAGTTCCGAAAACTCCACGATGCTGTCATACTTCCGGCGGATGAACTCCCGGCTGTATCCCAGGATCGCGCCGTTCAGATACACATTCTCTCTCGCCGTCAGTTCACGGTCGAATCCGGTCCCCAGCGTCAGAAGCTGAATGTTCTTCTGATTCGTGATCACGCGCCCTCTGGTAGGAGTCATGGCGCCGGAGATAATCTTCAGCAGGGTGCTCTTTCCCGAACCGTTTGTCCCGATGATCCCGACGATCTCTCCCTTATATACGTCGAACCGAATCCCGTTCAGCGCCCGCAGCGTCCGGTACCGGTTCTTTCCCGTGGCCATACTGATGACGAATTCCTTCAGACTTGATGTATTCTCCACAGGGACACGAAAGAACATGCTCACGTTTCGGACCGAGATCACCGGTCTTCTCCTCCGCTCTGTCTCACTGCGTTTTTCCGGACGCTCTTCTCCCATCTCTCTGCCTCCTTTTCTTCAGCGCTTCTGTTTGTCCTGTCCACTCATTCCTTCTGTCGTTCCGGTCTCCTTTCCGCTCCGTTCTGATTCAGGATTCCCGCTCTCCTCTGCGTCTCTCAAAGCTTCTGGACGATCCGGTTCTGGCTCTCCCGGAAGATCCATGTTCCGGTCAGGAAGATCCCTCCGCTCCACAGGATCATCCGGACCCACACTGCTCCCCCCGGCATGGTCCCGTACAGGATACAGTCTCTTGCCGCTGCGATGAAATTATAGACCGGGTTCTGCCGGATCAGCAGCTGCATCCCTGCCGGAAGAAGCTCCAGAGGGTAAAACAGCGCGGAAAGATACATCCACAGCGTGAGCACCACGGAATAGAGGTGCCTCACATCTCCGAAGAAAACATAGAGCACGGACAGTATATAGCTCAGCCCCAGAGCAAACAGGAATACCATGGCTGTGATGACCGGATACAAAAGCATGTACCATGTAAGGGGGATGCGGAAGAACAGCAGGATACAGAGATATGCGATCAGGGAATACAGGAAATTGACAAACGCTGTGCACACCCTTGCCAGGGGGAACACAGACCGCGGAAGCTTCACCTGAAGGATCAGCATCTGATTGTCCGCCAGCGCGGTCATGCCTGTGTTTGTGGCCGTCGTAAAAAAATTCCAGATCAGGAATCCGGTCAGATAGTAGACCGGATAATTCTCGATCGACCGTCGGAACATAGTGGAAAAGATCAGCGACAGAACAGCCATTGAGAGCAGGGGATTGAGTACACTCCACAGGATCCCCAGCTTTGACCTGCTGTATTTTCTCCGGATTTCCCTTGATACAAGCTCCTGTATCACAAAAAGCGACTGCCTGTTCATCATTTTATCCTTTCCAAAATATCTTTTTTAATATAAAGCAAATATTTATATATCCTGTTCTGGAGCAGATGCCAGCGCACCGCCCCTCCGCTCCGAACAATGCTCCCCTCCATCCAGGCACTCTCCCGCACCGTTGTTTTCCGCACGCCGGTCATGGCCATGATCTTCGCCGCAAAGTGATTCTGCCGGATTTCCTGTTCTGTCAGCTGCGGCGCCAGCAGATGACCGGCGTCCAGCACATCATCGGTAAACTTCATTCTCCCGAATGCCTCTGCCTGCGCTCTGTCAGGGCGGCCCATGAGCTGCCGGAACTTTTTCCATGTCCTCTTCTGCGCCCTTGTCTGTCTTCCCTTCTTTTCCCTGTCCTCTGCCGGCTTTCCCCTGCTCCCCCGGGCTTCCCGCAGAAGCGCCGGTTTCCCGGGCCTCCTCCGGACCTCCTGTTCCGCTCTTCGGATGACCGCTTGGTGGATCAGTTCCAGCGCTTCCTGGTTCTCGATCCTTCCCGGTTCTTCCTCGGGCACATATCCTTCCGCTGTACGCCGATATCCTGTGGTCATCCCTGCGGGCTCGCTGCAGATGCATTCGAACAGACTGTTAGAAAAAGATGCCTTCCTCCTTATCTTTCCCAGAGGGCCGAAATAATACGCATGATATTCCCCTTTCTCCGCATCTGCCGGGATATGCCAGAGTCCGAAATAGTATCCCGTGATCTGTCCCTGGTATCCCGCGGAGGAGACCAGCATCGACAGCGTCCGCTGGATACTCCCAGTCCATCCGCTGTCTGCGACTGCATAATCCATATCCTCGAAGAGTCCTTGTGACCGCAGATACCCCACCGTCCCGTCATATGCTTTCTTCGCGTGAAGCGACACATATTCCCAGAACAGCTCAGTGCGGGCAAGCACCCCGCGCAGGCTTCGTACCTGCCTGTAGGACAGAATCCGGTCCAGTTCCTCCTCCCTGCCCATCGCCCGCGCGGTCTCCTCTGCCTCCTGCTCTGTCAGGCCGCCGCGCTTTAACACTTTCCTCAGAGTAACATCAATTCCGCCGAGACAGATCTGATCTACGGCAGCTCTCCCCAGCAGGCAGAAGGAGGGAACCCGGAGGGAATACCTGGAGCATCTCAGATACCGGCACTCGATCCGCGGGCTCATCCCCGCTGAAAGGATCTCAGCCGCCCGGTACATGGGGTATCCGTCCCGGGCAAGAAAATAGATCCGCCGGATCCCGTGTCTCCCGGCGGATCTCAAGATCCACTCCACAAATTCCACGAGCACAGGGGCAAGTATCTGCTCTGCGCTCTGTTCAATTGTCTCCAGATATGTCTGATCTGTCTGTTCCATATTTCCTCCCCTTCTCTGCCGCCTGATACCGCTTGATCCTGCAGCCAAGGGCTGCGGGGATCACGCCTCCGGCAAGGGGCCTGTACCGGTACAGCCGGCCCTTTATCCCGCCCAGTCCCAGACGCCCGAACCATCTTGCCCGGAGTCTTGTCTCATCGATCCTGAAGCGGAGTTTCCTCTTCCGGAAGCTGTCCCGGTCCTCCCGGTAGCAGAACAGCTCTTCCTGAAGATTGTACCCATAACTGCCCGAAATATACAGCCGCATGAAAAGTTCATAGTCCTCGCATCGGAGCGTCTGTCTGGATTGGCTGTAATTTCCATATTTTTCAAAAACTTCTCTGCGGAAGACCACGGAAGGATGAATAAAGGGCGAATACAGAAGAAAATCCTCCTTTTCCGGACGCTCCGGCATCCTTCTCCGCCCCCACATCCCCTCCCCGCTGATGAGGAACGCACTGCATCCTGCATAGTCGTACTCCGGATGTCTCTCAAGGAAACCGATCTGCCGCTCCAGCCTCTCCGGAAGAGAAACGTCATCTCCGTCCATCCGGGCAATGAACTCCCCTTCCGCCGCACGGATACACTGGTTGAGCCCGAAAGCGATCCCCCGGTTGATTCTGCCCTCCAGATACCGGATCCGGGGATCCCCTTCAGCCAGTTCCCGGATCTTCTTTCCATACTCTGCGTCAGAGCCGTCATTGTAGATCAGCAGCTCCCAGTCCTTCCATGTCTGATCCCGGATGGATTCCACCGCCTTTTCCAGATGGGAAAAAGGATGGGGATTGTACACGCTCATGATCACGCTTACCTTCACACTCATCTTCCCGCTCCTTCCATATCATTCTGTAGATCTGCTCAACCGCCTTTTCCGTGCGGCCGCTGCCGAAAACGAGGCTGTCCCCGGCAGCCCTTCTAGCGGCAGCCTCCCGCAGCGCGGGCTCAGACTGCAGAAGAAGCACTGCATCTCTGAAGTCCTCCGGGCTCCTTCCCTCGCAGAGGAATCCATTCTCCCCGTTCCTCACATATTCAACAGTCCCCCTGTTCCGCGCCGCCACTACAGGCACGCCGCAGGCCATCGCCTCCAGCGCCGCCATTCCGAGGCCTTCCCTTAGAGATGGGAACAGGAACACATCTGCCCCCTGCAGGAGCACCTCCAGGTCTGTGCAGAATCCAAGAAATATTACCTGGTCCTCCAGCCCCCATTTTCGTGTCAGCTCCTCCAGCACCCGCCGGTGCGGTCCGTCTCCGCAGATGACATACCGGATCGGGGGTTCTGTCTTCTCCTTCATCCCTGCCAGCATCCTGAGCACGGTCTCGTGATTCTTCTCGGGATCCAGCAGCGCCGCTGTCAGAAGACAGAATTCGTCCTTCTTTACCCCCATCCGTCTTCTCGCCTCCTCCCGGAGCCAGGGCCTGGGCATATATCTGCGCGTATCCACCCCCGTCCCTGGGATCCGGAAGACATTCCCGCCTCTCTTCAGGCGGAAGCGTCGGGCGTGTTCCTCATCCTCTTTATTGATCGTGATCAGCACATCCGTGCAGCGCGCCAGGAATCGTTCTGCCGTATAATACAACAGCCAGTTCCGCGCCGGAGCCCCCTGATAGAAATGAAACCCGTGAGCCGTATAGATGACAGCAGGCCTCCTTCCCGACAGCCGGGCTGCAAGCCTGCCCAGCAGTCCGCCCACCGGATTATGGCAGTGCACTGTGTCGATGTTCTCCCTCCGGATGATCGCTGCCAGTCTCACAAGCGCCCGGAAATTCCTTCCAAGTTTCCAGGGCAGTTTCTCAATGGGAATATGGTGTATCCGGATCCCATTCTTCTCAAAATAAGACGGGTCGAATTCATATGCCGGGTGCTGAAAGTTGGAGGCATAATGGATCTCAGCTCCTGCCTTTTTCAGGATCTCCACACTGTTTTTCTCAAACTGCCATAAAAATCCGCTCACCGTCGTGATGATCAGTACTCTGTGCTTCATGTCTGCTCACTCCCGTCCCCGGCGGAACCCCTGCATGGGCGGCGCCGCCGGATCTGTCTTTCCTGTACCGGAA
Source organism: Lachnospiraceae bacterium UBA1818 (assembly GCA_904419285.1). Lineage (GTDB taxonomy): Bacteria > Bacillota > Clostridia > Lachnospirales > Lachnospiraceae > Mediterraneibacter > Mediterraneibacter caccogallinarum. The sequence goes on from CAJFQZ010000001.1 coordinate 103,053, forward strand.
GTAAGTCTAGCATTTTCCGACAGCAGATTCCTTATGCTTTTACTGGAAAAAAAGACTTGGGTGCGCGTTCACATGCGCACCCAAGTCTTTTTTCCATTTTCTTACATATTATTTCGTTTCGAAATGCGGCCTATCTGATCTGTGCAAGGACCTTTTTGAGTTCCTCCGCTGATTTTCTCAGCTTCTCCATCTCATCCTCACTGAGATGGATCTCAAGGATCTGCTCCGCGCCGCGGTTTCCGATCACGGTCGGGATACTCAGGCACAGTCCCGAAAGGCCGTATTCCCCGTTCAGTGAAACGGACACAGGGGCTACCGTATGGCTGTCCCGCACGATTGCCTCTGCAATGCGGGTCGCTGCCATGCCGATACCATAATAGGTTGCTCCCTTGCGCTCGATGATCTCGTAAGCACTGTCTCTGACTGCATGATAGATCTCATCTTTTTCCTTCTCAAAGCTGCTGAATCCCCTTAAAGCGGCAAATTCTTCCAGATCGATGCCGTAGACATTCGCACAGCTCCACACCGCCAGTTCGCTGTCGCCATGTTCGCCGATGATAAATGCATGCACGTTACGGCTGTCCACATCCAGCTTTCCGCTGACCAGATATTTCAGCCGCGCCGTGTCCAGCACAGTTCCCGAACCGATCACCCGCTCTTTTGGAAATCCGGATTCCTCGAGCGCGACCTGGGTCAGGATGTCCACCGGATTCGAGACGATCAGCAGGATCCCCTCGCAGTTCACCCGCTTGATCTCCCGGATGATCGAGCGCATGATCCCCGCGTTCTTCTGCACCAGATCCAGCCTGCTCTCGCCCGGCTTCTGGTTGGCACCTGCCGTAATGATCACCACTCCCGCATCTGCGATATCCTCATACTCTCCTTTCCGGATATCCATGGCATGGGCAAACGGGACGCCGTGGCTGATATCCATGGCTTCCCCCTCTGCCTTGGCCCCGTTAGCGTCAAGGAGCACCAGTTCCGAAAAAGTTCCCTGCTGCATCAGCGCATAAGCGATCGCAGAGCCTACAAATCCGCATCCTACCACTGCCGCTTTCTGTATATTCACCATAATCTGTATCCTCCTTCAAATACATTTTTAATTCCCAGCATTTTACTAGGGATTATTTACATCTTCATTATAGTATATTTTCCGGAAAATACAAGATTTTTCAGGTATTTTTTTCCAGCAGTGCTTTTTCTATGAGCTTTCTCGTCCCCTTCACTTTTCCCGGATCTGTCCCGCCGGAATTGATTCCGATGACCACATCATCGGTCATCACCACCGAAGGGAAATAGAAGTCGCAGAGGTTCCTGTCATCCGCAACGTTGACCGGAATCCCGCTCTCCCTGCACTCCGCCTGCACCGCGCGGTTGACTTCCCGGCTGTCGGTGGCAGCGAGGACAAGGTCAGCGCCCCGGGCATCTCCCTTCCTGTATCTCCTCCGTTCCACGCAGATTCTGCCTTCCTTCTCCAGGCCTTCCAGATCCCCGCAAAGCTGTGGGGCGACCACACGGATGGCCGCGCCGAACCGGAGCAGAGTCGTCACACGCCGAAGTGCGATCCTTCCGCCTCCTGCGACCAGAACATTCTTTCCTGTCAGATCCACAAACATGGGAAAATACGGTCTCTCCATCTCTCTCCCTCCGTCAGCTCAGTCGTTCAGCATATAGAGCAGCGCATTGCAGATGCACGCCGCAATGTTACTGCCGCCCTTACGTCCTCTTGCCACGATATAAGGCGTATCCTTCAGTCCCAGGATCAGTTCCTTGGACTGTACCACATTGACAAATCCCACCGGAACGCCGATGATCAGTTCCGGCCTGAGAACTCCTTCGTTCACCAGCTCATAGAGCCGCACAAGAGCTGTCGGGGCATTCCCCACGGCAAAGATCAGCCTCTCGTTCCCGTACAGTTCCGCCGCCTTATCCATGCACGCCGCGGCTCTTGTCGTGCCGTTTAAGCGCGCTGTCTCCGCCACATCTTCATCTGACATAAAGCAGTGTACCTCTCCTCCATACCGGGCAAGGCGCTTCTTGTTGATCCCGGCGCGCGCCATCTGGGTATCCGTCACAATAGATGCGCCGCGGCGGACTGCGTCCAGCGCTCTGTCCACCGCATGATCCGAAAATACAAGATTGTCCGCATAGTCAAAATCCGCGCTGGTATGGATGCACCGCTTGACGATCGGCTCTGTCCCCGGCAGGAGCACACGGTCCCCAAGTTCCTCTGTTATGATCTCAAAGCTTCTCTTCTCAATGTCCGCAGGCCGAACCTGCTCCAGTTCTGTCAGCATATCTGAACCTCTCCTTTTTCTTTTCCGTTATACTGTTTCTCGCCCACTCTGTCCTGATCCCTTACTTGATCCTTGTCCCGATCCCGCAGACGACACGGTCCACTCTCTCCGCTTCTCCGGCAAGTACGCTGCAGATCCGTCCGACCGCCTCCCGGTACTCACGCTCGAAGGCGTCAACCGGCACAAGACCGCAGCCGATCTCATCGCATACTATGATCATCTGCATGTTTTTCTCAAGGATCTCCCGGATCAATCCCTCCTTTGTCATTCCTGCCTTCAGCCACCTTCTAACAAACGTCTGAAAATTGTACATCGCCCCACATTCCGTGACCGCCTGCAGAGGACATTCCGCTCCGTCTGTCCACTCTGCACCCGGGTATATCTTCTTCGCATACTCCAGCTTTCCCTGGTACGCGCCGCCTGTTATAAGCTTCATGGATGTCCTTCTTTTCCCTCTCTCCTGTGCTCTCCTGCTGTTCTCTGCCGCGTTTTCCTGGTCCGCCGCGCTCCCCTTCAGACAGACCGGGATCCCGTACACTACTTCCGTGACCCGGTCCGCCGCCTCCGCCAGCGCAAGGCTGATCCGCGCCAGATTCTGCTTATAGGCTGTCATCTCCGGTGAATCCGGCACAGATTCAGCAAATACATCATTGGTCACCACCACCAGATGACGGCACTTTTTTTTCAGCAGTCCCACGCCGCGCACCACAGCTTCCACAGTGCGCTCCCCGGCGCCGCCTTCCATGTACATCTCATTGGCGGTAAGGTTTGAGACGCATTCCAGAAGGACGCATGCGTTCTCCATGGACGGGCTTCCTTCCTGGATCAGTTTTCCAGAAAGATCCTGATACCACTCCAGCGTCCGGAATCCCTTTCCCGCTCTCATCCTCCTGTGATTCGCGATCTTCTCCTCCGTCTCCCTTCCATAGGGCACCATATCCGCAATATAATACAGGGGAGTTCTCTCCCCGGTTTTCCTGCATAAAAGTCCGTGAAGGCGGCAGACAGCGCTCTCCGCATATGCAGATTTTCCGCTGCCGCTGCCGCCTGTGACAAGTTCCATCATGGTATGTTTCTCTCCTGTATGGTCTTTATTAAGAGACTGCATCCTGTATTTTTACTGTCTCTTAATCTTTGGAGTTATCCCCTCTGTGCCTCATTTACTTGTTTCATCCGCCTTATTTCTTCCCCGTATCCGTATCCTGAATACCGCGTCCACGATAAAGATCGCCAGTGCGATCACGCCCGCGATCTCCAGTGTCTGCATCAGATAGAAAGAGGACTGCGCGCGGTCATCCGCGATCATATAGTAGACCGCCCTGTACATCCCCGCGCCGGGCACAGTGGGCAGGATCCCCGCGATCAGGAATACCGTGACAGGCGCTTTGAAGATCCTGGCAAAGAGATGTGCCATCAGTGAGATCACAAGCGCCGAGAGGAAACATGCCGGAACCGTGTCCACTCCCCGCTGCATACTGAAGAAATAGACCCAGCCTCCGCAGGCTCCTGCAAATCCAGCCTGAAGGATATATTTTCTCGGCGTCTCCACCAGGACGGCAAATGCACTGACAGCAAGGAAGCATCCCGCTGTCACAAGGATCAGTTCCGTCATCACAGACCACCTCCCTGCCAGAAGCTTCCGGTCAGAGCGATCCCCGCACCGGCTCCGATGGCTACCGCCGCCGCTGTCACGAACGCCTCCAGCGCCCGCGCCCCGCCCGAAATATAGTCTCCCCGGAGGGTGTCCCGTATGGCATTGGTGATCGCCACTCCCGGCACAAGGGGCATGATCCCGCTGATGATGACCGTATCCATATTCAGGAAGGGATACCACAGTCTCAGCAGCACCGCTGCAACGGCGATGCCTGCCGAGCAGATGATATTCAGTATAAATCCGCTGATCCGCACCCGCTTTCCGATCGTCATGAGGACTGCGAGGACAGCGCCCACCGCCCCTGACGCAAGGATCTCCCGAACTCCTCCGCCGAACAGAGGGGCGAACCCCGCAGACACCAGTATGGTCGCCAGATTATACATCGGGACCGTATACAGCTTTCCCTTTATCTTTTTCAGTCTGTCCCAGGTCTCCTCCGCTGTCAGCTCCCCGGCACAGTATTGCCTGGAGATCTCATTCACTTCCACGATGCGGTGCATATTACTGCCTCTGTCGTGGACCCTGCGCATCACCGTGACCGCCCCTTCTCCCGGCCGGTCGATCGTCACGATGATCCCTGTGAGCATCACAAGAGATTCCGTCTCCGCCGTGCCCGCCGTATCCAGGATATGCTTGATCGTATCCTCCACACGGTAGGTCTCCGCGCCGCTCCTGAGCATGATCTCCCCTGCCAGGACCGCCATATTTGCTGTCGATTTGTCATCCATTCTTTTTTCCACCTCTCTGCCGGGGATCATCATCTCAGATATCCGCATAACGGTATTCCAGCGCCCCGCTTGCCGGGATCTGCCGGATTCCCGTGATCTCCGGATTCACCAGGTTCACACTCTTCATGGCGTAGAGCGGGATGATATAGAACTGCTGTCCCACGGCAAGCTGCTCCGCCTCATGCATCAGCTCCGCTCTCGCAGCCGGGTCAGTCTCTGAATCCGACTGTTCTACAAGAGCGTCGTATTCCGGATCATTGATCCCGCTGCAGTTGTATGTACTGTTTGACAGGAGCATGGACAGGTAAGTATAAGGATCCGCAAAATCAGCGGTCCAGTTCATCCGGATCAGCTCAAAATCACCTGCATAGCGGCTGCTGTAGTTGGACTGCAGTTCCTGCGCTCTGAGCTCGATGTCAATATTCAGGTTCTCTTTCAGCTGCTCCTGGATCACCTGCGCCGTATCTGAGTCCATCTCCAGCGTGGGATAGCTGTAGGTCAGCGCAGGGAATCCCTCTCCGTCGGGATACCCTGCCTCTGCGAGAAGTTCCTTCGCTCTCTCCACATTTTCCTCAAAAGGCTGTTCCGCCTCATCTACAAAATATTCTCCTGTCTCACGGTCCTTCATGTATTTTGCCACCAGATTGTAAGTCGGTTCCGTGTCTGTGCCGACGATCCGGCAGAGTTCCTCCCTGTCGATTGCCAGATTGATCGCCTCACGAACGCGTACATCATCCAGGGGCTCCACATTCAGATTAAAGTAAATATATCTTGTGGCGATCAGATCTGTGACCAGAAGATCGTCCTGTCCTTCATAGAGCTCCATGACTGTAGAGGGCAGCGACGTCGCCACATCCACCTCTCCTGCCTCGTAGGCATTCGCCATAGACTGCGTATCTTCAAAGAAACGGTAGGTGATGCGGTCCAGGTTCACTGCATCCCGGTTCCAGTAATTGTCATTCTTCTCCAGGACAAAATACTGGTCCGGCACATACTCTGTCAGGCAGAACGGTCCGTTCGCAAGGCTCGTCTCCGGATCCTTATCCCATCCGCTGTCCACAGAATCCGCATATTCCGTGCAGGACGGGGTATAAACCGGCAGTCTGAGGAGATCCAGGAAATAAACACAGGGCTCTTTCAGCCGGAAGATAAGCGTATACTCATCCGGTGTCTCCACGCCGAGCGTATCCGGATCCGCCTCGCCGTTATAGATCTCTTCCGCATTTTCGATGGGGAACAGATAATTGGCGTAGCCGCTTCCAGACGCCGGATCCAGGGCACGGGTGATCGTATTTACAAAATCCTCCGAAGTGACAGGCGTTCCGTCAGACCAGAGCGCATCCTCCCTGAGATGAAATGTCCAGACAGTAGAATCCTCGTTCACCTCATAGCTCTCCGCTGCCCTGTATTCAATAGTTCCGTCCTCATCAAAAGTAAGCAGCTCGTCCAGGGCGCTCACCGAATAGGCCAGATAGGTCAGCGCGATCGAGCCTGCGGGATCCAGAGTCCCCGTCTCGCTGTTGATCGCCACTGTGATCTCCTTTTCACTCTCATTTCCCGGCGCTTCCGCCGTCACACAGCCGGACAGGAGCGCCGTGCAGAGCGCCCCTGCCGCCAGAACCGCCGCGGTTTTTTTTCTTCTTCTTTTTTTCATACAGTCTCTCCTGTCATTGAGTTTTCATGTGCCGGTCTATATCTGGGAAGTCATCTCATACCCTTCCGACCTTCTTCCGCTGTGCTCCTCGGAATAGAGGAAGCAGCGGACTTCGCGTTCTCCGAATATCTGAACATCCGGCGTCTCCGCCGTGCAGCACTCCAGCGCATAGCCGCAGCGCCCGGCAAATGGACATCCTGCCGGCGGGTGTTTTTTCCGGAACATCAGGCCTCTTCTCCCGTCTCCACCGGAAGTCTCTTTCAGCGGAGTGCCCTTCAGCTTCGCGGCCTTCAGCGGATCCGGCTCCGGGACGGATTCGATAAGCTGTTTCGTATATGGATGCCACGGATCTGAACAGACCGCCTTCGTCCGTCCGGTCTCGACCATGCTTCCTCCGTACATCACGCCGATCCTGCCGCTGATCTGTCTGACCACATGCATATCATGAGAGATGAACAGGCAGGCGATCCCGGTCTTCTTCTGTACGTCGAGGAGAAGCGCCAGGATCTGCTCCCTCGCTCCTGCATCCAGAGAGGACAGCGCCTCATCACAGATCAGAAGCTCCGGCTCCGTGATCAGCGCCCGTGCAATACAGATCCTCTGCCTCTGTCCCCCGGAGAATTCCCGCGGATAACGGTCTGCATCCTCCCGGCGCAGGCCCACCAGCTCCAGCATAGCGCCGATCCGTTCCCCAGGCTGAAGCGCTTGATCTGCCCGGCGCCTTTTCCTCCCGGCTCCCCTGAGCGCTTCCTCCAGCGCCTGTCCAGCAGTAAGGCATGGATTCAGGGCAGTATATGGATCCTGGAACACCATCTGGATCCTGCCTCCGCAGACCGGACCGGGCTGTTTCCTGTCAAGCCGCCTGCCCCGGTACAGCACTTCTCCGCTGTCCTCCTTCAGGATCCCGCACAGGATCCTGGCAAGGGTCGTCTTCCCGCTGCCGCTCTCTCCCACCAGTGCAAAGACCTCTCCTTCAAAGATCTCCAGAGAAATGTCCCGGATCCCCTCCATAGTCTCGAATTCTTTGGTCAGATGCCGTATCTCCAGCAGAGGGGTCTTCTCCTCCCCTCTGACAGAAGGTCGCCGGAGCCCTTTCGCATCGCGCAGGAGCTGCCTGGTATATGCTTCCCGGGGCGAATAGAAGATGTCCTCCGCGGTCCCGGACTCTATGATCCGTCCCCGGCGCATCACGTACACCCGGCTGCACAGAGCGGCGGTCACTCCCATATCATGGCTCACCAGAAGGAGCGCAGTCCCTGTCTCCCGTACGATCCGCTTCAGAAGAAGGATGATCTGCGCCTGGACCGCAGCGTCAAGAGCAGTCGTCGGCTCATCCGCGATGATCAGTTTCGGCTCACAGGCAAGCGCCACGGCGATGACCACTCTCTGCCGCATTCCGCCGGACAGTTCGAAGGGATACTGCTTCATCCGGAGGCCTGCATTGTGGATCCCCACCAGATCCAGAAGCTCTTCCGCCCTCTCCCGCGCCTCCTTCCTTCCGCAGCCCCGCCGGGCACGGATGGTCTCCGTGATCTGCCGCCCGATCTTCACAGAAGGATTCAGACAGCTCTGGGCATCCTGGAACACCATCGCCGCATTTTTTCCCGGCACAGGCGTTTCCCCGCACAGAGAAATCCGGTCAAAGCATACGTCCGCCTTTCCTCCCAGAAGACCCATAACCGCCAGCATAGCTGTACTCTTGCCGGATCCGGACTCTCCCACAAGCCCCACGATCTCCCCTGCTTCCACAGAAAAAGAGACATCGTGCAGCGTTCCGTTCCCGGTCATCCCGCTTCCGGAAGGGCGTTCCTTCACCGTATGATATTTTACATTCAGTCCCTGTACGTCAAGCACTTTCATTCTGTCTTTTCTCTCCTGTCTCCGATCCTGTCTTCCGCCGCCGTTCCGATCATATTCAGCGCAAGGATCATCACGCACAGCACAACAAGGGGGTATACCATCTGAGAGGGATAGAGCATCATCTGGCTCCTCGCCTCCTGGATGATCGTCCCCAGGCTTGCTGCCGGAGCCTGGATCCCCACTCCGAGAAAGCTTAAGAACGCCTCGGTAAATACAGCCTGGGGGATAAGAAAGATCAGGTTCACAAGGATCGGGCCCGCCGCGTTGGGGAGCAGATGCCGGACCAGGATCCTCATAGGAGCGGTTCCCTCCATCCTGGCAGCATGTGCATAATCTGTATTCCGCAGTCTGCGGATCTCGCTCCGCACGATGCGGGCCATATCGATCCATCCGGAAATGCACAGTCCCAGGACGATGCTCTGCACTCCCGCTCCCATCACAAGCGTGAGCAGGATCACGTAGAGCATGGATGGGATGGAGGAAATAATATCCGCGATCCGCATCAGGATCATATCCGCCCATTTCCCTGCATATCCTGCAGCCGCCCCGCAGAGTACGCCGATACAGCCGTTGATCAGCGCGCTGGCAATGCCGATGACAAGGCTGATCCCCGCACCGTACCAGACGCGTGCGAACAGGTCTCTGCCGAACCGGTCTGTCCCGAACCAGTGGAGCAGAGAGGACGCCTGGTTGCGGATCTGGGCATTCTGTTCCGAATACGACCATGGCCAGAACATCGGGACCGCCACTGCCAGCAGGATCCAGATTCCAAGAATGATGCAGCCTGCCGCCGCCATACGGCTGCCGCCGATGTATTTTTTCAGTTGATGTCCGATACGCCGCCTCACAGGCTGTCCTCCCTTCTGCGATCTTCTTCCATAAACAGACAGCCGAAATCTCTGTCCATTTTCAGATTCTGTTTCCGCTCTCTTTACAGCTCGATCTCCATCGTCATATCCCCACGCCTCCTGCGCAAGAATACCGCTCTCCATCTCACTTCTTCCACCGGTTCGAAATGGAGGGATGAGCACGCTGTCCGAAGAATCTTCTGCTGCTCTCCTGGAGGATCCGCCGGCGTGTCCCCGGGAAGCTTCTCACTGCACATCACAGCAACAGAGACGGCGCCATTTCGTTTCCCGCTGTCTTTCCATCTCGGCGCGTCCCCTCGGCTGCAGTCCTGGATCTGCAGCTCGTCCTTCAGGATCTCAGGCTCTGCATCCCAGGCTATAACCTGATAGAAGGACGGATACTCCATCTCCTGATCCAGCGTCCTCTTCATCTCTTCATCCATCATCTCATTGCTGCAGGTCCGGACGGTCAGCACATACGTCTCCCCGGAATCCGGGTCTGTGATCTCGTGCGTCTCCCCTTCTGCCCCTTCCGCAGTTATAAAATATCCGGCTGTCACCGGCTGTCTGTCCGCGCGGAAGGACAGTGTCATCCGCTCCGGCGTCAGGACCGGCTGTCCGCTCCAGCCATAGTTCCATCTGGTGAACATCCATCCAGCTCCGCGGTCACAGCCATATTCCTCCATCAGAGCTTCCGCCTCTTCGTCCGCGTACTGCTCCTCCGCCTTATATGGATGCCATACAGTGGAACACATGAAACCGCTGGTTAATTCTTCCCCATCCAGTCCCATCTCAATGCGGAAGTCGGAAGGGAACGGGGAGTCAGACTGCATTTCCTCAAACTCTTCGTCTGTAAGGCCGGAGAGTCTTTTTTCTTCCGTCCACCTGCCGAAATACCGCTCGATTTCCGGAAACGGCACGCGGATGCACACATCCAGTACTGCTCCCTCGCTCCCTACATAGAATGCGGGGATAAATCCCTCGATGTCCTTCCAGCAGAAAGACGCGTCCACAGAAATCTTTTTCAGCGGGCTTATTCCCTTCTGTCCCTCGCGCTTCCTGTACCAGAAATTTTTGTCATAATATACATCCATGTCAGACATTCTCCTCTCTGTATGCCCTCCGCATCCGCGGATCCAGCCATGCGCACAGAAGATCTGTCAGCAGGTTCACCGCGATGACTACCGTTCCCATAAACACAGTCAGTCCCAGTATCAGCGTATAGTCTCTGTTAGTAATGGAACTTACGAATTCTCTCCCGAGACCGGGGATCGTGAAAATACTCTCGATGACAAAGCTCCCGGTCAGCAGGGAAGCCGACGCAGGCCCCGCATAGCTGAGCACCGGGAGATATGCGTTCTTCAGCGCATGGGTAAATATCGTCCTCCATCTTCCCAGCCCCTTTGCCCGAGCAAAGAGCACGTAATCCTTCTGAAGCTCTGTCCTCAGCGTATTGCCCGTCAGTCTGGAGATCACTGCCATCGGATAGAGAGAAAGCGCCGCCGTCGGAAGGATGTAGTGAACAGGGGACAGCAGCCCGGAAGCAGGGAGCAGTCTCAGCTTCACACTGAATATGAGCATCAGCAGGATCGCCGCGGCGAAGCTGGGGATCCCTGCGGCAAGCATGCTTCCTGCCGAAATAAGCTCTTTCAGTGCACGGTTCTTCGCCACTGCCCTTATGATCCCGAGCACAGTCCCCAGGATCATCGCCGCGGCAAGCGCTGTGATCCCAAGGGATGCCGTGATCGGCCATGCCCTGCCGATGATCTCTGCCACCTCTGTTCCGGGATCCTGATACGAGATACCCAGATCTCCCCGGAGCAGACTGCCCATATATGTGACATACTGCTCGAACAGGGGCTCATTCAGTCCGTACTCTTCTTCCACTGCCTCCACCACCTGGGTTGAGACTCCTCCCCGCTGGAAAGGGCTTCCCGGAATGAGCCGGACAAGGAAGAACGTCACCGTGGCAAGCACAAAAAGAGAGAGAACGCCTGTCAGTATCCGTTTTAATGTATAGCGCAGCATCTCTCTCACCTCCTGTTCTTCCTCTTCCGTATTCTTCCGCCGTAAGAATCACGAAAAGTCCATACGGCTGAGCTCCTCGATCTCTTCTTTCCGTGTCGCCCAGCTGGTTACAAATCTTACGACCGTGTGTGTCTCGTCTGCCTTCTCCCAGAAGCTGAACACCACATGCTCTTTCAGTCTCCTGACCGTACTGTCCTCCAGAATGACGAACTGCTGGTTCGTTGGCGATTCCCAGGCAAAGGTACATCCCTTTTCCTGCAGCACCCGCTTCAGCTCCTCCGCCCTCTCGATGGCATGGCGGCTGATGTCAAAATACAGGTTGTCAGTAAACAGCGTGTCGAACTGAATCCCCAGCAGCCTTCCTTTCGCCAGGAGCGCGCCGTGCTGCTTTACCGACGTCAGGAAATGTCTGGGTGCCTTCTCCGGGAACACGACTGCCTCACCGCACAGGGCGCCTACCTTGGTGCCTCCGATATAAAACACATCGCAGAGCTGCGCCACATCCTGCAGGGTCACATCCGTGTCGCTGCTCATGAGCCCGTAGCCGAGACGCGCGCCGTCCAGGAACAGCGGGATCTCATACTCTCTGCAGATATGTGAGATCTCCTCCAGCTCTTTTCTGCTGTAGAGAGTTCCCAGTTCTGTAGGGTGAGAGAGATAGACCATCCCCGGGAACACCATATGCTCATGGTTGGCATCCTGATAGAAGCCTTCCAGATACTCCTTCAGCTCTCCCGGATCGATCTTGCCCGAGTGGTGGGGTATAGTGAGCACCTTATGTCCCGTGTACTCGACCGCCCCGGCCTCATGTACCGCCACGTGTCCTGTATCCGCCGCAGCGACACCCTCATAGCCTTTCAGCATGGCGTCGATCACGACCGCATTCGTCTGGGTCCCGCCCACCAGAAAATGGATCTCTGCCTCCGGGCATCCGCACTCTCTTCGGATCTTTTCCCTGGCGCTCTCACAGTAGGGATCGGCCCCGTAACCCGACAGAGGTTCAAGGTTTGTCTCTGTCAGCCGCTTCAGCACCTCGGGATGCGCTCCCTGTATATAGTCATTTTCAAAAGAAATCATCGACATTTCCTCCAATAAACCTTCTATAATAAATCTTCCGTCTCAGCTGTCACCTTACAGGTAACTGTCCGCACATTACATGCAGGCATGGCGATGCAGTTTCCTATCCCGGAATGCGGTGTGAACTGTAATCCTACAGGTCCAGATCCTCAGCAAACGCGTCCATCAGGCTTCCGTACCCGTAATAATCCACCACATATTTCAATCCGTCGACCACTTCTTCCTGGGAGTAGTCGTGCTCCGCAAGAAATTCCTCCGTCTTGCCGCTCAGCTTCTCATAGAACAGCAGCGCCATCTCGAAATATGCCTGACCTCCTGTTTCCAGGCCGTCCACCAGGATGTTCTCCGCCTCATTGATCTTCCCGTCGTCGATCATAGAGAGCAGCTTCCTGTACAGTTCCATGACCTCAAGAGAGATCCCGTCATCATCATCCTTGTCTATATCCTGATTAAAGATCAGTTTGATCAGCGTGCGCACCCACTCATGCACGATGCGCATTACATAATCTTTCTGTTCGATCAATGCTCCATCCTCCGAAAATCTTATTCTGCCTTATTCCGTCAGCGGCCCTTTCTCCGCTTTCTTCGCTTTTATCATCAGCATCATGGGGCGCCTCATCTCATCCGCCATCCCCGGAATCCCCATCATCTCCTCTGACGGCTCCGCCTCTTCCACTGCCTGGACAGTAAAGCCTGCGTCCAGCACTCCAGACATGATCTGGGTCAGTGTATGGTGCTGTTTCATGACCTGACAGCCCAGAAAGTTCGTTCTCCGTTCTCCCGGATAGAAATAATCGTCCACAGGCCAGTACAGAGGCTTTCCGCCTTCTCCGCAGATCCAGTCCTGTCCCACGCCGGCGGTAAACACCGGATGCTCCATATTGAATAGAAATGTTCCGCCCGGCTTCAGCGTCCGGAACACTTTTCTGAAAATCTCATCCAGATCGGCAATATAGTGGAGCGCCAGATTTGAAACGACGCAGTCCCACGCAGCCTCGGGGTAATCATACTCCTCCAGGGCGCAGACCCTGTAAGTGATCTTCGGATCGCCGCTGCGCTTCCCGGCCTCCCCGATCATCCGGCTGCTGAGATCGATCCCAAGGACCTCCTCTGCTCCCTGGCTGACCGCGTAGGCGCAGTGCCAGCCGTACCCGCATCCAAGGTCCAGCACCTTTCTGCCCTCAAGCGGAGGAAACAGCTTCTTCATCTGATGCCATTCGCCCGCCCCGGACATGCCTTCCCTGCTGCGGCTCATCTGCGCATATCTTTCAAAAAAATCTTTGTCATCATATTCGTTTCTCATTGTAGTCTCCATACTCCGTATCATCTTCTGAACCAACAGGCAGCGCTCAGATGCCCCCGCTCACTTCGATCTCATTCCGCTGCCTCTTTTTCAACGATACTCTCCCATCATACCTCAATTCACACATCGAATCAACCGGTACATAAAAGATCCCGGTACAGTAACAGTTCAGCCCGCACCATTCGCAAAGCCGCACATACGTGCTCCTGCGGCTACGCCGCTCCTTTGCTCATATACGGGCGCTCTGCTCATAAGGGAAGGGACCGACTGATCTTTATGCCAGCATAAATCAGTCGGTCCCTTCCCTTATGGCTGAACTGTTACCACAGATACCCTGCCGATATCTGTACCGGGATCACGCCCGTCTGTTCTGCCTGATGCCGTCCGCTCAGGAAACCGGCATCAGAATAGAACATATTCTCAGTCTTTTTCTCCGCCTCCTCTGCAGATCCGACAGGGCAGGAGCATACAGATCCCCGCCAGTCCCGCGAGCAGAAAGAACGTCCATATAAGAGGATACTGATATTGAAAATAAGACAGCCTCTCTTCCATGTACCTGCGGATCAGGCACAGGATCCCGCTTCCCGCCGTCAGGATGAGCGCTGCTGTGAGCAGACAGTAGCATCCGCCCTCTGCCAGGAACATCCTCCGTTTCTGCTTTCTGGTCATTCCGATGCTCTCCATGATCTCAAGTTCCCTCCTCCGTGACAGGATCCCCGTGATCATGACATTAAAGTAATTCGTAAATCCCGCAATCAGAAGCACCACACTGATGCTTCCCAGGATCAGCCGGCTTCCTCTGATCTGCGCCGCTGCCTCTGCCATCAGGTCTGACCTGCTGATACAGAAGATCCCCGCCTCGCCGGTATCCTCATCAAACCCGGTCCCTGTCATACCGGCACGCCTCCGGTTCTCCCCGGAGACGATTTCATTGATCTGACTTTTGATCACAGGCTCCTTCTCTTTCTCCACACTCAGTTCCATGTAGAGTGTTTTCTTCTCCGTGGGGAGCTTCTCAAATCCCTTTTCACTGATCAGAAAATACAAATTGCACTCCGCGCCGTGCCAGGTCTGCCGGATCTTCGGGAAACCCTCCCCCTGATTGTCAAGATAACCGCTGAGCAGGAATGTATCCGAACTCTTTCCTTCGAAGACGTCCTCATACCCGCCTTCTTCCCGGATCATCCGGTTCCGTTCCAGAGCCTCTTCTCTTGAGACAAGGCTGGTAAAATACACCGGTTCTCCCACGCTGTCCTCCGCCATCTTTTCCTGCTCCCTGGAGAGTACATGATCATGAAGGATCAGAACCCCCGTTCCGTTTTCCAGTGAGTCCATATCCACCGGAAGGTCCTCTGCCTCCACATAGTCCTTCAGTTCTCTGATCTCTTCATCGGACAAGATCTGGATCACGTTCGGTTCCGGACTTTCGATCCATTCAGTATTTTCGGAATAATCATATCCGATGCTTCCCTTCTCCGGTTCTCCCCCCGACACAACAAAATTTGGATCCGTCACCAGGGGCCTTATCCCGATTCTGGACATTACAGCATTCATGTACGCCCCTTCCATAATATAAGACTGCTCCCTTTCCACACCGTCAAGTCCGAGAAGCTGCTCCCTCACCTCTCCGGAAATAGGAGAAAATCCATCATAATCATTGTCATACAGAAGAAAAATATTATCTCCTTCCGTGAGCATGGGATCCTCTCCAGCGTCACGGGACTGATATTCCCTTCCGTATCCTGATTCCTGGCCCGGATTCCCGAACTGGCCGGCGATCAGGAAATCCGGCCGCTGCTCGATCACGTGGACATAATCACTGCCGTCCGTGATCACCACTGCCCCGAGAAACGCTTCCGCTCCCAGGAACAGAGACAGCACGGTAAGGACAAACCTGCCTCTGTACCGCGCCAGGTTCTGCCATGCCATAAACAGGATCTCCATGCCGGCGCTCCGCCGCCTATATCTTCTGACAGGAGCTTTCTTCTCTCTGTTCTTCCCTTTTTTCCGCCTCTTATGCTCAAGTCCGGTATAGTGCATCGTTTCCGCGCAGGACTCTCTCGCCGCCTTATGGATCACGCCTGCGGAAGCTATGAAAAGCAGCAGTGCCGCAAAGAGCACGGACACTGCCAGTATCCCCGGCCGGAAGATCTGAAGCCCTTCCGCACCGCCGTACCGGCTCAGGTACTGTTCCCCCAGTATCCTCGGGAGAAGGAACAGAAGAAGTCCTGCAGACAGAGCTGCCCCGCTGATCACTCCCGGGATCAGCGCACGAAAAAGCTGTCCGTAATAGATCCTGCGGATCTGCTTCTCTGTGGTCCCGATCACATGGAGAAGCCCCATCTGCCGGACGTCTCCCGCCATGGAGATCTGCATCACGTTATGGATCAGGAAGAACATCCCGCTCAGGATCACCAGGGAGCCGAACGCAGCCATTCCATACCCGCCCATCATCTCATTGACCGCCTCATAGGCATAAGTATCCGATACAGTGATCTTCTGGGCAGAATCTTTCATGGGCACGTCCGCGTACATCCGCTCTTCCGCCTCACGCCAGTCCATCCCGTCCGACTGCCGGAAAAGAATATCCGCCTCCGCATCCACATTGAATCCCCAGTCCTCCAGCTTCGCCCGGGAGATATATCCCGGAGAGACCTCTTCTGTATCCTCCGAATAATCTGTAAACCAGCCGCTGAGGCGAAAGGTCTCCGTCTCCGTCCGGAACAGCCCGATAAATACCTTCAGGTCAATCTGCATTCCCTGCTCCGGTCTGTCGATCCCCAGCGCTTTCAGAGACCGGAGCGAGAGCATGATCTCCTGCTCCTGTTCCGGATAAGCGCCCTGGATGTCTGTATAGGCGGGAACTGCCATCTCCTCCCATGCGTCCCCATCCATCCACCGGACAACGCATACGGTCTCCGGTTCCTCTGACGACCTGTTTCCCGATGACAGCTCACCGGCTTCCGAGGACATGTCTCCCCCTTCTGGTGTCTCTGCCCTTTCTTCCGCTTCCCCCACGGTCACGCTTCTCCCGGCTCTGCTTATATATCCCAGCGTCCGCACTTTGGCAAACTGTGCACTGTCCGCGCCTGCGATCATTCCCGACGCCGCTGTCCCTGCTTTCCTGGCTGACCGGATGTATTCTGCCCGTATCCTGCCGTAGGAGATCCCGAATATTATGGTCAGCGTCACAATACTTAAAGCCACCGCTCCCAGAAGGATCCGATTCCTTCCTCTGTTGCACCGGGCGTATTTCGCAGAGAGCATCCGGATCACAGAGCCGTTGTCATTGGGAGTAAACTTTTTCTCTCTCATAAGACCTGCTCCTTCCCCGGCATATCCATGCTGTGCCCGCCGCTATGTCCATCGCGGTCCCCGCCGTTATGACCGGCACTATGTCCGTCACTGTGTCCATCGCTGTGTGCGCTGTCATATCCGCCTCTGTGCCCGCAGATCCGCCCGTCCTCAAGCCGGATGATCCGGTCCGCTGTCTGCGCCACTGCTTCCTGATGAGTCACCACCAGAACGGTCTGATGGAATCTCTGCGCACAGGACTTCAGAAGCCCTGCCACCTCCATGCCGGTGACCGAATCCAGATTCCCTGTCGGCTCGTCACAGAGAAGGATCGCCGGTTTCACCAAAAGGGCACGGGCAATCGCTGCACGCTGCTGCTGTCCTCCCGACAGAGTCTCCGGCAGACGCTCCATCTTGTCGTCAAGTCCCAGAAGAGAAACGATCTCCTCCAGAAATTCTCCGTCAATCTCCGCCCCGTCCAGACGCAGCGGGAGCACGATATTCTCATACACGCTCAGCACCGGGACAAGATTGTACTGCTGAAAGACAAAGCCGATATTCCTTCTCCGGAAGATGGTCCGCTCCTCCTTATCCATGTCTTTCAGACTGCTGCCCCTGATCCATACGCCGCCGGATGTCGGGACGTCCAGCCCTCCGAGAAGATTGAGAAGCGTCGTCTTGCCGCTGCCGGAAGTTCCGACGATCGCCAGGAACTCTCCGTCCTGTGCAGACAGAGACACCCCGTCCAGAGCATGTACCTCATAGGTATCCGTGATATAATATTTCTTCAGATTTACCGCTTTTACCATTTCCATAGTGACTGCCTCCTGTTCTGAAAGTAAAAAGCAAAAGCGGATTCTTACGATCCGCCTTTTCTGCTTTGCGCTCAGTATACAGGACATTTCTGACAATCTTCTGACAGCCCCGTATCTTTTTTATTTTTCGGAATGCTGATCTCCATCTGAAGTCCCGGCTCCATCCGTTTTGCAAGGAGGAATCCTCCGTGCCGGCTCACGATCTCCCGCGCAAGATAAAGCCCGATCCCGAAGCCCGCCTGGGTGGTGACCCGGTTTCCGCGGTAGAATCTGCGGAAGATCTGATTTTCCTCCCCGGGATCAATGCCAAGTCCGAAGTCCCGCACCCGGATCTTCGCGAACATTTCATTCTCCAGTACGGACAGCATGATCCGCCCTCCGGGCACGCTGTACTTTACTGCATTGTCCAGGATATTGCAGACTGCTTCCCCCAGCCAGTTGGCGTCATGGGAACAGACTGCTTTTTCCGGAAATGAGATTTCCAGACAGATCTGCTTCTCCTCCGCCCGGCTCTGGATCTGTCCCAGCACGTTCTTCACAGTCCCAAGAAGATCCGTCTCCTCCTTCCGGATCTGGATGATCCCCTGTTCCAGCCTGGACATCTTGATGAAGCTCTCTGTCAGGAAATTCAGCTTTCGCCCGCTCTCCTCCAGAGCAGCTGTATAATCGAGCAGCTGCTCTGTCCGTATCCGCTTCTCTCTGTCTGCTTCCATCCGCTCCTTAAGAAGACCGGTATAGGTCTCCAGATTGGCAAGGGGCGTGCGCATCTGGTGGGCGATCTCCGAGATCAGCTTCTGGATCTCATCCCTGCTTTTCTCCGCCTCATCCGCCCTTCCCTGGAGCATCTCCTGCACCCGCACGAGCTGATGCTCGATCCTTCCGTACAGAGTCTCTTCCCCGGAAGCCGAAGCCTGCAGAGTCTGCCCGTTCATGATATCCTCTGCTGTTTTTTCGATCTCTTTGAGTTCCTGCGTTCTCTGTCTTCTCTGGATCCGGTACATGACACCGGCGCCGATTCCCAGCCCTGCCGCCACCGCGGCAGTTATCTCAATCACCATTTCTTACTCTCCCATCCGGTACCCCAGCCCGAAGACGTTTCTGATATAGACCGGCCGGCTCATATCCGGCTCGATCTTCTTCCTCAGACGGCGGATCGTCACACTGACCGTATTCTCTGATACAAACTCTCCGTCCAGACCCCAGACCGCCTGCAGAAGATTGTCCATGGTCAGCACCTGCCCCTGATTTCTCATAAAATATTCCAGAAGCCGGTATTCCTTCGCCGTCAGACTGATCTCATTTCCTCCGAGGAGTACCTGCTTTCTCCCCGGATACAGTTCCAGATCCCGGCAGACAAGGATGCTGCCCTCGCTGTTCCTCCTCAGGACGACCTCGATCCGCTTCAGCAGCACTTTCATGGAGAAGGGCTTGACCACATAGTCCTCCGCCCCCACGTCAAAGGCGGTGAGCATGTCTCTCTCCTCATCTCTCGCCGTCAGGAAGACCGCCGGCGTGCTCCTCTTCTGAAGTTCCTCACTCTCTCTGCGCAGCTGCTGATACATCCGGACGCCGTCTCCGTCTGGAAGTCCGATGTCGATCAGAAGGAGGTCCTCCTTCCCGTCAAACTTACTGAGGGCCTCCTTCTTTGTGCGGGCGCATACCGTGTCATAGCCTGCGTCCCGGAGGGCGATCTCCAGCGCCTGATTTAACAGTCTGTCGTCTTCAATGATCCCGATCCGCATTTTCCATCACCTGCCTCATATACAGCCCTGCTCCCGGCTCTGCCTGCAGCTCCGTCATCCGTTTCCTTTCCGGACCTGCTGCCTCCTCTGCCAAAGAGCTCCGTGATCTTCTCCACCATAGCGTCCATGGAAGCTTCTTCTGCGATCTCAATCTGCATTCCGTACTTTTCTGCCTGACGCGCAGTCTGCTCCCCAATGCACACAGCGCGGACGCAGCTGTAATCCATCTCTCCCACTGCCCCGGCAAATCCTCTCACTGTAGAGCCGCTGGTAAATGTCACCGCGTCGATCCCGCCATTTTCCAGCATCTCCCTGACCTGCTCTCTCAACAGAGGATTCACCTCGCAGACAGTGCGGTACAGAGAGATATCCTCGACTGTGAGCCCTGCCGCAGTCAGCGGCGGAATCAGATCCTCCGATCCCTGCTCTGCTCTGGCGATCAGGATATGGCTGCCCTTCCCTGCCTTCGCCGACAGCTCTCTGCCCAGCTCTGCCGCACTGTATACCCCGGGCACAAGGTCCGGGAAGATCCCCCGCTCCGCAAGCGCTCTGCCCGTGGCGGATCCGATCGCTGCAATCTTTGTCTCACCCGGACCGCAGAACAGCTTCCGCAGATCCATCCGCAGCTCTGCGAGCTGTTCAAAGAAGACGGATACTCCGATGGGGCTGGTAAACACGAGCCATTTTTCTCCGCTTTTGAGACAGAACCGCTCCAGAGCATCCTGCAGAACAGGGTTCGGAGAGATCGGTTCCGTGCGGATCGCCGGCATCTCGATCACCTGAGCCCCAAGATCGCGCAGACGCCCCGCAAGAGAAGAAATATTCTGTCTGGGGCGGGTGAGAAGGAACCTGCGGCCGCCTAAGATCCGGTCTTCCGCCCAGTGAAGTTCCCCCGCAAGAGCACATACTTTTCCTGCTACGATGATCGCCGGCGTGCCGATCCCTGCCTGATCCGACTTTTCTTTCAGTGTTCCCACCGTGGCTGTCACCCGTCTCTGCCCCGCGGTCGTTCCCCGCTCCAGCACTGCGGCCGGCGTCTGCGGATCCATCCCTGCTTCCATGAGACCGTTCAGTATCTTCTCCATGGACGCCACGCTCATGAGGAACACCAGCGTCCCGTTCAGCTTTACAAGCGAAGCAAAATCGATGTTCAGCGTTCCGTCCTTTCGCGCATGCCCGGTGATGACATGGAAGGAAGATGTATGATCCCGGTGAGTGACAGGGATTCCCGCGTAGGCAGGCACCGCCACGGAGGATGTGATCCCCGGCACGACCTCAAAGGGAATCCCTGCCTCCTTGAGGACTTCCAGTTCCTCTCCGCCTCTTCCGAACACGAACGGATCACCGCCCTTCAGGCGCAGCACCCGCTTTCCCTTCTCAGCCTCCCGCACAAGGATATGGTTGATCTCTTCCTGGGGAACAGGGTGGTTCCCCGCATGCTTTCCCACATAGATGGCCTCTTTTTCCGCAGGAATGCTGCTTAAGATCTCAGGGCTGATAAGCGCGTCGTAGACGATCACATCCGCTGTCTCCATCAGCTCCGCTGTTTTGACTGTGAGAAGTCCTTCGTCTCCGGGTCCTGCACCGGCGAGCCAGACCTTTCCTGTTTTATGATCTGAATTTTGTTTTATCATGTATTCTTCCCCATTATTCTCTGATTTTGCGGCAGCATGATGCCTGACGTACATTATAGCATTAATTATTTCCCTGGGGAAGAAGCTTTAATTATTCACCTGTTGTAACTGTTCACACCACCTGTTTACATCTAATTGATGTCCAGAGAATATGTATCGCTGTTGTACGTACATCTGTGTATAATAATAAAAAAGGTTTGCACGAGAAAGGAGAGTTGCTATTATGGCAAAATCAACAAATTTATATGCGAGAATAGAACCAGAAGTCAAAGAGCAGGCAGAAAAGATCCTCTCTGCACTTGGGATTCCTTCTTCCAGCGCTATCAATATGTTTTATAAACAGATTATTTTACAGAGGGGTCTTCCCTTTGAAGTAAAAATACCAGACAGGACCTCGGTGGATATAAGTGCACTGGAAACAGAAGAACTTCATGCAGAACTGGAGAAAAGGTATGCGGATATGAAAGCAGGGCGAACCAAAGATGCCAAAACTGTTTTTGCTGATATTCGCAAAAATTATGGCTTATGATTTTCAAAGTAGTAATATCAGCGCAGGCTGAGGACGATTTGCGGAATATATTTGAATATATTGCTTTTGAACTTTTATCACCGGAAAATGCGGCAAAGCAACTGGCACGGCTGGAGAAGCAGATATGCACTCATATCAGCGGCTTGGTACAATAGAGGAAGATAATACGTAAGATAATACGCAAGTAAATGGAGATATTTCCCGTTCAAAACCCGCTCCGTCCGGGAAACATCTCCAAAAAATCTTTTCCACACAGGATTCTACCGCCGGTAAGACCTGTACCAGAGTACAAAGAAGCAGATGATCAGCGCCGCTACGACCGCGGCAAGGATAACCGTAAACCACAGGGGCTCTTCTTCCTCTGTATGGCGCAGTATAGAAAGCAGAAATGCTCCCAGCCCGGTGAGCTGTTCCACTTCTCTGATATTCATAGTCCTTTCCTCTCTTTCTGATTCTGACTGGATTTTACACCTTCAAGCCGCTTGAAGGTCAAGCAGTCTGCAAAGAATATTCTATTTTCAGTCATACAGAGAAAGAACTATAAAGCATGACAAGGCTTTCACTTCAGTCAGCCTGATATTTCTGTTCGAGATACTTCTGTTCGAGATACCTCAGGAACGGTCCCGCATCCAGGCCGTGTCCGGTCAGCTTCCGTATCATCTCTCCCGCAGTCATACAGCAGCCGTACTGCCAGATATTTTTCTCCATCCATTCTGTCACAGGAAGGATCTCTCCCCGGCGGATCTTCTCCTCCATGTCCGGGATCTCTCTCTTCACAGCCTCCAGAATCTGGCCGTCATAAATATTTCCAAGGGCATAGCTCTGAAAATAGCCGATATAATCTCCCGCCCAGTGCATGTCCTGGAGCACGCCTTCCGTATCATTGGACGGACGTATCCCAAGATATTCTTCATATTTGTCATTCCATGCCTCCGCCATGTCCTCCGCCCGCAGTTTTCCCGCGAAATAGTCTCTCTCCAGTTCAAACCGAAGGATCGCATGAAGGCTGTAGGTCACTTCATCAGCGGAAATCCTCCTCAAGGTCGGCTTCACCTGATGGATCACATTGTAAAAACGCTCTTCCGGGATCTCACGGAACATAGGAATCTCCTCCTGGAGCTGTGGATAATAGTAGTCCCAGTATGCCCGGCTGTGTCCTATCATATTTTCAAAGAAACGGGCGTTCGCCTCATGGAAACCGCCCTCGATTCCGCCCCACATGCCGGCCCTGATCACCGGATCGCTGCTGCCGCTGGAATACATGGCATGCCCTGCTTCATGCAGACAGGTAAAGATCAGATTGTAGCTTCCGCTCTTGTAGGTTGATACACGCGCATCCCTCGGCCCCATAAAAGAGGTAAAGCCATGCACCACCCTGTCGTTGAACCCGCCCCGCTCCGGCCGGTATCCCAGCTCTCTTGCGAGCCGCTGCGCGAACGCCGCCATCTGCTCCGGATCACTGTCAGGGATCGGGTCTTCTTTCGGCTGTCCGGCTTTCTGCAGGCTCCCCAGGATCTCTCGGAGTCCTTTTTTGAGCAGATCAAACTGCTCTGAGACTTCCTTTACCGAGAGTCCTTCATCTGTCATTCCTACGATTGTATCAAAAGCCGGCATTTCCGGATTGACTGCCAGCGCGATCTCTTTTTTCAGATCGAACGCCTGCTTCAGCCAGGGCATAAATATTCTGTAATCCTTCTGCGCTCTCGCCTGCTTCCATGCATTCATGCAGTCCGCTTTCATCAGATTGTATTTCCGCAGCGTATCCTCCGGCGTCCGCACCGCATTGCGCCATCGCGAGAGAAAGGTCCTTACCAGCCCGCGCTCGATCTCATCTCCGATCTCATCCGGAGAGACGCCGGACAGATACTCTGCCGCTCTGCAGGCGTCGCCGCTCCGGTACAATGCATTTTTCTCTTCTCCGATAAATGCCGCTGTCTGCTGCCTGTACTCTGTTCCCTCTTCCGGAAGGGAAGACCACTGGTCATACTCAAACAGCGATTCGATACTTTTATAATAGCGGAACTTATAGTTCAATTCCTTTACGATCTGAAGATATTCCTGATAACCCATGTTTCATTTCCTCCTATTTGTAAAGATCCAACATTGACATATGCGGGTACTCCACGCCTTCCTTCATCACAAAAGCACAGTCTAAAAGCGCTTTGTCGTCCGTCAGAAGATCTCGGCTCCATCCGGCAAGATCCGCCAGTTTTCCCGGTTCAATCGTCCCCACCCGATCCGAAATGCCGAGGATACGTGCATTTTCCGCTGTTGCCGCACGAAGTGCGCGATAAGGTGAGATACCGTTTCTGAGCCATGCAGAATATTCCCGCCCGCACTCGTAGTTCTGATAGCCGACGACCAGATCCGTGCCGTATCCGAACCGTATGCTGCTCTCGAAAAGCATTCTCCTGCTCTCCACCAGACGATCTCTGTAGTGCCGCAGCTTGCGCTGAAATTCAGGCGATTTCTCTGCCAGCTTCTCCTCATCCAGAAGAACGATCTCATCATAAGGGCAGAGCGTGGGCACCACATAGATATCCTTCTCCTCAAGAAGCCTTATCGTGTCTTTGTCGATCAGGGAAGCGTGTTCGATCCCGTCGATATCCAGCTCCGCCAGAGTCGTGATCAGATCCCCCGTATAAGCGTGGGCAGTCACTGTCCTGTTAAGGGCATGCGCCGTTTCAATGATCGCTGCCATCTCCTCATCCGAAAGCTGCTTGTCTTCCGGGGAATCATTGGGTGTAAAAAAGCCTCCTGTAGCCATGATCTTAATGAAATCTGCTCCGATCTTCACCTCATGGCGCACTGCATCCCGGAAAAACTCCGCTCCGCTTCCCATTGTAGGATACTGCTTCTCAAGGAAACCGGAGAGCGCCGGATTCGTCGCCACACTCTGGGACGGATCTCCGTGGCTTCCCGGCGTACACAGGAAATGGGGCGCAACGATCATTCGGGTTCCCCGGATGAAGCCGGCATCTACAGCTCTCTTTACGTCCAGCGAATAATCCTCCCGGAACCATCCCACATGGCGGATGGTGGTAAATCCTCCCGCGAGAGCCTTTCGGGCACACTCCGCCGCTGCCAGAGCACGCATGCCGTCAGAATAATACACGGTGTCTTTTGGGATCTCCCGCCAGTCAAAAAAGGAGGCGTGCACATGGGCGTCGATCATGCCCGGCGTTACTGTCAGCCCTGACAGGTCAATGATCCCGGTTCCTGTCGGAGACACAGTGTGCTCCCCCACCTCCAGAATGACTCCGTCCTCGATCAGTATCTCACTCTTCCCCCGGATCTCGTCACGGATCCCGTCGTACAGCTTTCCACATACCACTTTTATATAGCTCATTTTTCACTCCTGTCTGAAAAAGGCCGCCGCATGACATCATGCCGCAGCCTTTCACTGAATAATAATTCTTTCTGTTACATAAATACGGATGCTCCCGGTCCGAGCGGAAGATCAAACACGATCCAGATGATCGTCTGGACGATCCACACAAGCAGGAATGCCACCGAATAGGGAAGCGTCATGGAAATGATCGTTCCAATTCCGGTCTTCTTCTCATACTTCTGCGCCATCCCTATCACGATCGGAAGATACGGATAGATCGGCGTCAGCGGATTAGCGATCGAATCTCCGATCCGGTATACGACCTGGGCAAATTCCGGGGAATATCCCAGGAGCATAAACATCGGGACAAAAATCGGCGCGAATATATACCATTTTGCAGTTCCGCTTGTCATAAAGAAATTGACAAAGATCGTGATCAGGATCACGCTGATCACCAGTGGAATTCCCGTAAATCCTACATTCTGCAGAGCATTCGACGCATTAACCGCGATGATCGTTCCGAGGTTTGTGTAGCTGAACATATTAATGAACTGTGCGATGACAAATACCAGAACTACATAACCGGTCAGCGACTGCAGGGAATCTGCCATCATCTTCGGCACGTCGCCGCTCTTCTTGATCGTTCCTACTGTCCTGCCGTACACAACACCTGCAAGTATAAAATAAATGATCAGGATCGGCACCAGTCCATTGATGAACGGAGACTCCAGAATGCTGCCGTCCTCGCCCCGCAGAAGTCCGTTCTTCGGGATCAGGCAGATCAGGAGCAGTGCGATATAGATCAGTGTAAAGATGCCGGTATTTCTCAGGCCTTTCTTTTCCTGCTCTGTAGCCGTACGCTCCGACGCTTTCTCAGCTCCTCTGTACTCCCCAAGCCGCGGTGTTATGATGCGGTCATTGACAAATACACCCACTGCAGTAAGCAGGAATGTGGAAACGATCATAAAATACCAGTTGATCGCAGGCGTAAGCTTGACAGAAGTGTCGATCAGATGGGCCGCCTCTTCCGTCACGCCATAGAGGAGCGCATCTGTGGCGGTAATCAGCACATTTGCCGTAAAGCCCGCGTTCGTCGCCGCATAACCGGCAATAAGGCCGGCGATGGGATGCTTGCCCATTGCCTGAAACGCAGTCGCCGCAAGGGCCGGGATCACAATAATAGACGCCTCTGACGCAATACTGCCATTAATGCCGAGGAACAGCACCGTAGCGCTCAGTGCCCAGAGAGGCACGCCCAGGATAGCCCTGCGCATAAATGTGTCAAGGAGTCCTGCGCCCTCCGCCAGACCGATCGCCATCTGCATGGCCAGCACCAGACCCAGCGGGGCGAATGTGGAGAAATTCGTCAGCATATTTTCGACGATCCACACAAGGCCGTCCCTGCTTATAATATTCTGGACTTCAACCAGTTCTCCTGTAGTCGGGTTGACAGCGGACACTCCGAGCAGCGACAGCACGGTCGACAGGACCGCAAGAGCTGCAATAATATACAGGAACAAAATAAACGGATGGGGCAGCATATTGCCGACCCGTTCAATGGTTCCCAGGAGCCCGCCTGTTTTTCGTTCTTTTCCCATGTTTCTCTTCATTCCTTCCTGAAAGCATTAAATTCGCGTAAAAATGACTGCGGTCATATTTAACCTTATTTTAATATACCGCCCCTCCACAGAATCCGTCAAGAATTATTATTAATTTTTCTGCATAAAAATAAAAAAAAGAGTCCTGCCTTCAGAACTCTTTCTCAAAAATCTTCTATCTGACGCTGAATCCCTGTGCCGATATTTCCAATGACCATAGACATTCTCCGGCCAGATCCACTTCTCCGCCGCTGCTGCACCATTCAAAAAATACAGCCCGGATTCCCCGCAGGATCAGCATCGTTATATCCTCCGGATTATATTCCGGGCAGTAGACGCCATCCGCCTGTCCCTCTCTGATCAGATCGGCAATAATGCTGAACAATGCTCTGTCTTCATTCAGCAGTCTCTTATGCTCTATCCCCGCCTCAAGCTGCTTCGTGTAGAGGACCCGGATCAGATCCAGGCCGATCACATCCTGCGTAAACCGGCAGGAGGCCTTCACGATCTCCTCCAGTCTCCGCTCCACCGGCATTTCCTCATTCATGGACGCCATGACATGGTCATAGTAATCATCATACTGACGCAGCATTTCCAGGATAATGTCCGCTTTTGAATGAAAATAGATGTAAAAAGTTCCTTTCGCCATTCCTGCCATTTTTACAATTTCATCCACAGAGACATGATCGTATCCCTTTTTCCGAAACAAGTCTATCGCGCAATTATAAAGATGCCGCTTGGTACGGGCTCCTTTCGTCTCTTTCTCCATTCCTGTAATCCTTTCTGTCTGTGAGCCGCTAAACGCCCTGTTTATCCCTGCTCCGCTTCCCGCCGCAGCCGCTTGGCAAGCTCTTCCCCCGCCTGCTCTGCCCGGCTGACGTCCCCGCACAGTACTCCCCGGGAATACTGCCCGGACTCCTCGCTCCAGCACAGGCCGATGAGCCTGAGTTCATTCCCGCTCACCTCTGCATGCGCCGCCGACGGGGAGGTGCATCCGCCTCCCAGCACCCGGATAAACTGCCGCTCCGCAAGCGCAGCCGCCCGGCTTGCCGGGTCGTCCACCTCGTGGACCCAGCCCCGGTCCATGTCTCTTCTTCCCTGCACGGCAAGGATCCCCTGTCCTGCCGCCGGGATCATCTCGTCCACAGAGAGATACCTTCCCGCTGCATGCTCCATTCCCAGCCGTTTCAGGCCCGCCACCGCAAGGAGGGTCGCATCATATCCTTCCTCCTCCAGCTTTCTCATCCTTGTCTGCACATTTCCCCGGATCCCGCGGAAGGTACACCCCGGGAAGAGCCGCTCCATCTGCAGCGCACGACGCCTGCTGGATGTACCGATCACCGCTTGCTCCGGCAGTTCTGTCAGTCCTTTCCTGTAGATCAGGGCGTCCCTCGGATCCTCCCGCTTTCCATAGGCAAGGATCGGAAGCTCTTCATTCTCCTCCATGGGCATATCTTTCAAGCTGTGCACAGCAAGGTCAATCCGCCCTTCCATGAGGGCGCGGTCCAGTTCCTTGACAAACAGCCCCTTCCCTCCGATCTTCTCCAGGCTTTTGTCAAGAATCTTATCTCCTGTGGTCTTCATGGTGATGATCTCGATCTCTGTTTCCGGCTCATGTTCCAGGATCAGATCCCGGATGATCTCTGCCTGCCGGACAGCCAGCGCGCTTTCGCGGCTTCCGATCCGTATCACAGAATGCATGGCGCATCATTTCCTTTCTCAATGATCTTGTAGACTGCCTCCATATCCAGACTGCTCCGGATAATATCGGCAAGCCTGTCATACTGTTCTTCCTTATGTGTCTTCCAGTCCGTCACCCGGATCCGCTCCGGGTCGTATCCCTTTTTCTTAAGGATCGCCGACAGGAATCCCTTTGCCGCCTGGGGCGCATCGAAGATCCCGTGGACATAGCAGCCGTAGACATTCCCACACTGGGCGCCGTCTGCACGGAGCGCCGGATATTCTCCCCGCGCTGTCTCTTCCGTGAACTCTACAAGTGCGTGCCCGTTCTCACTGCTCCCGTGCTCTCCCTCTCCGGATTTAGCTGAATCAGCTCCTCTAGGAGCAGTGTCGCCCGGCTCTGATCCCGCCGGATAACTCTCGCCCATATGGATCTCGTATCCTTCGATGGCGGCGCCGCTCATGCCTTCCAGCATTCCCGTAAGCCTTCGGAAATGTCCCTGCACTCTCGTCCTTCTCTTCTCCTGCCGGAACACGGTCCGCACCGGAAGCAGTCCCAGCCCCTTCACTGTTCCTTTCTGCTCCGCCCCCTCCGGGTCAGAGACTGACAGTCCCAGCATCTGATAGCCGCCACAGATGCCGAACACCAGTCCGCCCCGTCCCGCATGCTGAAAGATCTTCGCCTCCAGCCCGTTCTGTCTCAGCCACAGAAGATCCTGTATGGTGTTCTTGGTTCCCGGAAGGAGCACCGCGTCCGGATTCCCGAACTCAGACGGAGATGAGATATATCTGACACTCACCTCCTCCATCGCCTCAAGTGGAGCGAAATCGGTAAAATTAGAGATCCTGGGCAGACGGATCACCGCCAAATCCACAAGCCCCGCGCTGTCCTTTTTCTGAAACCGTTCTGTCAGGCTGTCCTCGTCGTCAATATCAAGATAGAAATAAGGAACCACGCCCAGCACCGGGA
This sequence comes from Lachnospiraceae bacterium UBA1818, assembly GCA_904419285.1. GTDB lineage: Bacteria > Bacillota > Clostridia > Lachnospirales > Lachnospiraceae > Mediterraneibacter > Mediterraneibacter caccogallinarum. The sequence goes on from CAJFQZ010000001.1 coordinate 132,095, forward strand.
TTCCCGTCTTCTCCTCCAGCATGGATAGTCCCGGCTTCAGAATGGACACGTCGCCGCGGAATTTATTGATGATTGTGCCCTTGATCCGCCTTCTCTCTTTCTCTTCCAGGAGCATGACCGTGCCCACGATCTGAGCGAACACTCCTCCCCGGTCGATATCCCCGGCAAGGAGCACCGGAGCGTCCACCAACTCTGCAAGCCCCATGTTGACGATATCATCCTGCTTCAGATTGATCTCCGCCGGGCTTCCCGCCCCTTCGATGACGATCACATCAAAGGACTGCTCCAGCCTGCGGTACGCTTCCAGAATCGCCGGGATATAATCTCTCTTATGTCTGTAATACTCTGCCGCGGACATCGTCCCCACGGGCTCTCCGTTCACGATCACCTGTGAGCCAATGTCATTGGTGGGCTTGAGCAGGATCGGGTTCATGCACACGTCCGGCTCCACTCCTGCCGCCTCCGCCTGCATCACCTGCGCCCGCCCCATCTCCAGGCCGTCCCTGGTGATAAAGGAATTGAGCGCCATATTCTGGGATTTGAAGGGAGCCACACGGAAGCCGTCCTGCTTCAGCACCCGGCACAGTCCTCCGGCGAGGACGCTCTTCCCCGCATTGGACATGGTTCCCTGTATCATGATCGATCTAGCCACTGTACTCCTCCTGTCTCGCTTTATCTTTTCTGTGTTCTTCCATCTGACAGATCTGACGGACCGCCTCCAGCAGCCGGTCATTTTCCTCGCTTCTTCTCACCGCGGTCCTGTACCATCCTCTGCCAAGCCCGCTGTAATTAGAACAGTCCCGGATCAGGATCCCCCTGTCCTTCAGCAGGCGGAACAGATCATACGGGCTGTGCATGAGGATGAAATTCGCCTGTGACGGAATCACATCGACGCCCCATCCGCTCAGCTTCTTCTCCATACGCACCCGCTCCCTGCCGGTCAGTTCCCGGGCCGCATATACTCTCTCCCCATCGCCAAGGGCCGCGATCCCCGCCTCCTGTGCGGGTATGGACACGCTCCACGGCTGACGGACCTGCTGCATCCTCTCCAGCAGCGCTTCATCCGATGTGATCCCATAGCCCAGACGCAGTCCCGGGATCGCATGGATCTTCGTAAAAGCCTGGACGACAAAGAGGCAGGAATACTTCTCTGTCATCTTCTCCATAGTATAATCCTCCGGCTCTGCGAGGAAATCAATGAAGCATTCATCCACAACGAGCCGGATCCCATACCCTTCGCACCGGTCCGCGATCTTTAGCAGAAGCCCTCTGTCGATCGCCTGTCCTGCCGGGTTGGACGGGCTGCACAGGAAGACGATATCAGTCTCCGGCGACAGTTCATTCAGGAAATCCTCTGTCAATCGAAAATTATTTTCTTTTTTTAGAAAGTATTCTCGCACTTTGCAGTCCACAGTCTTCAGCGCCTGCTCATATTCTGAGAATGCAGGGACCGGGATCCCCGCCGTGCGCGGCCTCTCAGCGAGAACAAGTGAAAAGAAGAGATCCGCCGCGCCGTTTCCCGCGATGATGTGCTCTGCCGGGATTTTCTTCCTTTCAGCCAGCGCTTCCCTTAACCTGCCGCACCGGCTGTCCGGGTATTCCATTGCCCTCTCCGCGCCCCGTTTCGCCGCATCGATCACCCGCTCTGACGGTCCCAGCGGATTCACATTCACGGAAAAATCAAGCATTCCCTTATATGTATAGATGTCTCCCCCGTGTACGTATTCCATTCTTTCCTCCTGTATACTTTCCAGTTTCTTCTAATTATTCATTTACAGAGCAAAAAGGATCGCAGCCTTCACCGCCCCGAACACCACAAGCATCAGGACTGCCGTCACATACATCAGCTTCCCTGCCCGCCTGATATCCTCCGCTTCGATGGAACGCAGGTCGTCCCCAAGATATTCTTTTTTATACAGCTTTCCAAAATAAACCGCATCCCCTGCAAGACGGATCCGGAGAGCGCCCGCGCAGACAGCCTCGGTCTGTGCCGCATTGGGGCTTGCATGTTTCCGTCGGTCCCGCAGGTAGATCCTCCACGCATTCTTTCCATCCATTCCGGTGAGGAACGCCGCAGTGATCATGAGCAGAGCTGTAATCCTCGACGGTATGAAGTTGAACACATCATCCATCCCTGCCGGAAATCTTCCGAAATACAGATATTTCTCATTCTTATATCCCAGCATGGAATCCATCGTATTGACTGCCTTGTACAGGAACCCGAGCGGCGCTCCTCCCAGAAGCAGGAACAGAAGAGGCGCTGTCACTCCGTCGGATGTATTTTCCGCCACCGTCTCCACAGCTGCCTTGGTCACCCCCTCATAAGTGAGATTCTCTGTATCCCGTCCCACGATCATGGACACGGCCTTCCTGGCCCCGGGCAGATCGTTCTCCTTCAGCCTGTCATAGACCTTCCCACTTTCCTTCACCAGACATCTTGCCGCCAGGATCTGATAGCACCAGAAGCTCTCAACCAAAAACCGCAGCGCAGGGTGTATCATCTGAGCTCCCAAAAGCACCGCAGAAGGGATCAAAAAAGAAAGCCCTGCCGTCAGAAACCACAGCACGGTTCCCGCCGCCAGCTCTCCTCCCGGCGTCTTCGGGAACAGCCTGCGCAGGGTCTTTTCTCCGAATGAAATAAAGTTTCCGATGACCCGGACCGGATGATACAGCCAGACCGGATCGCCGAACAGAAAATCAAGCAGAAAGCCTGCGATGCAGGCCATAAGTGATATCATCATTTACCGGTTACTCCTATTCTGCTATCTCGTCAAGCTGATACCGGATCACTTTTTTCAGATCCTCAAGGCTCACTTCCACCTGATACCCGATTTTCCCAGCGCTGAAGATGATCCTTCCGTAGTTCTCCGCGCTGCTGTCGATGGTGGTGGCAAACTGCTTCTTCATCCCGATTGGCGAGCATCCGCCGTGGATATAGCCGGTCAGAGGAAGAAGTTCCTTCTGCTTGATCATCTCTATACTCTTCTCTCCCACACTGTGGGCCGCTTTTTTCAAGTTCAGTTCCTTATTCACCGGGACCACGAACACATAATTTGTCTTCGACTTTCCCACCGTGACAAGGGTCTTGAATACCATCCCCGGATCCTCATTCAGCGCCTCGGCGACTTCCATGCCGTTCACGGCTCCTGTCTGAAGGTAGTTGTAGCTTTTATATTCGATCTTCTTCTGATCCAGTATACGCATGACATTTGTCTTTTCGTCTTTTTTGCTCATCTGTCTGCTCCTTTTTTGTTCAATGCTTTTTTCTGCTCTCAAAGTAAAGAAAGCTGTCGATCGGATCCAGGATATCTGCAAAATCCTCCCTCGGCGCAGCATCAATGTACCGCCTTAAGATCTCCTGCTCATTTTCCTTATATTTTCCGTAATAGATATCGTACAGATTATGTCCTCTGAGATAGATTTTAATTTCTTCCATATACTGTTTTATATCTTCCACACTCTCTATATCCCTGCCGATCACTTCTGTCAGCTTCTGTCCGCTCCTCAGCCGGTGCAGATATTCCTTCCATTTTTCCAGAAAGATCTCGTAGAACTGCTCTTCTGATTCCAGCACTCCGATCTGCGCCATAACTTTCGGATCGAGAAAATAATTTTCAAAGGAATAGTACTTCAGCACAAGTACATTTTTCTCCGTCACCCGGGGAAGCCGGTCCACATCCTCCTCATCCCGGCGCGCATAGTAACTGCAGAGCTGCCGCTTCAGATCCTCCCGGTCCCTGCCGTCTCCGTCCCGGATCATGAGGAAATTATCTTTGATATAGACCTGATTCATATATTTCAGATTCGCATAGGTCTTGATATTGGTACAGCTGTTCGTCGTGATGATCGCAATCCGTGAGAGATTTCCTTCGCTGTCATATGTCTCGGAATAATACTTCCGGATGAGAAGAGGCAGTCTGCTCTTGTCCTGCTTTCCTTCCACGATGAACACAAAATTCACGTTCATCAGGTCATTTGCCGAGTACCCCAGGTCGTCCAGCACGGCGCTGATGTCCGTCTTCTCCCTCACATCTGAGAATCCGTCCTGATCCAGGTACACCTGCCGGATCTGCCTGCTGCTGAAGTTCGGGAGCAGATTCGGCGAATGGGTGGAGAACATCACCTGGTTCTTCCGGGACAGCCTGTACAGGATATCTCCTGACACCTTCTGAAGCTTCGGATGGAGAAATATCTCCGGATCTTCCACAAGAATAAGATCCGCATTCCGCCGCCCCTCTTCCTCATAGGTTTCAAGCAGCGAGAGCATGTAGATACTGCGCATTCCCTTCCCCATGCCTGTCAGCGGCCATTTCTCCTGCTGCCCGGCGCGCCGGATCCCGGCCCCCACCGACAGGGTGCGCTCCACATCCAGGTTCATGGAATACACGATCTCATCCCGCCCGCCGTTCTTCCGGAAGTTCTCATTCACCCTCCGAGAAAATGTGTCCAGATTCAGATTGTACAGCTTGTACTCCAGAAGCTTCGCCGCCTCAAAGGCGTTCAGCTCCTCCGGAGTCTTCTTCTGGATCAGCCCGATACAGGAAAAGCAGTGGTTGCATTTCTTCGCCATATCGAACATACAGCACCCGGAACGCATCTGCTTTAACAGTTCATCCTCCTGCAAAAGAAGCAGATCAGCCTGAAACTTCTCCAGGTTCCGCTCTGCGTCCATATAGTAGATATGAGGAAAAATGCGCGGGATATAGCTGTTGTTCTTCTGATGCCCGTCGCTGTAGCGCACCCGTCCTTCCCGGTTCACGGAGAACTCAAAGATCAGTTCCCCTTCCTGATACGAAGGCAGCTTCCTCTGGAAGTCCCTGTACCACGCCTCATACCTGCGGTAAGTGCTGACGATCCCGTACCTGTGGAACCTCTGCAGATCCTCCTGCGTGATCTGAAGCGTGACCATGATCTCGATGTTCGGATAATTCTCATGAAAATCTTCCTCACGCACAGCATAGTCGCCGCCCACAGCCCGCACCGCATCGAGAACGGCGGTCTTTCCCGTGTCGTTCTTTCCCACAAGGATCAGGGCATTTTCGATATCCCCGATATGCATGTCTCTGATCGATTTAAAGTTCCGAATCCACAGATCCGTGATCTGCATCCCGCCGCCTCCTTTACTTCTGAAGCGCTTTCAGCCCCTCATACATCTTCTCCGTCACCGGAACACTGATCCCCAGCCGCTCCGCTTCCTGCACGATATAGCCGCTGAAGGTCTCCACCTCTGCCCGCTTTCCGGCGCGGATGTCCCGCTGGAGCGAGCTGGTCGCATCCTCTGCCAGCTCATAGTAGAACCTGTGCATGATGGCGTCCACATGCTCCTGCTTCACTCCCACGCCCTTTGCCAGAGCGACTTCATAAGCCTCCCGCACCAGGGCCTCGTATTCCTTCGCCTTCACCGGATCGCTCCTGAGCTGTCCGATAGCATTGTCATAGTATGCACTCTCCGTATTGTACGCACAGTTCAGGATATATTTGCGCCAGATCTCCACTTCGATATCATCTGCAGTCTGATAGTCAATGTCCGCGCCCCGCAGGATCTCCGCCGTTTCTTCCACCTTTTTCCGCTGTGCTTCATCCGCATTCTTGATTCCGATGCGCAGATTGGCGAAATCTCCCTGCTGGGTGATCGAATAGTCTTCATTTGCGAATGCCACGATATAAATCAGCGAATCTACCACAGTTCCCTTTCCCAGAAGATTTCTGATCCGATCGCCCGGATCCACTCCGTTCATGACAGGAATGATGACTGTATCCTCTGTCACGGCGTGCTCCATCTCACGGCAGACTTCCTCAAGGGAATAGTTCTTCACGCAGACAAAAATATAGTCCTGCTCTCCCATTTCGCTGACCGTGACCACCCGCTCCGGCCTCACCCGGATTTCTCCCTTATACTCACTGTGCAGCACAAGCCCGTTCTCAAGGATGGATTCCCTTCTGCTGCCTCTTGCCGCCATCGTCAGATGGCCGCACACTCTGCCCAGCATTCCCGCCAGATAGCCGCCCACGCCGCCGATGCCCACGACAGCGATCCGCTTGTCCAATATTTCCTGATTCATTTTTTGTCTCCATTCTTTCTGTTTTACGAAAATGATCCGCTTACACCAGACGCCTGCTGTCCGGCGCGGCTTCTTCACTTCCCGGCCTTCTGCTGAGGAAGCTCGTCAGAACTCCATCTGCAGTCCCGTCCTGAGCTGATGCACTCTGTCTCCCAGTTCTTCGCGCATGATGCCGTACGCTTCATCTCCGGTGCAGTGTCCTGTAAATATTTCCTCAACTCCGGTCCTGCGGATCCTCTCCGAAATTTCCCTGACATATTTTTCCGACTTATTGTGCAGATGAAATCCGCCGATCAGCGCCCGCACCTTCCTTCCCGGAAACGCGGCGGCAGCTTCACTGATCACAGTGTCCGCACCGCCGTGGGAACAGCTGTTAAAAACGACGATTCCGCCCGGCGTCTCAAACACAAGACTCTGCTCATGAGCAAAGCAGTCCGCGACCCAGCTTCCCTCTTCCTTCAGGAACATCTTCTCTCTCCTGCCGGCCTGCTCCAGCCCCGGCGTCCTGTGGGAGAGCAGCCAGACTCCCTCCACGATTTCCAGATCACCGGACACGTAAGCCAGCCTGTCCCTGTATTTCCTCAGAAATCCTTCCCGGATGCCGATGTACTTCCAGTCCCCTTCCTTGATCCTGTAGCAGTTCTCCCTGCAGCCCTCTCGTAGATACAGCCGCGCCCTGCTGTTGCACTCAAAAAAGGTCTCCATGCCGTCCGCATGATCGTAGTGGGCATGTGAGAGCACCGCATAGTCCACTTCCTCCAGCGGAAGTCCCAGTTTCCGCGCATTCTCTGCAAACAGCGCGGACTGCCCGGCGTCAAGAAGGATCCTTGCCTCCCCATACTCGATGAAAAAGCTCAGTCCCCACTCTCCCTGTATCGTATCATTTCCTATGTTACTTCCAATATTGTCCACCAAAACCGTCGCTCTCATGGCTTCCTCCTTGTTCTCCGCGAAACCGCGGCGGCTGTAAAGTCCGTCTTTCCTCTATTCCGGTAAATAGATCGATCTGAGCATATGCGTTCCGCTTTCCGTCTGAAACACCCGCTCGCAGAAATTCCGGATCGACTCCTCGCTGTACTGTGACTCATCTGCATTTACCAGATAATCCGCCTCCAGAAGGATCTGATAATCCATCCCTTGGACATCAGTATATGTATGGTGATGTGTAACCAGATAGATCACTCTCTCCTCCTGATCCGCCGGGAGCGCGAACTCTGACAGGAAGATCCTCAGCAGAGCTTCGCTCTCCGCTTCCTGATGATTTCCGCTCGTATTTCCATACTTTTCCCGACAGAGAGGGCATGCGATGTCGTGGACGATCGCCGCGATCTCAAGCGTATCCTGGGTCTTCTCATCCAGCCCCTCCAGCTTTCCGATGGTCTGTGCATAAGCGTACACCTTCAGGAAATGCCGCACATCGGACTTGTTTCCTTTATAAAAATCTATCATCTTATTGATCATTCTTGCTTTCAGCATATCTGTCATCCCTTTCGCTGTTGCTGTATTATTTTCGGCTTTTCCGCCATAGAGACATTCTATCTCCGACGGAAAGGGAAAGCAAGAGATTTTGTGTCTCAATTGTCTTTTTCAACGTATGTTTCCGTCTTCTTTTTCAGATCAGAAACATAGCTGAGCTGCTGCTTTCTCAGATATCTGCCGGCAAAGGGCCGAAGAAAAAATTTCTTCACAGTGACCTTCTCTGTAAAGTCGATCGTTGTCCTTCCCCGATGATCATAGAAGATCCCCGTCCAGTGACCTTTTATATTCTCATTTTCCACATCAAATTTATCCGTAAAAAATATAAGACGCTGTGATTTCTATCTTCACAGCGCCCGCAGATAATTCAGCACCCATCTCCTAAAAATTGAAATACGGCAGTTCCCGGAACTCTTCCGAAAGTTCTTCGCCCAGTCCGGTCCATCCGAGATTTTTAACGGCCGCAGACTTTTCGTTAGGGAATTTATACTTGTTCAGATAATCAATAAAATCTGCCTCGCTGTAACATACACCGGCTCCCATTCTGTATTTTGCAGCCTGCGGACTATGCCACAGCCAGTCGTCGCAGAATTCTATGCAGTACTTTTCAAGATTATCAGCAACAATATCTGGAACCAGGTATATGATGCTGTCCCCATCCGCACTGAGGATCACTTTTTTCACGCTGCACCTCCTTCTAACGCCTGAGCGAATTTCCAAATGAAGCCAGTTTCCCGCAGGACTCATATTCTGTCCTGTATCCCGTATCATTGATCACAAGGAACGGGTTAAATGCATTGACAGTAACCTGGCTTCCATCCGTTTTAGTTATTGTAAAGATCACGGACTGCCCATTATAAGTTCTATAGGATCCGTCTCTTCTGTAAATCACTACGTTGTTTAAGATATCTGTCAGTTTCTCGATCTCGTTTCTGTCCAGCGTGATCGTGTCACCCGGAGGCAGAAACTCTACGGATGCCTCTTTAATATCCGAGGCTTCCAGATCTTCAAAGGGCCTTCTGCCGATCAATGATCTGACAGCAAATACAGACGCCAGCACAGCAAGAATGAGCACAGCTGCCAGGATGAGCACGTTCTTCCTTTTCTTTCTTTTTCCCATACCCCTCTCCTTATCGCTTTCTCTCAAACGGAGCGACTGCCAGCACAACCATAACGAGCAGATAAACGCCGTACAATGTGTACGTTATCGCATTCCCCCACGGAAAGCTGGCCTCAGGATGATTCAATGCATACAGGGAAAACAAGACAGCCGCTGCAAACATCACCGCTGATATAATCCTGGAAATCTTCTTCGTCATCGCATTCACCCCCTCTTTTTTCTTTTTAAATCCGCACAGTGAACAGCATACCCGATCCCCATACCAATCAGAGAAATCGCAGCACCGACCGCTGTCATTCCGAATTCCGGCAGATTGAACTTATTGAACGTAATCATATTTGCCGCGCTGAAAGTCGCGTATTCTGCAAACATGTACATCACTCCAAAGCCAAGTGCGAAGAGCCATTTATATTTTCCCCAGTGATTTCCGCTTCCGATCAGCAGGGAAATCCAGAATGTGGCAGCCGGAAGCACCACCCACAGATATAAGATACTGTAGCCCATCGCGTCATCTCCGTCTGTAAAAAACCAGAACGCAAAGAGCGACATCGTCCATATCAGGAGATAGACAGCGAGCAGGATCAGCCTTGACAGCCGGTTTCTGGTTTTCACCGTATTCGTGCTTTCCTCAAGATAATCCAGATAATCTGACATAGGTCTCTCCTCCTTCAGAAGCCGGTCGAGACTGATGTCATATAAGTCGCTCATTCTGACCACGCTTACAATGTCAGGATACGTTTTTCCGTTCTCCCAGTTCGAGATCGTCTGTCTGCTGACACTGAGCGCCTCCGCAGCCTGTTCCTGCGTAAGGCCCGATTTCACGCGTGCGTCCCTGATCTTTGCCCCTATATCCATCAGCGTCTCCCTCCTCTTTTTCTTTATCTTATCCCGAGAAAGCCTTTCATGTCTATCGAATCCATTTGACAGTCCGTATTCTGTCTGTCAAAATGCTTTTACATCACTGCCAGTGAGCTTCCACTTCTTTTTTCAATGTGCAGAACATATCATAAAATTCACTTTTTGTCAGACGGACAATCTCTAATGCAATTTCCCTGTTATACGAATGTGTCACATTATTCCTTTCCTGCAGTGCCTTAAGCCACAACGTTTCGTCTGATATCATCCCAGCTTTATAAGCTGTTTTTAATATCATTTTGGGTGAACCTGTTGCGCCCTGCTCAAATCCATATGCTTCTAATATTACCTTCATCATTTTCCAAGCCTGTTCAAAGCACACTTCGTACAATCCGACCAGCCCGGTAAGGATAACCGTATCATATGGTTCACTGTACTTATATATTTCCTTCAAGTTTGATAACGCAGCGCAAAAATTGTCATACTTTTTCATAGATTACTCGCCCTTCCTTCTCAATAGAATCTCTCAGTTCCTGCTGCATACAGCGGTTCAAATCTACAATATCAAATTCAAGAAGAGTCGACGTCTCTTCCTCCACATCCAATGCAAATCTCAGAAAATCCCCTCCGGCTACTGCCAGGTCAATGTCACTTGTTCTCTTGAAATCGCCTCTTGCCCTGGAGCCAAAAAGCAAAACTTTATCTACCTGGCACCTTTTCGCAATCTCACAGATTTCCATAATAACCTGTTCCCGTATTCCCGTCTCTGCCACTCTATCCATCTCCATTACTCAGTCCTCCATCTGTCAGCTGCGTGTATCTCTGCTGGCTTCATTATACCAGAAACTATTCTAAGCATCCACTTAATATCCTGTTGACATGCGCCCGTTTTTGAATTAGTATTATTAATACAAATAGGACAATCTGGAGGGGAGAGGATTCTATGATCAACACAGTGATTTTTATCTTTTTTGCTTTGCTTGACCTGTCGATGGTGGGATTGTGCAGCTACTGCTATTCCGGAAAGGAAAAATACAGAGAAAGGATGATACTCGGCGTCCATGTTCCCCCGAACGCCGAAAAGGATGAAGCTGCTGAGTCGCTCATACAGAAATATCGAAACGGATTTCGAAGATCCCAGCGGCTGAACCTGGCTGCCGGAATCCTCATCCCGGCACTCTGCTTTCTCAGTATGGGAATCCTCATTCCCCTCTGGACACTGTGGTGCCTGGAATTCTGCGCTTTCTATGTCTTTTACCCAAGGTCTTATCATCGGAAAATGTACGCCTTGAAACTGGAACGTCAATGGTTCAATGAGGAACCCCATTACAGCACTGCGGCTGATACTCGAGTCAGCGCTATGTCCGACCGTTTCCCGGTCACCTGGAAATGGCACCTTCCTGCCCTTGCTGTCGGAATCGGCCTGTGGGTATTTCCCGCTCTTCGCAGTACGCTCACTGCGACATCACTGGGAATGATATTTGCCGCAGTCTGCGTTCTCCTCCCGGCGGTATTCCTTATCCTTCATCTCTGTCTGTCCGTTCAGAAGAACCAGGTCTACAGCCAGGACAGCACTGTAAATGAAAAGCTCAACCGTATCCAGAAGCGCACCTGGACCGGATCTCTCGTCGCCGCAGACTACGCCAGCCTGACCGCCGGACTCTATCTATGCGCGCGTCTCCTGTTCGGGCGGGAACTGTACTTCTGGGACTATATCATCTACAGTGCCATCGATCTGCTCGGAGCTGCCGCGATCATAGCTGCAGTGATCACAATCCGACAGCGGCGAAGAGCCGTACTGAATCAGGATACCCATCCCCTGCTGACAGATGACGACGAATACTGGAAAAACGGATGGTATTCTAATCCTCATGACCGTCATCTTTTTGTCGAAGACAGAATGTGCAGCACCAGCTACGCTATAAACATGGCTCATCCGGCAGCCAAATGGTGGATCGGCGCAGCAGCCGTTTTCTGCACTGCAGCAGTCGCAGGCGTCCTCATTCTATCAGTGATCCTTATAGATCTGGACTTTTCCGAAACTGAACTGGAAGTCAGCGGAAATGAAGTGACGGTCTCCTACTCTTTCTACGACTGCAGCTTTTCTCTGGACGACATACAGTCAGCGGAGCTTCTCGATGAACTCCCGGACGACAATTTTTCCAGGGAAAACGGCGGAGATACAGAGAAGCTTCTTGTCGGCCACTTCAAGGGAGACAAAACCGGGGATGTCATGATGTTCTTATACAAAAAAGAAACACCGCTGATCCGGATCGATCTTCCGGGACAGACAGTATTTCTGAACAGTGATGTGGAGGGACGGACAGAGGAATGGTATCAGGTTCTGATAGAATAATAGCTGATACGATTATTTGTACTTAGGATGATTCTTTCTTAAGTTTCTTTTTTCGGGAAGTGCCATGCAGATTCATATGTACAACGTAAATGATAGGTATACGCAAAAAAGCCCTAAGGGGCTTTTTTTATTGCGTGTATTAGTTTTTGAGAAAAACGAGTCTGACTTCATTTCTCAAACATCGACTGGTTTGGTAAGGTCCTGGCTCATGGGTTCAGTGCCCTGAACGGGCTTACTTCATTTCTACCTTATCAGCTTCATGAGTACTACAAAAAAATATTCTGGTGTCAACGCCCTGAACGGGCTTACTTCATTTCTACGGTACCCTCTAAAACCCCTTGAAAACACTGGCTTTCCAGCCTCATTTTTGCAAGTATTTGTCAGACTATTCTGAAAACAGCTGTTTTCTGCTGATTTTTGGGCATGTTCATAATTTATTCATATTTAGAACTGATATTCTGCCAATTTTCTCCACCTCATTATATCTTAAGATAAAAGAATTTGAAACCCTTTTCTGTTATCACGCATATAATTTAATATTGGACCATATACCCGTCTGTACCGGAATCATTATGGTATCTCTTCTATTTTCTGACCCGATAAAGTCTGATAAGCCAAAACGCCAGATTCCCTATGATCAATATCAAGTATGCCAGGGTAAACCATCCGGGAAGGGAAGTTCCCGCAACTGTATTGAAAATAAGAAACGTAAAAACAAACGTCATGGCAAACTTTAATGTTTTTACCATATATTTTAAGGTGCGATAAACTCGCACTCTATTCTCTGGCGTCACCTGTACTCCAGTATTCCAAACAGAAGGAAAACACTCTACCAGAGAAATCATGAGGTACAGTATCCATGACATCACTACAATAAAAAGGATCTCTCCTTTTCCGCCCCAGCGATCGATCTCTCCCGCAAAATTATAGTGCATCGGCAATTTATCCGGAATAGACGGCCAGCTGATAAACAGATACAGCGGTGTTCCGCTCAGCATGATCAATCCCAGAACTTCCATAATAATATCTGCCGCTGAGTTTTTAATTTTCATTCTCTTCTCCCTGGTCTTTTCTGACCTCTTCTCTAAAATCCTTGATCGACGTTACAGCAAAAAGGAACGAAATAATCAGTATAGCAAGATCACTTACTGATACACTGTCCATAAAGTAGTCTGCAAGGGCCATTGAAACTGCTGAAAACAGCGTATCCAATATTACAAAAAACACGATTCCCTGATTTTCCGTGCTCCAGCCCGACGACACAAGTGCCCGCGGAAACGCAGACGACAGGATATCCAGCGGAAAGCCCACAGCCATCACGACAACAAAAAACAGAATAATACTTCCTACAGATTTATACTCAAATCCGAAGATTCTCATAATTGACCCGCTTATGATGGCTATTGCCGCAATTATGATGAGTATAATACCCGCTATGATTGAGTATCCTAATACTGATACTGCAAGCTTTTTTATCTTTTCCTTCATAATATCAGGTTATGCTCACTTTCTCAGGATTTTCTCCATGCTTTTTCCTTTTGCAAGTTCATCGACCAGCTTATCCAGATACCGGATCTCCCGCATGAGCGGTTCCTCAATATTTTCTACCCTTACGCCGCAAACCACACCTCTGATCAGTTTTCTGTTCTCGTTCAGTTCTGGTGCATTGCGGAAAAACTCTTCATAAGTAATCCTTGTACCAAGCATCGCCTCTAAATCTGTCTGCCTGTAACCAGTCAGCCACCGAATGATCTCGTCCACTGCCTCCTGTGTTCTACCCTTTTTAACAGCCTTATTGACGAGGAGCGGATAAATTTTAGAAAGCTCCATTTTGTAAACTTTTTCATTGCTCATAAAAAATGTTATCTCCATTATTTAAGACTATTCCGTTTATTCCGTAAAAAAACAATTCGGATAAGAAAAATTGGGTGCTCTTTCGCAGTTTACATTTCAGAAAAAATATAAAACTATATGCTAAGTCCCACAATAGAACTATCCTATTTTTCAAATAAAGCAGATACACGGTAACTAGAAATCCGTTGAGTGTCAACGCCCTAAACGGGCTTACTTCATTTCTACGGTACCCTCTAAAACCCCTTGAAAACACTGGCTTTCCAGCCTCATTTTTGCAGATATTTGTCAGACTATTCTGAAAACAGCCGTTTTCTGCCATTTTTTTGGCATGTTCATAATTTGTTCATATTTACACCTGCAGTTTTCCTCTTCCAACAGCACCATTATACTTCAATTCCTAACGTATGAAAACCTTTATTCTGCAAACTTTTTCTTCTCCCTAGCCTCTACACAGTGATCTCAATCTGGTTCCCCTCAATCCCGATCACACAGCTTTCATAGTACCCGTCGCCTGTCGTACGCGGACCGCTTACAACCTCATATCCGTCTCTTTTCAATTCCTCTGTCAGCTCATCCACACGCTCCCTGCTGCCGACGCTGAACGCGATATGGATCAGCCCTGTTCTTGCCAGTGTCTTTTCCGCATCGTCCATCTGCGGTTTGTTCATAACCTCAAGGCGCGCCCCGTCTGAAAACGAGAGGAAATAAGACCGAAAGCCTGTCTTCTGGTTATAATAACCATCATTGGAAGATGCGCCCAGGTATTTTATAAAGAAATCCCTTGCAGCTTCCAGATTGTTTACATACATTGCCACATGCTCTATCCTCATAGAAATCTCCATTCCGCCGCCTTACAGTCAGCGGCATATATCCTCCTTCTGATGAATCACTTTTCTCCATCATCCTCTGACCACAGCCTGTCCGGCAAACACAGCGAGCACCCCGAGTACTGTGCTGAGCACGACATAGGCAAGTGCTGTCTGCATATTCCCGCCCTTGATCAGATCGCCCGTCTCCAGGGCAAAGGACGAAAATGTGGTAAATCCTCCGCAGATCCCCACCTTCAGGAACAGAACTGCTCTGGGATTCAGCGCGCTGTTTTTCAGCGCCAGCGCAGCGATAATTCCGATAACAAAGGAGCCTGCGATATTGATCAGAAATGTCTTTACAGGGAAGGCTCCCCCTTCATTCAGGGGAATCAGTCCGATCAGATACCTGCAGACTGCCCCGATAAATCCCCCTGCTCCTACAACAATACAATCGATCATAATAACACCCTCATTTAACAACTTTTTCCATCACATAGTTTATCAGCAGGAGACCGCCCCGTTCCACCTGCTGTTTAAGCACGACCCTGTATCCCCGCTTCAGAAAAAAGGGCTTTGCCGTGATCGAGGCGTGAGTCGTGATCTTCTCTGCCGGAACCGCTCTCTCCAGTTCATCGCAGATCGCGGATGCGATGCCCTGACGCTGATGATCCTTATGTACGTACAGCCTGTCCAGGTATCCTGTGCTGTCTATATCTCCGAATCCGAGGAGCCGTTTCCCGAAGTCTTGCTTTTCCTCTTCCGTTTCTTCCGCCACGATCGTAAAATGCTCCCGAAATGATTTATCCCACGCTTCCAGATCGACTTTTCCTGTTGCCCAGACATCCAACTGCTCCGGGGTATAATCCGCGGCGTTCACAGAATGGACCGTTTCATAAAACAGCTCTGCCATACTTTTGCAGTCTTCCAGCCGGTATTTTCTAAGTATCATATGCCTCTCTAACCTTCCACGTATTTGAGATAAGGGATCAGCTCATCCCCATCCTCAGCAAGCAGTACCTCAGAGGAATCGGATTCATAGATCAACGTCCCCTGATCAAGAACAGTTGCGTCCCAGTCCTGAAATTCTTCTGTCACACCGGTGCGCTTGATCTCTCCTGCCTGTTCTCCTGCCGTAAGCTGCATTGCCCGAACCCATTCCAGATCCTGTGCATTCATATATACGGTATCTTCGTACACGAAAAAATCCGCATTCTTATCTTCAGCGTAGACGGATTCAGGAGAATCATCCCCCGTCGTCCGGCTCACAGCCGCACAGCCTGCCGGCAGTGCCGCGAGCAGCAGCGCCAGAATAAGTGCTGCAGATTTCTTTACTGTTTTTCTGATCTGTACTTTCATAGACCATCCCTCTCACTGTCTGTCAGTTAATCTGCCATATAATTCAGCAGCGGTTCCAGATATTTCTTGTCTGTCCAGTCGCATTTCTGTCCTGCCGCACACATAAGAGCTGTCATCCACGGTTCATATGTGGAAGGATCCTTCTTCGCAATTGCTTTTTGAAGTATTTTACATAAAGTCCTGTCTTTAAATGACATGGACGCTTCATCCCATGCGCCCCTTCCGTAGAACATCGGAATCTCCTTCAGGTCTTCCTTCAGATTAAGTTCCTTTACTTCCTTTAATGCTTTTTCATCATATGGAGACGCTCCCACGCAGAATACAGCAGCTTTTTTCCCTGCCAGCGCCTGCCTGTTCTTTCTCAAAAAAGCGAGTCCTGCAATTCCTGATGCGTAAATGCCTCCGCACAGGATGATCCTGTCATATTTTTCGAACAGGCTGCTGTCAGCCTTCGATGTCTCAATCACATCGAACCCTGCAGCTTCCCTGAGCCATTCCGCATATTTCTTTGTTGCGCCATATTTGGACTGATAAATTATGATTCCCTTTCCCATAACGCTGTTCCTCCGTTTTTATACAACTTCTTCTGCTGCCGTTAACAGCTATATCTATGCAGAGATCCTCCGAACCTCTTTCAGATACTTCCTGCCGTTCAGCCACTCTTCTTCCCGGACTGATGCTTCATATCCTCCGCCATTTTCCACCTGCCAGTGATAAAAATCATGCGGTTCCTCCGCAAGCCGCGACAGAGCTGCCATGATCGTTCCTCCGTGAACAACGAATGCCGCACTTTCTGCCTTTTCTTCTGTCAGGACATTGATCCACTTCCGTATTCCCTCCACGCATCTTGCCCGGAACTCTTCCTGAGCTTCTCCTCCCGGAAAGGCGGTTGTCCCGCCTGATTCCAGCCATGCAGTATACGCAGGCTCCTCTTTCAGCTCTTCGTATGTCCTGCCCTCAAACAGTCCGAAATCACACTCCCTGAGCATCGGTTCTATGCAGATATCTGCCTGCGGATAGATCAGCCGTGCCGTCTCAATACAGCGCTTCATCGGGCTGGCAATAACTGTCTGGACCTCCGGATAACTGTTTCTGCTTCTTTGAAACGCTTCCACAGCATTCTCTGACAGGCTCTCGTCAGTCCGTCCGATATATTGTTTCTTCTCGTTGCCCGGCGTACACAGATGCCGTATAAGAACTATTTTCATCTCATCCAATCCCCCTGCTCAGGACCGCTCCCGCCAGCATCGCCAGCTCGCAGATCTGCAGGAAATACCCTGCCAGATCCCCTGTCGTGCCGCCGAACTGTTTTCTGCTCATCCGATCGTAATAGAAAAATACAAGGAGCGCCGCCAGGATCATGATCACTGCCTGCTTCCACGACAGATACAGCATGACGCCTCCGCAGACGCACGCCCACAGAATCAGCACAACCCGGACGCGCAGCTTCTGTGCTCCGTCCTGGAAGGTCTTGAGCAGGCCGCTGTTTTTTGCCGCCTGAAAGCTCACGACGGAGATCCCGCTGAGAGACCTGGACAGCATATAAGAGCACGCGATCACAGAAAGAAGTTCCCCTGTCACCTCACTCCAGAGCGCGATGTCCGCCAGAAAATAGACGCACAGGCCGATCACGGCGAACGCTCCTGTGTGCGGATCCTTTAAGATCTGAAGCTTTTTCTCCCGATCTCCATAGGAGCTGAGCGCATCCACTGTATCCGCAAATCCGTCCAGATGGATGCCTCCCGTCACGATCACCGGGATCAGAGCCATCGCGATGGAGAAGAACAGCTTCCCGCAGGCTGTGTACTCCAGCAGGATCCTGCCGGTCAGGAGCTGTAAAGCGCCTGTAACCGCCCCGACAACCGGGAAAAAACACATCGCATACTTCATATTTTTTTCACTCCACTCCACGATCGGAACTGGGATCTTCGAATACATTGATATCGCGATCGCGAGTGCTCTGAACAGGTGCATACTTCTTTCTCCTTTAATATCCGAATTTCTTCATCTCCTGCAGGAAATCATCCACTGCCTGCAGGCGTTTTACTCTGCGCAGCCGGATCCCGGCCTCCCTGCAGAGGTGAGCCAGGACTGCCTCGATCACCACATTTCTGACACGGATCTCTTTCGGCGCGCCGTATGTCAGTGTAAATCCCACGACTGCCTCTGCCAGCGCCATCCCCGCGTCTTCCTCCGGTCCTGTCATATCTGCCTTCAGCATCATCCCTGTCTTCGCTTCCGCCAGAAGACAGAGGCAGGGATTTGCCGGGCGGTCATACTCCTCATCCGTGACTGCCGCTCCGGAGTATACAAGATCCGCTTCCAGCACGGCGTCGCCTTTCTGCGAGTCTCTCAATTCCCGGATCAATTCATCATCTGTCAGTGTCAATGTAGGGAAATGATAGCCTGTAAACGGCAGTTCTCTTTCTTCTGCCAGAACTTTTCCATCTTTTTTTGAATAATAAAACATCTTTTCATGCTCAAAATCCGTCTTAAGTCCGTTTTCCCGGTAATATGCCACCGCGTCTGCGAGCAGTTCCAGATATTCTGTCATGCGGCGGACTTCGTCCTTGTCCATGTTGTAGGGGAAATAGCCTTTCTGAAAAGACATAAAGTAAAGCCACTGGTTCTTTCCACGGAATCTGTATCCCAGATCCTTAATGATCTTTCTCTGCTTTTCCGAGAGTTCTTCCCGGTTTCCCCAGTAGCAGGTCAGATTATTCTGACTGAACATGGCATATTCACTTGAAATGTTCATTTTCTCTGACAGTGTCAGCATCATAAAGTCATTCAGGCCGTCCAGCCCTTCATACACCACGATTCCATAGCAGCCTCCGCCCTTTCCGAGGATGCTTACATAGACTTCTTCGTCCCAGCCGCCGTCCAGCGCGACCAGGTCCATATCCCAGAATGTTTCCCAGGGCTGAAGCTCCTTGACACGCGCGCCCGCTTCATAGAGGGCACGCCATTCCTCTGTTTCTGCTTCCCGCCTTGCGTCCCGTTTCCCGAAAGACGTTCCGTTCTTTTCCGTGCTCTCCACTACATTCAGCACAGAGGTTCCTGACATCATTTTTTCATATATCTCATTGGAATCCTCATAATCCGTCTCCTGGGCAAAATGGATCTGAAAATTGTCAGCAAGGGACGCATTGACTTCTTCCATATCATAGTTCTTCGGGTCAAAGGGTTCATCCGGATCCTTATAGCCCATGTCTTCCACCCATTGTGTCAGATGGCTGTGTTCCTCATGGCCCTCGTCCTGAAGCGCTTCAAGACAGTGATAGTATCCGTCTATCCCGCCGCAGTCCTCAAATGGGCAGGCGCCCTTTGCCTTCAGGACAGCCGGACAGTCATAGTCACAGTCCGGCAGGATCTCCTCAATGTCCACCCGGTGCTCCCAGTCGTCTCCGAAGTCATAGCAGTATGTAAACCACTTTGTATTCTCCATGTACGGGTCGATCAGCGTCTCCGCCGCTTCCTCCAGCTCATAATACGGATCGTCATAGTCCTCCTCCAGTTCTTCCACCCGGATCCCATAATCCCGGAACTCAAAAGAGAAAAGGTGATATCCTTTCCATCCCATGATCTCATTGAATAAGACCCCGAGCTGGGAAAATGTGATCCCGGCGGGAATGACACACCGCCTCCAGATCGGCGGGTGCGAATTTTTGATCGTTATCTTCAGCTGATATGCTTTCATCGCTTTTCCTCCTGTTTCCCGGCATAGCCCTCATGCCCATCCACTGGAAAGCACAGACAGACCGCCGGCAGCGCACCTGCGAAACGGATCCTAAGAATCTGCCCCGCTGTTCTCAAAGTCCTCATACTGCTCCACATTGATCTCTTCAAAAGTACTCATCTTCAGATAAACTGCAAGCCCCATGTCCAGAAGAGGCATCGCCGCGACCGCTCCGCTTCCTTCCCCCAGCGACATCCTGCAGTCAAGGAACGGGGAGAGCCCCAGAGCATCCAGCACCATTCCCCCTGCTGTCTCACCGGACTTGTGGGAAGCCAGTATATAATCCACGCATTCCGGAACCATGCGCACCGCACAGAGTGCGGCAGCCGACGAGATAAATCCGTCGATCATAACAGGAATACGGCAGACCGCGCCGCCCAGGAATACCCCTGTCAGTCCCGCGATATCCAGGCCTCCCACCTTGGAGAGGACGTCCAGCGGATCCTCCCGGTCCGGCCGGTTCAATCTGACAGACTCCCGGATCACATCGATCTTGCGTCGGAGTCCTTCACTGCTCAAGCCTGCCCCGCGCCCGGTCACCGCCTCTGCATCCTGATCGAGCAGTACGGACACGACAGCACTGCTGGTAGTCGTATTCCCGATCCCCATCTCTCCTGTGGCAAGGATATCATAGCCCTGTCCAGCAAGCTCCCTGACAATCCGGATTCCATTCAGGACCGCCTGCGCCGCCTGCCCCCTTGTCATGGCAGGACCTTTCATCATGTCTTCCGTCCCGTACGCCACCTTGTATTCCGGTCTGGTGACTCCCGGCACATCCGTGACCATCCCAATATCCACCGGAAATAAATCCACTCCCGCCACTTCCGCCATCAGGCAGACGCTGGTCTCCTTCTTTGTAAAGTTCTCCGCGACAATGGCGGTGACCTCCTGCCCGGTCTGTGTGACGCCCTCTGCCACCACGCCGTTGTCGGCGCACATGATCACAAGACCTTTCCTGTCAAGGCTGTACACTGCCTTTTCTTTGATCCCGGCGATCTGAATGACCGCATCCTCCAGTTTTCCCAGACTGAACAGAGGTTTTCCTACAGATTTCCACCTCTTTTCTGCCTTCTCCATACTTTTCCTGTCCGCCGGAACAATATGCTTTATTTCTTGTCTCAGTTTCTCTTCCGCTGTCATATCATACTCCTGTCTTGTATTAGCAGCAGCTCAGCCATGCAGTTTGAATCCGCTGCTTTACAGTTCTTTCTCTTCCCACTCCCTGCACTGCCTTACGAACCGCTCCGCAAATTTCCTCATGGAAGGCAGGTACAGGTGCGGATATCCGGCAAAGAGGCTGCCATCCATATGGATACAGTTCCATTTTCTGCGTCCGTCCGGCTTCACTGCCAGGCAGTCGCTGCCGCTGTCCGTGCTGTCCCAGTAGTGAAACTCATGCCCTCTGACATACTCTCCCGGCTGGAGATATCCTTCTGTCCCGGTACTGTTCTCGATTTTCACATACCCGAACCGGGCCAGTTTTCCCGTCGGATATGTTCTGCCCCTTATCGCCCCGACAAGCGGCCATTTCTTTCCGTTTCTGTCTTCCATTTCCTCATGAAGGTACATGAATCCTCCGCACTCCGCCAGACAGGGCATGCCTGCTTCCAGAGCCTCTCTTACAGAAGAAATCATCCCTGTGTTTCCCACCAGCTCTTCTCCGTGAAGCTCAGGATATCCACCGCCCAGCAGCAGGCCGTCCAGTCCTTCCGGAAGCGCGCTGTCCCGAAGCGGGCTGAAAGGGATCAGAGTACATCCGAGATCCTCCAGCAGCGTCAGATTGTCTTTGTAATAGAAACAGAATGCCTCATCCCGGGCAACACCGATGCGAAGCGCTTTCTCCGCACTCCCGGCCAGCGCCTTTTCCGCTGCAGTGTCCGGCTCCTTCTTCATGGATCCTGCTGCTTTCCCCGCGATCTGTCTCACCAGCTCAAGGTCCACGGTCCGGCTCAGAAGTTCTCCCGCTCTCTTCATCTGTGCTTTCAGTCCGTCCAGCTCCTGGGGCGTCACCAGCCCGAGGTGACGGCTTTCCATACGGAAGCAGGGAGACTCCGGCAGATATCCGATCACCGGAATATCCAGTCCCATACCGCGAAGTTCGCTCTCCAGCATTTTCTTAAGCCTGGGATAGAGCATGTCAGACACCCGGTTCAGAAGGATTCCGCAGATCCTGCTGTCTTTCCGGAACTCTGCCATCCCTTTCACTACTGCCGCAAGAGAGAGGGAAGCTCCTCTGCACGGCAGGATAAGCAGGACCGGCAGGTCCAGTGTGCGCGCCACATCGTAGGAGCTTGCCCTGTCAGAGTCCAGCGTCATGCCGTCATAGTATCCCATCACACCCTCTGTGACAGCGATATCCGCCCCCTCCGTGTGTCGGATATATCCCCGGATCAGCTCTTCCGGCTCTGAGAAGAAGAGATCCAGGTTCTTGGAATCGAGCCCAAGCACTTCCCGGTGGAACATCGGGTCAATATAATCCGGGCCGCACTTACACGCCCGCACGTCCAGTCCCTGTTCCCCGAGTGCCGCCATCAGAGCGCACGCGGCCGCCGTCTTGCCGCTTCCGCTGGCCGGGGCTGTCAGCAGGATCCCCGGCGTCCTTTCTCCAGCTTCCATCAGGCTTCACCTCTCTCGTCCTCAGCTCCGCCTGCCGAGATGATATAGACCGGATTCTGCCCGGTCATCATATGATATCTGCCCAGCTCCCGGGAGCGCGCCACAGAAACCTGAGTGATCTGCGGATGTCTCAGGAGACCGGACTCAGCCGCTTCCATCACTTCCTTCACTGTCTCCAGCGAAATGGCATTGATGACGATACGCGCATCCCTGTTCTTTTCCAGTACGCAGATAAGAATCTCCCGCAGATTTCCCGAACTCCCGCCGATGAACACATGGGTCGGCGCTTCCAGACGTCCCAGCGCCTCCGGAGCCCTGCCGGAGATGACACGGATGCCGTCCGTCCGGAATTTCTTCCTGTTTTCCCGGATCAGCTCCACCGCGTCCGGGTTCTTCTCCACCGCATAGACCCGGATCCGGTCTCCGGACCGGGCTGCCTCCACAGAGACCGAGCCGGTCCCCGCTCCCACATCCCAGACAACCGCATCCTCTGTCAGACGCAGGCGTGCAATACTAACCGCCCGCACCTCTTCCTTCGTCATCGGGACGTTCCCGCGAATAAAATCCTCATCACTCACATGGGCGCACGCACTTCTCTCCGGACAGGGATTCTCGATCAGGACAGTACAGAGTCCTTTCAGATCCTCCTCCGAAATCTGAGATGGCTTCCCGGAAATGATCCGCTCATCCTCATAGGAAAGTCTGCTTCCGGCATGGACTGTCACATGATCCATCCTGTAATCCAGCAGCCTTTTCCTGACTGACATGACTCCCTGACCTCCCAGAAGTAGGAAGGTCTTCCGGTTCCAGTGAACCGTCTGGATAAAATCCGCATCCTTTCCGTGAAGGCTGACAAGCGCCGCATCCTCCCAGGAGGTATTCAGCTTCGCCGCCAGATACACCACGGATGAAATACCGGGGATCAGCTCGATCCGGCACTGCTCCGCGCCTTTATCCTGTATTTTCCGAAACCTCTCCGTCAGCTGCTCTGCCAGCCGTTTCGCCCCGCTGTAGAAGCCTGTGTCGCCGGAGAGAAGCACCGCGATCCGCCGGTACTCCGGATGTTGCTCTATATAAGAAACGATCTCATCCGGGCGGTACTCTGCGAGCATGGGCTTCTGAGCGTCCGCGCTGTCCTTCCCGGCATCCGCACAGACCCGCTGCGCACAGTCCAGCATCCTCTGTGCTCCGATAAGACAGCTGCTGGCGCGGATAATTCTGCGCGCCTGCACTGTCACCCCTTCTTCTGTTCCCATACCGATCCCTACAAGGAAAATCTCCCGCTCCATCTTACACATCCTTATATCCTCTCGGCGTCACCATCCTGCCGTTTAATTCCATTGTCTGCGAATTGCCGATAAAAACTGTTGTGAACATATCGGTCTGCGTCGTTCTCAATCGTTCCAGAGAAAGGATCTCATAGGATTCCCCCTCCCGTCCGATGTTGCGCACAATGCCGCACACCGTTTCCGGTGACCGGTGCCGCAGGATGATCCCGCACGCTTTCTCCAGATAGTCCGCGCGCTTTCTGCTGGACGGATTGTACAGGCAGATGACAAAATCAGCCTGTGCCGCCGCGTCCAGCCGCTTCTCGATCAGCTCCCAGGGGGTCAGCAGATCGCTTAAGCTGATGACAGCAAAGTCATGCATCAGCGGAGCTCCCAGTACCGCAGCACCGCCGGACGCCGCCGTAATGCCGGGAACTACCTCGATGCCGATCCCGGGATACTCTTTTCCGATCTCGCAGATCAGCCCTGCCATGCCGTAGATTCCCGCATCTCCGCTGCACACCATTGCCACGTCCCGCCCTTTCTCTGCCTCCTCGAATGCCATGCGGCAGCGCTCTGCCTCCTTCCGCATTGGCGTGCTCAGAAATATTTTGTCCGGGAACTGATCCCGGATCAGGTCGATATATACTGTATATCCGATGATCACCGGGCAGTGTTCCAGAACCTTTTCCGCTTTCTTCGTCATCTGGTCCGCAGCGCCCGGTCCCAGCCCTGTCACGTAAATCTTGCTCATTGTACCTGCTCCTCTGCTTTTTTCTCCTCGGTCCCGCCGGATGCTTCTCCTGCGTGAACAGATGCTTTCCTGAACTCCGTTGTAAAGGAAGGATCATAAAGCTTCGAGCGCTCATACTCTCCGTCCAGCACCCGTCCCACCACGATCAATGCGGTCTTGGTGACTCCCTCTTCCCTGGCAGTCTGCGCCAGATCCGCCACTGTGCACCGCAGCACTTTTTCTTCCGGCCAGGTAGCCTTATAAACGACTGCCGCCGGAGTATCCGCGGGATACCCGCCCCGGATCAGTTCCTCGGAAAGCTTCTCAAGCATCCCGGTGCTGAGAAAAACGACCATGGTCGCCTGATGTGCTGCAAAGCTCCGGATCGATTCCTTGTCCGGCACAGGAGTCCTGCCCGCCATCCTTGTGATGACCACAGACTGTGAGATCCCGGGGAGTGTATACTCTGCTCCCAGAGCCGCCGCCGCGCCGCAGAAGGAACTCACCCCGGGACACACTTCATAAGGGATGCCGGACCGTTCAAGCTCGTCCATCTGTTCGCGGATTGCCCCGTACAGACAGGGGTCACCCGTATGAAGCCGGACGATCTCTTTTCCTGCCTCCTGTCCTTTTTTCATCACATCCATAACTTCCTCCAGCGTCATCTTTGCGCTGTTATATATCTCACAGTTCTCCCTGCACAGCGACAGGAGACCCGGATTTACAAGAGATCCTGCGTAGATCACGATATCTGCCTTTACGAGCAGACGCTGTCCCCGCACAGTGATCAGGTCCTCCGCTCCCGGTCCGGCTCCCACAAATGTAATCATGCTCTTTCCTCCCTCTTCTTCTCTTTTACGATCAGCAGAGAATAATATCCCGCTTTCTCCGGTATCTCCTCTGCGGAGAGACAGATCCGCTCGCCTTCCATGCCGCAGTTCTCCACCATCTCTGCCTCCAGCCCTTTCTCCAGCAGAAGTCTCTTCACCTCTGCCATCTTTCTCCCTGCTTTCATCAGCACTTTCGTTCCCGGAAGCTCCAGCCCTTCTTCGATCTGATAAGAGGCCGGAAGAACATGAAGTTCCTGGCGGTTTTCCACAAGAGAGATATCCATCCGGGCCGCTGCGGCGCAGAAGGAAGGAATGCCCGGAATCAGTTCCGTCCGGTATCCTTTTTTCTTCAGCCTCTTATGTACATACATACAGGTAGAGTAAACTGTGGGATCTCCAAGCGTAAGGAATACCACATCCTTTCCCTCTTCCAGAAGCTCTGCCACTGCGTCCGCGTCTCTGTCATGGATCTCCTTCAGACGTTCTTTCTCCTTTATCATCGGCATGGGCAGAAAGATCCTGTCTTTCTTCTCCGCTTCCGGCACGGCTCCCCGCGCAATGCGGTACGCCACGCAGCGCTCAAGATACTGCGTATGCCCGCCTTTCCCTTCGGCTTTCTCAAAAAACGGCTCTGAAAGTTCTCCGTCTGAAACCGGCACAGCGATCACACTGCACTCCCGGATCGCGCGGACCGCTTTTAATGTCATCAGTTCCGGATCTCCCGGTCCCACTCCTGCTCCTGTAAATGTTCCGCTCATAATCTCTGTCTGCTCCTCTTCGTATCTGTCTGTTCTTCTGTCATTCTTTCTGATCTGCTTTCGGCTGATTCTGCCGTATCTGCTCCAGCAGGAGATCTGCCTCTTCTGTCTTTCCCAGAATCCCGTCCTCCAGTGAGAACAGGATCATCCCGATCTGCAGTTCCTCTCCGGCTCTCTGCCTGAGATAGAATTCGATCCGCTCTGTAATAGTCTTCATGACCTTCTCAAGCATTCCCTGTTCTCTTATGATCGCGGCTGCCTCCGTTGTATTGATGCACTGCATCACTCTGCGGACAGTCTCCTGATCCGCTCCTGCCATGGCGGCATGGGCGGCAAACACTTCCATCCTGCAGTCCGCCTGTCTGGAATGAGTGTTCATGACTCCTGCCGCCAGCTTGATAAACTTCCCCACATGGCCGATCAGCAGGATCCCCTTCATCCCAAGCAGCTTTGCGTCGTCAATTGCCTCTCCTACATAATTGCTGCACTTGACCGCCAGCTCCGGATCTGCCTTCAGCGTCTCCTTGAGGAAATCCGTCCCGTAATTTCCCGGGACCACATAGCAGTAACGATACCCGCTGTCTCTTAACATTTTCATTTCCAGGTAGATCGTGTCCGTCAGCGCCTTCTCACTCATCGGTTCCACAATGCCGCTTGTCCCGAGGATCGAAAGACCGCCCTCGATCCCCAGTCTCGGATTAAAGGTCTTCTCTGCCGTCTTCTCCCCCTCCGGAATGGAAATTGTCACCCGCAGAGGCTCCCGGCATCCGTATTTCTTCCGGATCTCATTCACGGCCTCTCCGATCATCCGGCGGGGCACCCGGTTGATCGCCGCCTGGCCGATCTCCTGCTCCAGTCCGGGCTTCGTCACCCTGCCGACGCCGGCGCCGCCCTCTATAAAGACTCCGTCCTCTACAAATATCCCATCCCCCGTAAAACAAGCGTCTTCTCTCTTATCCTGCACTGCAAAGTCAGCCTTTTCCGCCCGCGCAAAAACGAGGAGCCCGTCTGTCACGTCCGGGTCATCCCCGCTGTATTTACGCACCGCGCATTCCGCGTATGCTTCTGTCCTTAAAATCTGTTCCACATCCAGATAAAGCTCGATCCCCTTCGGAGTCATAAGCCGGACATGCTCCACCGTCTCTCCTGAAAGAAGCATCTGCGCTGCCGCCTTTGCCGCTGCCGCGGCGCAGCTTCCGGTCGTATAGCCCAGCCGCAGACCGGAACGGTTTCTTCCGATCTCAGGCATTGTCCCGGACTTCTTTAAGCTGCCGTTCCTGTCTGAAACAATGCTGCTTTCCGAAATCTCAGAATTATCATTGCTTTTCTGCGTCATTCTGCGAGCTCCTTCAGCATCTGCGCCGGATTTTCCGCCGCCTTGACTTTGCCGAATGCTTTGACGATCACGCCTTCCTCATCAATCAGGTAGGTAGTGCGTACGACGCCCATGGTCTTTCTGCCGTACATGTTTTTCTCCTTCCACACATCATAGGCCTGAATACAGGACAATTCTGTGTCGGAAAGCAGGGTGAACGGCAGGCTGTATTTTTCCTCAAACTTTTTATGAGACGCCACGCTGTCTTTGCTCACTCCCAGCACGACAGCCCCCTTCTCCGTAAACTGCGGATACAGCTCGCCGAACCCGCATGCCTGCTTTGTACAGCCGGGCGTATTGTCCTTGGGATAGAAATACAGGATAACCTTTTTCCCTCTGTATTCCTCCAGCGTATGCATTTTTCCGTTCTGATCCGGCAGTTCAAACGCCGGTGCTTTTGTTCCGATTTCTAACATTTATTTCTCCTCCTTTTTCTGTCTGGTATTCTAATGTTCTGATCTGATTATTCTCATTCTCTTTCCCATCTGTTTCCGTTTTTTACGAACTTATTCTTCTTTGCTTTTATCTTTAAAATATTCTTTCAAGGCATCCTTTACAGCCCATTTCACAATATAGTACATGCCTAAAATCACAACAAGAACTGCTATTACAACGATTGGCAGCCATTCCATATTTTGTCCTCTCTCATATCCAATCAAATTCTCTTACCTGCTTGTGAATCATTATATCATCCGGTGTAATCACTGTCATTTCTTTTCTCAGCTTAAACGAATATATTAATTTTTTCTCGCATCGTCTTTCTTGGCATCCTGAATCCCATGCTTCACTCCAAATCGAATCACAACATAAAGAATCAGAAAGAAAAAGACTGCGCCTCCAATCCCATTCACAACGGTCCCCCCTTTTCTCTGTCATGTCATACTCATTTCCGCTTTTCTTTTGCTGCGGACAGCTTAAGATTCCTAAACCGATTATATCCTGCCGCATCGCTTTGTGCAACCTGCCATATTGTCTTTCCTGCTCTTTTCCGATACAATAAGCAGACAACAGACGGGGATTTTCTCAACCCGCGCGCTGTCTTCATGGCAGCTTCTTGTTTCCACAATATTTCCGGCGGTTTCCGCCATATTTTTCCTTTTGTTTGAGCTCACAGAAGGTTGCAGGCGTTCACTTTTTTACCTATAATGGAGGTGTAATTTATTGAATCAAAAATTGAATAACAGTCAGGAACATCCGACAGTAAACCGGCAGTATAAAGACCGCCTGTTCCGCATGGTGTTCAGCAGAAAGGAAGACCTTCTCTCCCTTTACAACGCCATCAACGGGACCAGCTACAGCAATCCGGATGATCTGGAGGTAGCCACGCTGGAAAATGCACTGTATCTTTCCATGAAAAACGATATGGCATTTCTCCTGGATGTTGTGCTGAACCTCTACGAGCATCAGAGTACATTCAATCCGAACATGCCCACGCGGGCGCTGCTGTACTTTGCAAAGCTCTATGAAAAGTATATCACGGCGCATGAGATCAACATCTACAGCAGTGCTCCGAAAAAGCTTCCATTTCCTCAGCATATTGTCTTTTACAACGCACAAAGGACGAACCGGACCGTCAGATCCTTCGGCTTTCCGATCTTTTCGAGAAGCCATCGTCTGACCTGACGCCGTGTCTGGAGTGCACCTCTCTGATGCTGAATATCAATTATGGGCATAATCAGGAGCTTATGAAAAAATGCCGGCGGCTGAAGGAGTATTCGCTTTTCATCGACACTGTCCGGAGAAATCTCGCCTTCGGTCTTCCCCTGGAACGAGCTGTTTTTCAGTCAGTGGACGAATGTATTCAGCAGGACATTTTGAAAGATATCCTGACTGCTCAGAAAGCAGAGGTGATCCAAGTGGTACTGGAGACGTTTGATCAGGAAAAATACGAAAAAGCTATGAAACAGGAAGGATATGAGGACGGATATAATGACGGCCGGACTGACGGCTACAGTGCAGGCCGTGAAGACGGTCTCCGGCAGCTGATCTCAGCGCTTATGGCTATCCGTAAAAAATATGGTATGTCTGAAAGAGAGATCATCGCTGAGATCTCACAGAAATACAATCTTACCGAGGATGAGGCTGTGCAGAAAATAAATCAATTTCTGGCGGGATAAGCCTATAAGCCACGTACAAAAATCAGGACTTCTTTTATATCTTCATAATATAAAATTAAAATCCGGTCATCGGCAGACAGCTGATGACCGGATTTCTAATTTTTCAATTGAGTCATGATTGGCATACACGATCCCATAACTTCTTGCAATTTCAGATCCGGCACCGCCGGTTTCTGCCGAAGGAATCAATCCCCGGCTACCCTGTCCGGCTGTGCCGGCGTCCGTACCTCGATCAGATTCCCGTCCGGATCATAAAAACGGATCATCTTCTGTCCCCAGGGAAGCTCTGTCAGGCGGTTGACATATCGTATTTCATCGCCATACCCCTCAAGGCGTTCTGCGAACCGTTCAAGATCCGCCTCCTCAAAGTACAGCTCAGAGGCATTATTTCTCGGTATGATTTCAGAGCCCAGCGCCGATTTCCAGATTTCGGCCTCCTGAAGGACAAGCCCTTCTGTCAGCACCGCATTTTCTTTCTGCTCTACAACAGTTTCAAGACCAAACAGGTCTTTATAGAATGCTTTTGATTTTTCCACATCATTCACCACGATCAGGACATTTTTCAACTTCATATTCCTTCCTCCCTACTCACTGACCCTGTAGTGCCCGACGATATCGTCCCGCTTTTCAAGGATATCTTCTTCATAGGAGTCCTGGAACGGATCATTGTGATGGATCACATAGGCCACGCCGTCATCGTTCCTCTTATCTGAAACGATCCCGATATGTTTCTCGAAGATCACAATATCGCCGCCCTGCCACTGACTGATATCATAGACATCTGTGGTCAGAGGAATCGCTGTATGCTCAAAATACACTCTCAGGTTCTTCACCCTGCGGAAATCGATATTAATATCCGGTTCTTTGATTCCATATGCATCCGGATCTGTCAGGATATCCTCGTGGACAAGCTGCATCAGGTCATACCCTGCGCTCCGCATCGCATTTGCCACCACATCCGTACAGACGCCATACTGATCGTCCGGATACCCGGTGCTGTAATATTTGCTCTTATAGACAGGCTGCGACGCAATATAATCTCTTGCCCCCTGCAGGATGTCCGTCTGATCATCAATTCCATCTCCGTCTCTGTCCACTGAACTGTGAATATCTTCGATCCCGAAATCTGCATTCTCTTTCGCGTCCACCGGGGCACTGCTCGTACCAACAAAATAATACCGAAGACGGTATACGCAGCAGACCGCCGTGATCACAGCGATCACAGCAATAACCGACAAAATGATATTTCTCTTTTTCATCCTTCACTTCTCCGTCATTTCTCAAGCCGTTTCAGCATACCCCAGATCAGATATCCGAAAAAACCGGTCCATATCGCTCCAAACAAAAGTGCGTTCATCAGTCCTGCATATTCCGCCAGAACGGCAGCTCCTATTACATCGACGATCCACAAAAACATAGTTAAGATAAATACTTTTCTTCTGCTCAGTTTCTTCATAGACATCTCTCCTCACCCTAATCGGACGACTCTCTGTAAGATTCGATAAAGGTACAAAACTATTTTACTATGTGCTTAAGATGAAGTCTATCTCATTTTGCCTTTCACCCTTTCCAAATATCACGGTAAATTTTCTATATCGGTTCTTCAGAAAAACTTTCCGTTCCGCTCCCCATATGCTATACTGACAACGGCCCCGTTCATCCGGGGAAATGACAACAGCAGGAGGTTCTTATGAAAATTGTATTTCTGGACGCCAAGACACTTGGCGATGATATTGACTACACACAGTTTGAACAGCTCGGTGAGGTTGTAAAATATCCTTTTTCTTCCTCAGAAGAAGTTCCGGAACGCGCCGCTGACGCTGACGTACTGATCATAAATAAGGTTCTGGTCAATGAAAACACTGTTGGTTCTGCCCGGAATCTGAAGCTCGTCTGCGTAACCGCTACCGGTACGAACAACCTTGACAAAGACTATCTCGCAGAACGCGGGATCGAATGGCGCAATGTCGCGGGCTACTCCACAGAGTCTGTGGCACAGCATACCTTTGCCATCCTGTTCTACCTGATGGAGAATCTGAGATATTATGACGACTATGTCAAAGAGGGCCGGTACATCAACGACCGCATTTTCACTCATTTCGGGAAGACATTCCACGAGCTGAACGGTATGACCTGGGGAATCCTGGGACTGGGAGCAATCGGCCGGAGAGTTGCGGATATCGCCGGTCTGTTCGGTGCAAAAGTGATCTACTATTCTGCATCCGGGGCTCCTGAGCAGGAAGGTTATCATCAGGTGGATTTCGATACGCTTCTCAGGGAATCTGACATTCTCTCCATCCACGCGCCTCTGAATGAATATACAGAAGGCATCATGGACGCAGAAGCATTCCACAGAATGAAAAACGAGGCGATCCTGCTGAATCTGGGAAGAGGTCCCATCATCCGCGAGGCAGATCTCGCCGACGCCCTGAATAACGGGGAAATCAGGGCCGCCGGTCTGGATGTCCTTTGCACAGAACCTATGGCTGAGGACAGCCCATTCCTCACTGTCAAGGATCAGAGTAAACTGTTCATCACACCGCACATTGCATGGGCGACTGTGGAGGCAAGGCAGCGGCTGATGAAGATCATCGCCGGACAGGTAAAGGAATTTTTCACCAAAGACTGAGTCAAGGATACAACAGCACCCCTGCCGGAATCAAAAAACCCAATTCCGGCAGGGGTGCTGCAATTCATAGTCTTTCAAAATTATCTTCTGTCAGATCTGCTTTCTTTAGATTTCTCTCTTCTTTTTCCACACAGCTGCTGCCCCGGCTGCGGCCAGTGCCATCACTGCCACGCTGCCTGCGATCGGCATCGTGGTATCACCCGTCTTGACTGCCGGCCTTCCGGAAGAGATCGTCGTCTGGCTTCCGCCGTCAGCCTTTCCGCTGCCTGAATTTCCGGACGCCTGCTGTGACCCTGCTGTCATATCATCCGCTGAAGAGCTGTCAGTTTCCTGTCCTTCCCCATCTGTGGCTCCGGCTGACACAAGCATCTGATCGATCGCAGTCTGCAGTTCTTCCTGTGCAGAAGCAACCTCTTCTTCGGTCGCCTGCTCATCTTCATATACGTTCACTGCTCTTGCAAGCGCACTGCGGAATACCGCTGCAGTCTCCTCGGAAACACCCTCTGTACTCATGCTCTGCGCCGAAGCGATCAGTTCTTCCAGCGCGTCTTTGCTCGGTTTCAGGCGGAGCTCACTCATCGCTTTCAGCAGAGATTTCCATGCCTGATCGATCGCAGTCTGCTCTGTGAGCTCATCCTCCAGAACAGCTTCCGCTGCCGCAAGTGCATCATTAAATTTCTGCTGTCCTTCATCCAGATATTTCGTCAAATCCAGAGAATTTGCCAGATCAACAACTTTCTGAAGATCCGTCATATCTCCCTGTTTAAAGGACATATACTGCATGATCTCGATAAGGCCGCTCCAGCTCTGGTCGATCATGGACTGAGTAACTGACGGATCCCCTGCCTCTGCTCTTTCCAGGATATCATACGCCGCCGCTTTCCTGTCATTGAAAATTTCTACAACAGAGTCGACCACGCCATCCGTATCAACATCTTCTGCAAGTCCTAATACATACTCGAGAACTGCAGTGGAAACAGGTTCTGTTTCTCCGATTTTTGTCAGTTTTATTGTAAATCCGCCTTTTCTTGCCACTTTAACGTCAATACTGTCAGCCGCTGTCACATTGATTTTTTCTACAGCAATGTCTGTCTTGTCATTGTCATCCGGTCCATCGTACCAGATCTGCGCCAGATATTCGTCCTGTCCCCCTACATACTCTGCAAAATCTATATGCTCTGTGCGCGCCGTATCATTTGTATTTCCTGCGATGTACCAAGTATCGCCGCTTCTGCGTGCCAGGGTGACATATTCTCCCACTTCACCGCTGATAAAACGCGTCTCATCCCATGCCGCCGGGAGATCTTCGAAGAGTCCGCGGAGGTCTTCTCTTAAGTATGTAGTGTCCTTATCAGCCATACACGGGATACCTGCCTCGATCAGCACCGGGATCGTCAGCTGGCTTCCGATCGTCTTGTCTGTATTACCAATAGGTTCCCCTGTATATTTATTGGGCAGATCGACCAGAGGCGTATAATCGGCAGGTCCTGATGCACACCGTATGTACGGCAGAATCGTAAGCTGCTCCTGTACACTCGCCTGACGGTTTACAAATTCATCACCGCGGATTGCCTCACGGGAAAGAATATGCGGATATGTGCGTGTCTCTCATGTAGCTTTATTACATCCATGCATAATACCGACCATCTTGTATTTCGCAAGATCTTCATAAATGTCTTCATATTCTGCGATCTCTGACTGCTGTTCACCGTCAAAGAAGTCGGCCTTGATGCCTTTGATCCCCATTTCGCTCCACATTTTGAAGCGCGTCTCACGATCACTGTCGTTAGCGATATAATCTTCATTCACCCATACAAGGATGCCGATTCCTCTTTCCGCGGCATAATCGATCACTTCCTGGGCATGTGGGTTCATCACATTGTTGGCGGGATCCGTCTGCCATCCGTCATCCCACAGGAAATATTTCCATCCTAATTCTGCCGCCATATCAATATAACGCTTGATCGCGTCAATGTTTTCCTGACCTTCTCTTGTCTCTCCTTCTGCCAGCCATGTCCATGATGCCACCCCCGGTTCTACCCAGTCAGAATAGTGATATTCTTCTTCATCCGGCGCCGGAGAAAGATTTTCAGCCATTGTATTTTCGGTGATCGTTCCCAGATCTCCCGCTACTGCATAGCGCCACGGCGATGTAAACGGGAACTGTACCGTTACCGCCCCGCTCTGCTCTCGCGCAAAGTCCAGTTCAAATGTACTGCTTCCTGCTGATGTTTTAAATCTTGAACCACAGAAATCACTTCCGATCAGATTTGCTTCGTTAAACAGGACATACAGATCTTCAGTCTGATAAAGGAGCGGTATCGCCGGTGTTCCGCCAAGCTCTTCCATCGTTTTACGATGATACTCATCTTCATAGGAGCCTCCGTTCTCAAACGACCATGTGACTGCTCCTTCCGGAATATTGACTGTGCTCATCTCATCCGTGATGGATACGCTTGTTTTCTCGTTTCCTTCCGCCGTATCAAGTTCATAACTGAACGCCACTCCATCATCATAGGCCCTTACGATCACGGAATAGAAATACTGCTCTGTACTGTCTTTGAATGTCAGTCTCAGCTGGTTTGCATGATTCCGATTTTCAGAAAACTTACCGGAATATGTCTCATATGTTTCGTCAATCTCCTCTTCTTCCGCTGAAATAAAAGTGAGATCCTTTGTTGTATCGATCGTATTGGTCTTTAGTCCCAGCACAGATCCGTCTGTGATAAATGCTTTACCATTTTTGGCCGCTTCATATACAAGGCCATAATCCTCAGTCATCTTCACTGCTATCTGGACTTCACTATCAGGAGAGGGAACTCCCCACACCGTTCCGATGCCTATGCCGTCTGTTACTGTCACCGTACACTGCGCACTGGCGTCTCCCGATCTTGCAGTGATTGCTGCCGTCCCTTTGCTGACTGCCGTAATCTTTCCGGCGGAGTCGACCGCTGCCACTCCGTCGTCACTGCTTTCCCATACAACTGTTTTATCTGCGGCATTATCCGGAAATACTTCTGCATTCAGTGTTACCGCGCCTTCCAGAGCGAGCGTAACATCCGTACGATCCAGGGTGATCTTAGTAACCGGGATCCCCTGTCCTTCTTCCATTACATGGACTTTGATCTCCGCCTGCTTTCCCTCGCTGTTTATGACATACTTCTCCAGCTCTAAAGTTCCCTTAACTGTCTGTGTGCCGGCTGTCTGTGAATCATATGTCTGTGGATCCCAGGTCACTGCCAGCTCTTTTACTGTACCGCCTTCAAGCGTGACTTCTGCCGTTTCCGGAAGGTTCAGCTCTTCCAAAGAAGTTCCATAATCTGCATAGATATCTTCAAAAGCAGCAAGCCCGATCGTCTGATAATCGCTTGTCAGTTCTGTATTTGTAACTTTTACTGTAGCCGTAAAATCACCATCCGGCATATCATAAAGAAGTACATTCTTTGCGTCTGTAATCTGACCAAGTTCTCCCTGCTGTGAATGGAATATAACCCTGTTCTCATCATCAACCCGGAGCTTTCCTTCCACAGGAGAGTGTATCGTCCAGTCTCTTGTCAGTTCATATTCGTCTTCCTCAACGATTTTTTCCGTACAGAACGGAACAGACTCACCATTTACCGTAAAATCCTGCACCGTGGCATCAAATGTATCCGCGCCCCCTGTATAGATGGCAATCTTCAGGTCATCACATGCGAATAAGTCAGCATTATCTGTTGTCCTTGAGATTTCTGTAAATTCTGTACCATCATAGCTGTAGGAATGGATGAATTCACTGCCCGATCGTTCCAGTTTCAGCCAGACAGGCGCATCTGTATCGGTGTCCGCCACAGCATACTCATCATAATTTCCATTGTAGTTCATCTTGGCAAACACGTTGCCGCCCAGACCGCTGTGGTATCTTCTCATCGTTCCCGCTACTCTGCTTTCACTGACAAAAGCGGCAAGTCCGATCGTCTGATAATCACTTGTCAGCGCTGTGTTTGTAACCTTTACGGCTGCCGTAAAATCACCGGCGGGAGCATCATACAGCAGCACATTCTGCGCGTTTGTATACATCCCCAGTTCACCCGGCAGTGCATGAAATGTTACCTTATCCGTCCCTTCAAATTCAATCGCATTTTCCACCGGGCTGCGATTCTCCCATTCATCTGTCAGCTGATATTCCGCTCCCCCGGCTCTGGTACTTGTCCCAGCCAATGCTGTTGCCGGAAATAACGAAACGATCATGCAGATCAACATTCCAAATGCCAGGAACCTCTTTGGAACTTTCCTCATTTTCATAGTATTTTTCCTCCTTGTATTTTATATTTTCCTGCCGTTTTCTGTCTTATTTTGCTTTTTCACCTCCTGCTTTTCATTTTGAATCAGAATCATTCCATTACTGTTTCTGATTGTCCATCTATGGTTCATTATATTTTCACCGGTTTTTTTGCTCCATTGAATTTTCTATTTTTTCCTTTAATTTTCTATTTTATTTGTACTATTTTGTGCGTTTTTTCACATTTAAAGTAAATTTGCAATAAAAATGGAGCGATTCTCACAAATCGCTCCTGTAAAAACCAAATATTTTTTCTTTTTTATCTATCAGCAGCCTGCCCTGCCGCCTCTTCGATATGCTCCAGGAAAATTTTCCTTATTCCTTCGAACTCTCCGAGTCCCTTGAGGATGGCTCTCACCTCATACCCTTCTTCCTCCAGACCGCTCTTCCAGGAATCTTCATCACCCGCCATATCGTTCTTCGCATGATCTCCCGCCACAAGCATAAATGGCATAAGCGCCACTTTCTTCTTCTCCGCGATCTTCAGCTTTGCCATCACATTCTTCAGCTCCGGAAAACTCTCCACGGTTCCCACCAGGACCTGGTTATATCCCAGCGCGTGGAATGTGTACTCAAGCGTAGGATATGCTGAGTTGGCATGATGGTCCGTGCCGTGTCCCATAAGGACGAGCATCTCGCCATCCCGAAGCTCCGTCTCCGCCATCACCGCATGGATGGATTTCTTATAGTCCTCCACACTGCTCAAGAGCGGTTTCCCCACGCGGATCCTTTTGAACAGGGACATGTTCTCCATCAGATCCTCCATCATCCGGTCATTCTCAATCCCGTTGATGATATGGGTGGGCTGGACGATCACATCTTCCATTCCGTCCGCCGCCATCCGCTTCAGCGCTTCCGATACGGTATCAATATCCATATTTTCTGTACGCTTCAGCTTCCTTATGATCATCCCGCTAGTGAATGCGCGGTACACGCGGCAGCCGTCAAACTTCTCCGCGATTTCTTTCTCAATGACATCGATGGTCTTCTTCATCGTATCGAGGTGGCTTGTCCCGAAACTCACCACCAGGATTCCCTTTTTCATTCCGACAGTCTCCTTTCCAGTTCTTTCATGTTTTCAGGGGGCCTGTCACCTGCGGGCAGGATCCCTTTTTCCGTCATGATATGATACAGCCTGAGCACAGACGGCATCTCCAGATTCGTTTTTTCCAGCGCCTCCGTATCCGAGCAGACCTCCGCGGGCGTCCCGCTCCTCAATACCTTACCCTCGTGCATGAGGACGATCTCGTCCGCCCAGCTGTAAGCATAATCCATGTCATGGGTTGCCATGAGTACAGTGATCCCCCGCTCCGTCAGCCTGTCTATGATCTTCTGTACGATCCGCGTGTGCTTCGGATCAAGAGCGGCAGTGGGCTCATCCAGTATCATGACTTCCGGGTGCATGACGAGGATGTCCGCGATCGCCACAAGCTTCTTCTGCCCGCCGCTCAGCGCATGAGCCGGCCTGTCCCGAAACGGTGTGATCCCCAGTTCTTCTATCACACGGTTTACTTCCCTCTCGGCCGTCTTCTCATCCGCCCCCAGATTCAGGATTCCAAAGGAGATCTCCTGATATACGCTGGCGGAGAAGAGCTGGTCATCCGGCTCCTGAAACACGATCCCGACCTTCCGCCGCACCTCAAGGAGGCCTTTTCTCGTATATTTCACCGGCTCTCCGTCAATAAGGATCCTTCCCTGATCCGGCTTCCGGATCCCGTTCAGGCACAGGAAAAATGTGGACTTGCCGGAGCCGTTTCCTCCCAGGAAGGCGATTTTTCTGCCGCGGCGGATCTTCAGATCAACTCCGTTCAGCGCCTTTTCTTCATTTCCTTCGTATGTATAACAGAGGTTCTCTGCCTCAATGATCCAGTCCTCTCGCTTCATTTTATTATACCCCATATCGTGATAAAAAGCAGTACAGTCTCAAATCCCGCGATCAAAACGATCTCTTTCTTCTTCGGCGGATATTCCCTGCTCAGCACACGAATCCTTCCGTCATAACATCTGGATTCCATGGCATCATACAGAGCGTTCGACCGCTTCAGAGCAAGAAGAAAGAGTGCGGAGGCCATTGCGCCGAAGGAGCGTACCGACGTCCGCAGGTCCCGGTTGCCAAGGCGGGATTCCTGCGCTGTCAGGATAGAGGACGCCGTCTCCAGCAGGACAAAGATAAACCGGTAGATCAGCAGCATCAGTTCGATAAAAAAAGAGGGGAGATGCAGCTTTGCAAGCACTCCCATGATGTCTGTCATTGTTGTGTTCAGCGCCAGAAAATACAGGCACGATACTGCCGCAAATGCAGTGGCGCACAGACGCGCCGCCTGCCCCAGAGCCTCACGGCTCCCGGTAATATACCAGTTTCCTACGGACACTGCGAATGCATCCATGGGCTCCCCGGACAGGTTGAGCACCAGCGCTCCGGTTCCCAGCAGGAGAAAAGCCGCAGGGATCAGGAGCAGTCTGAGATAGCGTGAGAGCGGGATTTTTCCCGCCCCCACCGTCAGCAGCCCGTTCACGGCGAACGCAGCCGCCGCCACAACAGGCGAACGGCTGACAACACACATCAACAGAGTCAGCATAGCATACGCAGACTTTTCCGCGGCATTGACATACCGCAGTTTTGACTGATAGCACAGTTTATCGATCAATATCATCCGAACACTCCGCTTTTCCGCCGCTCTCTTCCTCTGAGCCGGCTGCCTTCATCCATTTCTTACGCTCCACAAATCGTCCCATGAAAAAGGCGATGATCCCTACGCCGATCCCTGTCTGCACACAGAAGATCAGGCTTTCCACTTCGCCCGGGATCTCCCCGCCCAGCGCGTTCTCCAGCACCGGGGTGAACCATGGGGTATATTCTCCCTGAATCTCTTCTATCATAACACTTCCCGCATCATCGGATCCTCCGAATTCCGCGCCTTTTCGGGCGAACAGCGGAACCGCCGCGATAAGCACGGCCGCGATGAGCAGCAGAATAACTGTTTTCGTATTCTTTGACATCTCACTTCGCCTCCTTTTCTTTTCTCGTAAGGAAACCAATGCTCTTAAGCTCCGGCGCTGCGTAGGTCTCAAGTCCGATCACGATCACCACAGTCAGGATTCCTTCGATCACTGCCAGCGGAAGCTGGGTCGGTGCGAACACGCCTAAAAACTTCACAGCAGAAGCCCCGACTCCGCCTGCTTCTGACGGATATGCAAGAGCCAGCTGGAGGCTGGTAACGCAGTAGGTGAACAGATCTCCCAGGAACGCCGCGAGGAAGATGCTCACTCTCCGGTTTACTCTCAGTTTTCCGCACAGCTTATAGAGCCCGAAGGAGACAAGCGGGCCCGCCACCGCCATGGAAAATGTATTTGCGCCGAGTGTCGTAAGCCCGCCGTGGGCTAAGAGCACCGCCTGAAAGATCAGGACAATGATGCCGAGCACACTGACCGCTGCCGGTCCGAACAGGATCGCTCCCAGCCCGGTCCCCGTCATATGCGAACAGCTCCCCGTGACAGACGGTATCTTCAGTGATGAGATCACGAAAATAAAGGCGCCCGCCATGGCGATCAGCGTCATGCTCCTTCTGTTCTCCCTGACTTTGTTCCTCAGTGAAATGAATCCTGCGATCAGAAACGGCAGGCAGATGACTCCCCATGCCACGCAGTATCCCGCGGGAAGGTAGCCTTCCATGATGTGCATCGCATTTGATGCAGGTGCGATGGCTGCCACCGCGGCAAAAGCGATGACTGCCTTCAGTAAGATTTTTTCTCTTCTGGTCATGTTTTTCCTCCTTTTTGTGTGATTGACCTGTAATTAAAGAATTACTCCCAGGTGCCACAAAAAGGAAAACATTTGCGGCATACCTGATCATATTCCCGTAACCATGATCTAAAAGTGAATATTCTGACTTAGGGATCGTCACGTATGCTCCGCCTTCCCAGGGACACGCCCCAGTGACCTCTGCCATGCAGAATGGAACACCGCTCCTCCAATACAGCAACGGGTATTGTGCAGGATTCTCACCTGACTTCCTCGCTCCCTCTCCGTATTCCAACGGAAAAGATGCATTCTTTTAGATGTATGCCTGGTCAGATACCAGTTTACCTTCTTTTTTCTGTTACGTCAAACTTTATTGTCATTTAATACTCGATTCCTCTCCTCGCCGTGATCCCCCGGTCGAACGGATGCTTTATTTTGCGGATCTCTGACACATAATCCGCCAGCTTCACAAGTTCTTTATCCGGATCTCTCCCGGTCAGGACGATCTCCATCTCTTCCGGCTTTTCTTCAAGGAAGCGGACTCCTTCCTCGTGCGGGATCAGTCCGTAATTATAGGCTGCCATGAACTCATCAATGACAAGCATATCATACCCGCCGGAAGAAACTCTGTCACGGATCTTATTCCACAGACCGAGATACATTTCCTTCACTTCCGCCTTCTCTTTCTCGGACAGGGTGCTGAAAAAGCCGTAAGACCGCTCCAGATGGATCACCTCGATCTGCGGGACCGCATCCAGTACCTTCAGCTCCCCTGAGTACTCATTCTTTAAAAAACGGGCAAACAGTACTTTCATCCCGGTTCCCGCTGCCCGGACCGCAAGACCAATGGCCGCGGACGTCTTTCCCTTGCCGTCACCGCAGTAAATGTGTATCATTCCCTGATTCATGATCGTTCCTCCTGTCTCTGAACTGGTTCTTATTCTAGTACAGTGAATAATAAATAGCCGGCTATATCACTTGCCTGATTTTTCACTGTACTGGCCGTGCTTCTCCGCCGACGCCTTCATCAGCCGCTCCACCGACTCAAGGCTTTCTCCGTCTTCCCGCGGTCTTGCGACAGCCACAAGCACGGCGCCTGCCGCCTTCGCCGCCTCCAGCTTTTCCCCGAATCCGCCGGCTTTTCCGGACTCTTTTGTGACAAAATACCGCGCTTCTGTCTGGTGCAGGAGCGCAAGATTCATCTCCGCGGAAAAAGGCCCCTGCATGGCGATCAGATGTCTTCCCCGGAATCCGAGCCTTATACTCTCTTCCACAGCTTCCCCTGTTGATAAGACGCGGGCAAAGCAGCGCTTCTCATATCCTTCGATCCGCGTATAGAGGCTCAGTTCCTTGCTCCCCGTGGCGATCAGGATATTTCCTGTCGTCCCCCTGAGGTACTCAGCCGCCTGTTCCACGGAATCCACTATGATCATATTCTCCATGCCATAAGCTTCCGCTGCTCCGCCCTCTGTTCCGCGCTCACCCAGAGCTTCCCGCAGGCATCTCACATACCGGACCTTCTCCTTTTCACACGCCGCCTTGATATTCTCGCTCACCTCCACGGCAAAAGGATGGGTCGCATCAATGACAAGACGGATCCCGCGCTCACTTATAAATGTTTCCATTTCCTTCTGATCCATCCGCCCGGAGATGCATTCGACGCCTTCCAGCCCTTCGAGAATACTTTTCCCATATTCCGTAGCCGTACTCACATAACAGCCTATCTCATGCTGCGGGGCATACTGCGCCAGAAGCCTTCCTTCCGTCGTGCCGGCGAAGATCAAGATCTGTATATTATTTTCCATAGTTACTCCTGTTCTTTTCCCCATAAGGGCCAATAGCCGTCTATTTCCGAGCAAACCTGTATTTTCCCTTCCCGTGACCAGATACTGGCTCTATAATTTCTGCCTTTGATAATTTAGAAAGAAGCTTGGAAACACTTGAATTCTGAAGTCCAAGAAGTTCGACCACTGCACTTCTTCCAAAAATTTTATCAAAACCGAATTTTTCAAACATTTGACGTATATGACTCTGCGTCTTTCCTGAAAAACCCACTGTCTTATCTGCAAAAAAACTTTCAATATCTACTTCAAGGTCTCTAATGTCTACTTCTTCCGTATGAATGTCTACTTTTTTATCACTCCAAAGTCCACTTATATGCATATATCTATTATACAATTCATTCTTTTCATCTAAAAAAAGTCATGATCCACTCCAGTGGAATCCTGTCGGCCAATGGTCCGAATATCGCCATGCCCATCGGCAAAAATACCCGCATACATTGTATTGAGCAGGCCGAATAGCCGGCCCTGCATCGATCCATCTGTTTTCTCCTGCAGCATAGTCGTAACTGATGTCTGTATTATCGTTAAAGCCACTCCATAAAGCAGCAGAATGCAATCTCAATGACAGGCCTGTCTGAAAAGACCAGGAGCTTTGCCGCCTCCGTGAGCTGCCGCCGCTGCACATAATCATGGATCGTCATTCCCATTGTCTCGTTAAACAGCCGGTGCAGATGATATTTTGAATAATGAACAGCCTCTGCCGCCGTTTCCAGTTCCAGTTTTAGATTTATTGATATGCTCTGGCTCTTCATTATAAGTCCCGTCCCTGATACTGTATGGTCACAACATGAACTGTTTTACTTTCTTCGTCAATTCTGAAAATTGCAATATAATTATCTATAAGTAATTGGCGGTACTCTTTTCCGGCATAGCGCCCCTCAGTTCGTTCTTGATGCGACTGGGGAAAAGTATCCAATTTCTTTAATGCTTCCCAGATTCTGTCGGTCTGCCCTTTCGCATTTTCCGGAGATAATTTTTCCAGAGCGATATAGGCAAAAATATCATCTATTTCCCGGAAAGCTCGAGGATTTAATTTGACTTTGTATTTATCCATAATATTTTCTATTTAATTTCTCAAATGCTTCATCGAGATCAATAGAAACTCCACCCTCTTCCATCTCTTTCTCGGATTCATAGATTGCCTGATCGATACGGTTGGTCCTGGCAAATTTATCGTATAATTCACTGCTCATAACAACTAAATCACTATATCCGTTTTTTGTTATGAATATTGGCTCCTGAATTTTATGAGCCATATCAGATATTTCACTTGTATTTCGAAGTTCTTTGATCGGCATAATAACTGGCATATTATCGTCCCCTTTCTTCTATTTGACATGATTATAGCATAATTATGTCCAGAAGTGCAATGGACTATTTTCTGTGAATTATCTGCGGCCATTCCATTCGTTATTTTTCACAGGAACTTCTCTTCTCTCCAATATTTTTTACCGTTCAAATACCACAGCTGACACACTCGACAGAACCAGCGATAACAAAGCCGCCGCGGGAAACGCGAACCATACTCCTTCCAGTCCATACAGCCTGCTCAGAATCCAGACTGCCGGGACAAAGCAGAGCAGCTGCCCGTAGAGAGCCATGATGAGCGATATGATCTTCTTTCCCTCTGCCTGAAACCAGGTTGTCTGCACACTCTGTATGCCGCTGAACAGAACCGCAGAATTTACGATCACAAGGATATGGACTCCCATCTCGATCACTGCAGTATCGGCAGTAAATATCTTCATAAAGATCTCTGCAAAAATATGTGATTATCGGAATAATTGCTTTCATATTCATCCCAACAAATTCCACTTCTTCCCAATAAATCAGGAGTTGTTATTCTATACGAACATTGACCGGCCTCACTGTAAGTTCCCCAGCACCTTCAACCCTGTACCATTTTCCTCGTTCAAGTTTAATTGAACCGCCCGCTCCAGAAGTAATGTAACCTATTACATAAGTTTCTCCGCTTTCAATATCCGTAAATACGACATCGGTATCAGCAGTCCCAGTAACTTTTACCCTTCCGTTAACAGGCTGTATCTGTTCGCTTTTCACTGTCCCGTCACCGGAAAGGGTGAAAGTATAATTCCTATCTGTCGATGTCGTAATTATACCAAATAATCCCTCTGTATACCACTCTGAACTGATATACCGCCATTTACACTCCTGCCCGGGGATTCCTTTAGAACAAAGTGGTCAAGCCCACCTCAACTCCCCCTCCCCTCAATCTTGAGGGGCTTGAACACTTTGCGCACCGCCGCAATACCGCAAAGCGGTAACATACCTCATTGCGGCGTGTGCATCCTGCCCGGAGGGCTTTTTGTTTAATAGGGAACGAAGTTTCCTATTAAACAAAAAAGGCATCTCCCAGCCATTCATCTGAACGGCTGGAAGACACCCTTTCTTTACTTAATTCCTATATTATTATATAACTGTCTCTGATTTATTCAAACTGGGACTGAAGCGCCTCATATCCGGTCTCTTTTGTACGGATCTTCATCGCTGTCCTCATCTCA
Source organism: Lachnospiraceae bacterium UBA1818 (assembly GCA_904419285.1). GTDB lineage: Bacteria > Bacillota > Clostridia > Lachnospirales > Lachnospiraceae > Mediterraneibacter > Mediterraneibacter caccogallinarum. The sequence continues at coordinate 176,474 of CAJFQZ010000001.1, forward strand.
TAGCTGAAGATCTTTCCGTCTCCGACCTCTCCGGTGAATGCAGCCTTCTGAATCGCGTCGATGACCTTTTTCTCCCATTCCTCAGAAGAGACCACGATCTCGAACTTGATCTTCGGCTGAAGGAAGATATCCACCTCAGACCCGCGGACGATCTCTTTATATCCGCGCTGTGCGCCGCATCCCATGACTTGGGACACCGTGATACCGTTTACCTGGATCTTATTGAGCGCGTCCTTGACTTCCTCAAACTTTTCTTCTCTGACGATTGCTTCTACTTTGATCAACATACTCTGTTCCTCCTATCCTTTCACTATTATACAAGATCATTCCGGTTTAGTCGAAACCGTTGAAGGACGGGTAAGCATTCTCGCCATGCTGTGTGACATCGAGTCCGACCAGTTCATCCTTCTCGTCAACACGAAGTTTTGTAAAGATCCTGATAATTCCGATACAGATCAGGGAACCGACTACTGCTACAGCGATCGTTACAAGGATACTGATGATCTGTGCGACAAACAGTCTTGTCTCTCCAAATACGAGACCATCCCACTGAGCAACTGAGTTGATCGAGCTCTGTCCGAACAGACCTGTTGCAATACCACCCCAGATACCGCCGATGCCGTGGCATCCGAATGCGTCGAGAGCATCATCGATTTTCAGTTTGTGCTTGATGAAGTTCATCATAAAGTAGCAGATCGGGCTTACAAGCGCGCCGATGATAAAGGATGCCCAGATCGGGACAAATCCTGCGCCCGGTGTGATCGCGACAAGTCCCACTACAAGACCTGTGGACGCGCCCACCAGCGTCGGCTTTCCGTCTTTGATCGTATCAATGACCATCCAGGAGAGCAGTGCAGTTGCGGCTGAGATCGATGTTGTCATAAATGCGTGTGCTGCCAGTCCGTCAGCTGCAAGCGCGCTTCCTGCGTTGAATCCGTACCAGCCGAACCAGAGCAGTGACGCTCCCAGTACGACAAACGGAATATTGTGGATGCGGTAGGATGTCTTCTCATATCCGCGTCTCCTGCCCAGATAGATGGCAAGGACGAGCGCGCTCACACCGGAGCTGATATGCACAACATTTCCTCCTGCAAAATCAACAGAACCGATGGATGCAAGGAATCCTCCCTGTCCCCATACCATATGTGCCATCGGATAATATACGATAATAGACCAGAGTGCGATAAACGCAAACAGTGCCTTGAATTTCATTCTTCCAACAACTGCACCGGTGATCAATGCCGGTGTGATCATCGCAAACATCATCTGAAATGCAGCGTATACAAGATGCGGGATGCTGTCGGAATACGGCCCGGCATCCCAGCCGACGCCATTTAATGCAAGCCAGTCAAAGCCTCCGATGATACCGCCGTGGTCGCTTCCGAAAGAAAGTGAATATCCGAAAAGCGTCCACATAAATACCGATAATCCCATGATCGCCACGCAGGCCATCATTGTGTTTACAACGTTTTTCCTTCTGACAAGACCACCGTAAAAGAAGGCGAGCCCCGGCGTCATGACAAATACAAGCGCCGCGCAGATCATTATAAATCCAGTGTTTCCTGTGTCCATAAAAATACCTCCCATGTACCTTTGGATTCACGGGCTTTATCTGCCGCCGTACGTCAACAGGGAAAGTCCGTATAAACAAGAAAAAGACGCCTGATCAATGAGGGCGGTTCATCGCCTCATCATCAGACGTCTTTGTCTTGTCGCTAAGTTTATCAGAAGCATAAATAAAAATCAAGAGAAAACGGATAAAAATAATCTTTTTGTTAAATTTTCAAGAAATTTTTCAAAAATATATCGTTATTTTCATCAATCCATCTTCAATATCACCGGACGCCTCACCAGCGCTGCCGTCATGGAATCCCTGACTCGTTTTCCGCAGATCAGTTCTCCCTCCGGGCAGCACGTAAGCGCTGCTCTCTCACATACATTGTCCACCCCGGTCGTCTGCTCCACGAAAGAAGAGGAGGACGTGACTGCCATGATCTCTCTGAGTTTCTCTGCCGGATAAGTGACAAACGTAATCCGGTATTCCTCCGTCAGTGCAAGGATCGCCGGCTCCTCTTTCTTCAGATCGATGCTGGCGGCACATTCCAGCTGGTCCGGTTTCAGACCGTTTTCCTCCAGGATACTCTCAAGTCCTTTTTTCAGAAGCTCCCCGGAGATACCCCTGCGGCATCCGATCCCCGCAGTGACATTCCGCGGCCTCAAAAGGAGCGCACCGTCTTTTTTCTCTCCGCTTATCTCATCCGCCACGATGATCCTGTAACGAAACTTCGCCGCCTCTTCCCTGCTGCCGCACAGGACAAGCTCATCCGGCACCGCCCCTTCGATCCGGCATCCCTGATATTCCGGGCAGAACGCGATCTTCTCTCCCTCCAGCACCGCCGCCGAGATCTCCTTGGCTGTCTGCCGGTCCGTAATGGACAGATTATTTCTTTCTGCAAACACATCCACTGCAAATTTCTTCTGTACATCCGTTGCGGTCGTATGTACCGCCTCCGCTCTGATCAGCTCTGCCGTCTCATCTGCCATCCGGACCGCGCCGCCCATGTGCCCGGAAAGAAGCGGGATCACATATTGTCCCTTCTCATCCAGCACGAGGACTGCCGAATCTGTGAACTTGTCCTTCACAAAGGGGGCGATAGACCGGACCGCGATCCCTGCGGCTCCGATAAAGAAAAAGGAACACTTTCCCCAGTTCTTTCCGATGACCTCCCTGATCTTCCCGGGAATTGGTTCAATCCCGTCTCCGGCAAATTTCTCCGCCGCGTATCCCCGGCAGTTCTTCCCATGCTGCCTCAGCATCCCGCACAGGCGTCTGTTCAGCTCTGTCCCCGTGCGGGTGAAGCTGAGCACCATGATCTCCTCGTTCATAGCCTCTCCTTTCCGCTACAGCCGCAGCCCTTTGATATCCTTGATCCTGGAGAGGATCGTATTGCAGGTACACTCCACGACCCCCGGCAGATGATCCACCGTGTCATAGATCAGCTTCTCCATCTCCTCGTTGGAAGAAGCGACTGCATGGACATGGAGCCTGCTCTTCCCTGTAACCCGGTAGATCTGCGTGACTGTGTCATTCTTCTCCAGAATCTCCGCCGCCTCCATCAGTGTATCCGGCCTTGTCTCAATCTCGAAGTAGCAGGACACGGCGCCGCTGATCTTCTGCGGATTGATGATAGTCGTATATTCTTCTATGATGCCCTTCTGCTCCAGCGCCTGCACCCGCATCTTCACCGCCACGCGGGAGATGCCGACCTGCTGCCCGATCTCCGAATATGACATCCTGGCATTCTGTATCAGAAGACTTACGATCTTCTGATCCAGTTCGTCAAGCCCGTCTAAAAACATAAAGACTGCCTCCTTCTCTGCCCTTGCTCTATGCTGTACTGTTCACACCTGACCGCCTCCTGCGCGCCGGCATGACGCTGTGATTTCCTGTCTGTGAATACGGTATGAACAGTGACAGCTGTTATTTCTCACATTATACTTCGTTTTCTCCAGGTTGACAATCTTTCATTTTAAGACTATTATATCTTACGAATGTTAATTTAAATATTACGAAAAGAAAGCAGTGATAATATGGAAAATGAACTGACCCACGGGCCTGTCATGAAGACTATGCTGCGCTTCGCCATTCCCATGATCCTTGGCGATCTCCTGCAGCAGTGTTATAATATCGCGGATACGCTGATCGTAGGCCGCTTTCTCGGTGCAGATGCACTGGCGGCGGTCGGGTCCGCCTTTTCTCTTATGACCTTCCTGACCTCCATCATCCTGGGTCTTGCCATGGGAAGCGGGACCGTCTTCTCCATCCGTTTCGGTCAGAAGGACGAACAGGGACTGAAGGAAGGGATCCTGGCATCCTTTACTCTTCTTGGGATCGTGACGATCGTACTCAATATCCTGATCTTCGCGGGCATCGACTGGATCATCTGGTTCCTGCGCACTCCTGACGAGCTCGTGAATTTGATGAAGGATTATCTGACCGTGATCTTCGCAGGACTGATCGGGATTTTCCTATACAACTTTTTCGCCTCTCTGCTCCGCTCACTGGGAAACTCCGTAGTCCCGCTCGCATTCCTCGCCGTATCTGCAGTCCTCAACATCATACTGGATCTGTGGTTCGTCGCCGGACTGGACCGTGGTGTTGCGGGAGCTGCTGAAGCGACTGTTATCTCCCAGTACGTGTCCGGAGTCGGGATCGCCCTCTATACACGCATACGCTTCCCGCACCTGATCCGGCGGGATGGCCGTGTACGTCTCAGACTCAGCCGTGTGAAGGAGATCACCAGCTTCTCAGCTCTGACATGTATGCAGCAGTCCATTATGAACCTGGGGATCCTGGCTGTTCAGGGACTGGTCAACAGCTTCGGAACCACCATCATGGCTGCCTTTGCAGCGGCGGTTAAGATCGATGCCTTTGCCTATCTGCCTGTCCAGGATTTCGGAAATGCATTCTCCATCTTTATCGCCCAGAATTTCGGTGCAAAACAGAATGACCGGATCCGGAAAGGCATCCGGGCGGCGCTCATCACTTCTGTCTCCTTCAGCCTGGCCGTCTCCCTTCTGGTCTTCGTCTTTGCGGGGCCGCTGATGAGACTGTTCATCGATGCCGGGGAAACTGCAGTGATTTCTGAAGGAGTACGGTATCTGCGTATTGAGGGCGCTTTCTATGCGCTGATCGGCATCCTGTTTCTCCTCTACGGACTGTACCGCGCCCTCGGAAGACCGGGCATGTCCGTCATCCTAACGATTCTGTCCCTGGGCACAAGGGTAGCTCTCGCATATGCGCTGTCAGCCATCCCGTTTTTCGGGGTCGTGGGCATCTGGTGGTCCGTCCCCATCGGATGGTTCCTCGCTGATGCTCTCGGGATCGGATATTATCTCGCAAAGCGGAAAAAGCTTGCCACGTAGGCAGGCTTTTTCTGTTTCATGGCTGACGCAGGCTTTCTCATCTCTGCAGATGTTCTTCTGCAAAGATTTTCTTTCCAGTGCTCACTGCTTCTTATCCCTTTTCTGTCATCAGCCAGTTTGCCCGGAAAGGCCGCATCAGATTCCAGTACCATGCTCCTGCCAGACCGTACTCCCTTACAAGATCCCATTTTGCCTTTATGCTCCTTGGATCTTCAAACCAGACTACATGCTCGATCCCGGACTTCCTGTACAGGAACCAGGGCGCCTGGGAGATCCTGGCATATTCGATCGCGGCTCCATACTTTGCTGCGATCCCTGCCGCCTCCGTATTTCCCACGATCCTGGCACGGGTGATTCCTTTCTCATACGGCAGCGGCCAGTCATATCCGTAGTTCGGGATCCCCAGGATCAGCTTTCCCGGCGGGATCCGTGTCAGCGCATACTCTACCACCTCCCGCACTTTATCAAGAGGCGCCACCGCCATGGGCGGGCCATAAGTATATCCCCACTCATAGGTCATCAGAAATACCGCGTCTGCATTTTCACCAAGAAGTCCATAGTCAATCCCTTCCACAAGAAGCCCTTTCTGGCCGTCCGATGTCTTCGGCGCCACGGCAGCTGAGACTCTGCGGCCTTTTTCATTCATCTTTGACCGCAGCTTTCCCACGAATTCCGCGTAGCGGATCCGATCCTCTGGAAGGACATACTCAAAATCCACATCTACCCCGGTGTACCCTCTGCCGATCACAGTTATAAGAAGCTGGTCGATCACCTTTTCCTGCAGGAGCTCATTTTCCAAAAGGACCTTTACCAGCTGATTATTAAACGCGCCGCCGGAGAATGGCGTGAGCACAAGGAGCGGCTCCGCCCCCTGCTGCTGCGCCTTCTCGATCATCCACAGATCATCCTGCGGCGGCGGCACAAGCTTTCCCTCAAACGTAAATCCCCAGGAAAAGACAAGCAGTTCCTGCATTGCGGGAAAAGCCTGCCCCAAAACAGCCGGCTCGACAAATGGATAGGCATATCCTCCCACTCTCCGGCCGGCTGTCAGTTCTCCCCGCTCCTCTGGCCGCAGGAGAAGCAGTGCCTGCCCCTGCGCCAGTCTGTCTCTGTCCTCTATCTGATTATCCCGGGCGATCTTTTCCTCAGACATTCCTGTCTTTGCAGAAATTTCCCCCAGTGTATCGCCTTTTTCGACTATATAGATCAAAAAAACACCCCCATGCAGAAATTGAGAACGCCCCAAAGATCACTGTCCCCACTGCGCCCGGGGATAAGAAAACACAGTGTTATGCCTGCGTGTAAGAGATATTTTCCTATCACCGGGTACAACTGGGACCCGCAACCGCCAAAGAGACGTTCTCAATTCAGATATATGCTTCTGCACAGAAGATTAGAACTGTTGATCATGCAAACTGACTGTTGTAAAGGTCCGCGTAGGCTCCCTTTGCCCTGAGCAGTTCCCGATGGGTGCCCTTTTCGATGATATCGCCTTTCTGCATGACAAGGATAAGGTCTGCATCAACGATCGTTGAAAGCCTGTGTGCGATGACAAAACTGGTTCGGTCCTTCATAAGGGCATTCATCGCCTTCCCGATCTCCATCTCGGTCCGGGTATCCACACTGGAAGTAGCCTCATCCAGGATCAGCACCGCCGGATCGCAGAGCATGACTCTGGCAATGGTCAGAAGCTGTCTCTGTCCTGCGGAGATATTGTCCGCATCGCCTTCCAGCACCGTGTCATAGCCTTTCGGCAGGGTCCGGATGAAAAAGTCCGCCCTCGCCGCCTTCGCCGCAGCGATGATCTCCTCCCGGGAGGCATCCGGTCTTCCATAGGCGATATTTTCAGCGATCGTCCCCTCAAACAGCCAGGTATCCTGGAGGACCATCCCGAAGCTGCTCCGAAGCCCTGCATAGGTCATGCGGCCTGTGGGAACCCCGTCAAGGGTGATCTCTCCTCCATTCACCTCATAGAAACGCATCAGCAGATTAATCAGTGTCGTCTTGCCCGCGCCCGTGCTCCCCACAATGGCAATCTTCTGTCCAGGCTCCGCGGTAAAACTGATATCCTGCATGAGGAGCTGATCCGGTGCGTAACCGAACCGTACATTTCGGAACTCTACTCTGCCTTCCGCAGGCCCCGCTCCCTCTGACGCCTCCGGCGGATCCGGCAGGATCTCCTTCTCATCCAGAAGTTCAAAGATCCGTTCCACGGAAGCGATGGACGACTGAAGAGAGTTGATCATATAGGCTGCCTCGGTCAGCGGCTCCGACGCCTGGTACACATACTGGAAGAATGCCTGAAAAGTTCCCACAGTCAGCACTCCGTCAAGCAGGAGCTTTCCCGCTGACACCGCGATCACTGCCTGCCCCAGCCGGTTTACCAGCCGGATGAACGGATTCACCATATTCATCATAAAATCCGCCTTCCTTGACGTATCCGCCAGCTCTTTCACGGCATCCCTCATCTCCTCAGCGCTCTTTGCCTCCTGGTTGAATGCCCGGATCACTGTACGCCCGCTGTAGGACTCTTCCACCTGTCCGGTCACCCGGCTCACCGCCTGCTGCCGGAGCGTGGCGCAGCGCAGCGTCTTCGCGGCAAACAGCTTTGTTGAGAACATGGAGAGCAGCGTAAAGAGCAGGAAGATCACGGTCAGACCGATATGGAACCGGAACATCATGATCAGTGATCCGACCACCATTCCTGCAGCGGTAAAGAGCTTCAGGAGTCCCGTCTGCAGTACTTCAGACATCTTATCAAGATCATTGACAGCACGGCTTAAGATCTCTCCCGGCCTATGACTGTCAAAGTAAGAGAGAGGAAGCCGGTCCAGCTTGCGGCTGATCCGGGTCCTCAGTTCCAGGCTCAGCCGTTCGGCAAAACTCGCCATCAGGAAACTCTGGAAAGTATACAGAACCCCGGTCACTGTGTAGATGGCGAGCAGGATCATGATCTCCCTGCCGCCCTGTTCCCAGGTCACACGGAACCTCGTTCCGCCTTCCAGTGCTCCACGTATCTCCCTCCAGAGCAGATCCACGATTCCCGCACTGTAAACCGGCGCCGCTACGGAAAGTACAGTATAGAAAATGACAGACACCGACACGATCACCAGGCGGATCCGCTGTTTCCCCATCGCCTTCCACAGACGGCGGACCGTCGCCATGGCATTGAACGGCACGGAAAATTCCGTCTCGTCCCCGAAACTTCCCGCTCCATTTCCACTGATCTCATCTGCGGCTGTCTCATATTCGTCCGCCCCGCTTCTATTCTTCTCAGCCAACTTCCACACCTCCCTTCATCTGTGATTCCGCGATCTCCCGGTACACCGGGCAGTGTTCCATCAGCTCCTCATGTCTGCCGAGGCCGACGATTCTCCCCTCGTCCAGAACGAGGATCTGATCCGCGTTCAGAATAGTATTGATCCGCTGTGCAATGATCAGCACAGCCGCATCCGCCACTTCCTTTTTCAGCGCTTTCCGAAGCGCTGCGTCTGTCTTAAAGTCAAGAGCAGAAAAACTGTCGTCAAAAATATACAGATCCGCCTTTTTCATCAGCGCACGGGCAATTGCCAGCCTCTGCTTCTGCCCTCCGGAATAGTTGGTCCCTCCCTGGGCCACATGTGCGTCCAGCCCGTTCGCCAGAGAACTCACAAAATCTGCCTGAGCCACAGACAGGATCCGCCGCATCTCTTCCTCCGTGGCATTCTCGTTTCCATAGCAGAGATTGTCTGCAATAGTCCCGGAGAACAGCCAGGCCTTCTGGGGAACGTAGGAGATCCGGCTCCTGAGTTCATGCTGGGAAATAGTACGCACATCCGCACCGCCTACACAGATGGAGCCTTCCGTCACATCATGGAAACGGAGAAGCAGCTTTGCAATCGTGGATTTTCCACTTCCTGTTCCTCCGATCACTGCTGTTGTCTCACCTTTCCGGCAAGTAAAATTCAGATCTGTCAGTGCATACTCATCTGCATCGGGAAATCGGAAGGAGACATTGCTAAAGCTGGCGGCTTCCAGCCCTGAATCTCCCATGCATACAGCCGATCCGTCTGTATCCCGCATAGATTTCGCATTTTCACTCTCCGGTCTTCCTTCTCCTTCCCGGATCTCCGGTTCCTTCTCCAGCACTTCCCGAATCCGTCCGATGCAGACTCTCGCCCTGGGCAGAAGGATGATCACCATCTGCGCCATGATGATATAGAACAGGATAAGGATCGAATATTCCGTCAGCGCCGTAATGTCCCCGATCTCCATGAATCCCGCGCCGATCCGGTCACCTCCGATCCACAGAATGGCAACAATGGCAATATTGATGACAAAGAACGCCGTGCTCTCCAGCCCCGCGAACAGAAGGTTCGCGCTGACCGCGGTCTCCGCGTAGTCCTCAAAGGTCTTCCGCATCCTTTTCTCTTCATCCTTCTCCTTGTTGAAGGCGCGGATCACCCGCACGCCGGTCAGATTTTCCCGGAGCACCACATTCATCCGGTCAAGGAGCTGCTGAAGCCGCCCGAAGATCGCCGACGCTTTACGGGTCACAAGGACCGCCAGCACAATGATCAGAAGGGTCACTGCGATCAGCAGGAATCCCATCACCGTGTCGATGGCAAATGCCATCCCCACACCCATAACGCACACCGCCGGGACCGGCAGGACCATCTGAATGCACCACACCACGGACTGCTGGATAATATTGATATCATTCAGGGTTCGGGTTATCATGGAGCCTGTCCCGAACTGATCAAAATCATGGTCGGAAAAGGTAAGCGATTTTTCATAGACCATATTCCTCATATCCTGTCCGATCTTTGCCGAAAGGTCAGCGCACAGCCAGCTTCCGATCAGTGCTCCCGCGCCGGCGAGAACGGCGACCGCCAGCATGGCGATCCCTTTTCCGATCATATAGTCAATGTTCCCGCTCTCCACACCGATATTGATCATATCCGCAGTAAGCCTCGGCACCAGCAGTCCTCCAGCCACATCAAGGATCATGACCAGGATAGTGAACAGACAGAGCCGCCTGTATGGCCTGAGAAATTGCAGGATCAGTCTCATGAAAGCACCTCCAGAAGCTTCTTCTCTTTCTCCGCGAATCCGTCCACATATTTTCGGGAAAGCCTGATAAACTCGGCCCGCTCCTCCGGTTCCATCTCAAGAAACGCTCCGTTCTCCATGTCGACTACCGGACGGATCTTTTCCTCCACGAACTGTTTCCCTTTATCCGTGAGACGGATATGTTTGTCTCTTCCGCTCTGTTCCAGGTACAGATATCCCTGGCGTTCCAGGTTGCGCATGGAAGAATTGACTGTCTGCTTACTCACATATGCCTCCCTGCAGATATCCCTCTGCAGGCATCCGTCCCCCAGTGTGCCCACCACATACATGACGGCGAAAGCACTGTCTGAGAGTCCCATGGCAAGAGCAATCTCGTGATAAAGATCATCCAGTTCTTTGTATAATCGGTTAAACTGCTGTACTTCACTTTCCTGAAACATTTCCCCATAACCTCCTTTAGTCCGATTTCGTACCATGAGTATAGTACGAAATCGGACTAAAGTCAAGTGAGAACCATAATATTTATTCTCCAATATTTCTTTCACTAATACCGTTTTATTGACTGACCCTCTGAATGTTACTTCCTGTCTGCTTATATCATCTTTTTATTTATCGTATCATAATCCCTGAATCACTTAATCGCTCTTCCCAGCTCATAAGCTTCTTTCAGCTCCGGTTTTCCTTCGATATCCCCCACATCTCCATTGCCTCCGGCAAGGACATGGCCGAGATTCTTCCATCTCAAATGCTCCATCAGGTGGTCATAATAGAGAAGGACGTCGTCAAATCCGTTTCCTTCTGCCGCCATCAGAAGCGCGGAAGACCTGTCGTGTCCTCTTAAGAGATTGCCGTCGCCCTCCTCCAGCGCAAACAGACGGTCGATCGCTGTCCGGATCTGACCGCTCATATTCCAGTAATAGAGCGGTGTGGTAAGAATTACCACATCAGACTCTTTCACTGCCGGATAGATCTGAGCCATGTCATCCTTCTGAACACAGGGACATTCCCTGCTGCTGTGTCCGCCGAAGCAGCCTTTGCATCCGTGAATATCCATGCCGCTTAAGAAAAATTCCGTCACTGTATTTCCGGCGCTTTCCGCTCCTTCTGTAAAGGATTTTACAAGTGCTGATGTATTTCCTTTTTTTCTGGGGCTTCCGTTTAATATTACGATTTTCTTACCCATACCGGTTCTCCTTTTCTACTCAGATCTTATCAGCCAGCGCCGCAGCCTGAGCGCATCCGTCTGTCTTGTCGATATCTCCTGTATTCAGGACGCCGGGAATCAGTACCTCACCGACCATCTTCCATTTATTTAATGCAGCCGTGCGCTCCATGGGGATCCTCACTCCGTCCAGGACAGTCATATCCTCTTCTTCGCAGCAGGCGATAATGGCGCATTCTTTCCCGGCAATATCTTTTCCGCCCACCACAAGAGAATAGATGCGGTCGATCACTGCCTTGATCTGGGACGGGATGGAATACCAGTAAACCGGCATGGTAAATACAAGCGCGTCCGCCTCCAAAACAGCCGGGGCGATGGTATTGAAATCATCGTCAAAGGTACAGGCCTTTCCTGTGCTGTAACAGGTCTCGCACGCATGGCAGCCGCCCAGCTTCATCATGGCTGCATCGAATCTTGTAACCGTGTGTCCTTTCTCTTCCGCCGCTTTAATGAAAGCGTCTGTCATAGCAAAACTGTTTCCGTTCTTACGCGGGCTTCCTGTAATTACAACGATCTTTTTACTCATGATAATCTCGCCTTCTTCCTGATCATTTTCTGCAGCAGATTTGACTTTATCTGCTGTTGATATTACAATCATAGCAAGAATACGTCATAAAACAAGTACGCACATAAAAGTGCGATACTTACAATCAGGTTCAATACTTACCTAAAGGAGAGTGTAAAATGGGCAAAAGATGCATTTCCAATGAAAACTTAAGCACTACCGGATTCAGTTATACGTTATCGCTGATC
>CAJFQZ010000002.1 GCA_904419285.1 Lachnospiraceae bacterium UBA1818
GGGAGTAAAGGGCTGTAATTTTACTATAATCAGTCATGTGCATAACCTCCTGTGCGTCCATATAGGCTTCCTTTACACTTAAAATTATGCACTCCACCGCGCAGAACCGTACTCCACATTGTGCCGGTACTTTTTTGCATTCTTACCGCGGAGATAGACCGCAGTCCTCAGTACGGCTCCGCATACAAATCCCACGCACAGGTCTGCCGGATGCATACTCGGAAGCGGATTCCCGAATGCCGCCGGAATTGTTCCGAACAGTGCAAGGATTTTTTCCGAAATGTCCGTCCCTGCAGCCAGTCTCCATGCTTCCCCGAGATTTGTAGCCAGGAGTCCGAGAATCACATAGGGAATATTCAGGATCACAAAGCGTTTTATCTCTTTTGTATTCATCATCTTCCACGCTCCTGTATCTTTTCCCGTACTTTTTTCGGGATTTCCGCAGCCAGTGCTTTGAACTTCTGAAGCTGTGCAAGTACACTCGGTCTGCTCCGTTTCTTCATAATCTTCGCACTGTATGCTTTGTGAACCGATGTCAGTGCATCCGCATCCTTCGCCTTAAAGAAAACGGTATACCGGGGCGGCTGTACGGACTTATCCTTTGTCACGGCAAAATCAACACCGTACCGTCTGACAATCCGCTCAAAATCTTTGATCCCGGATTTGGCGATATCCACGCTGCTCACTCCCTGATTCTGCCCGATCAGCTGCTTCACTGTCTGCTTCCCGCGGATCGGCGCAGCTTTTTTTGCCGCCTTATCCACCGCTTTTCTTGATTTCACTTTTCCGCGGTGCTGCACGTATTTCCTGATCCCGCTGCATATTGCCCGCGCCGTCAGTTTCGTCGTAGTGATTGCCAGATTGACCGACCTGTTTTCAACTTCTTCCTGCAAGCGTTATCCCCCTTCCTGTTTCATTTGGAATTCATCGGTCCATTGTTTTCTGGTCATAATGAAGATGTCCGGCAAAGACTTTTGCATGGCTGCGGATGCGGATCATCCCTTCTTTCTGCAGATGTTCTGCTTTTCGGTATCCCACATCATTCAGATAGAGACGCATCCTGTCCCCGCTGCTTCCCCAGGGGGATTTTTCCGATACAACGTCAAAGATAATCATGTGCCTTGTATCGTCTGCAAAACGGTTCAAATCCATATAGTCATGCCCTTTGTAGTTCTTCGCTCCTGCCTGCATCCTCATCTCTTCAATCCGTTCTCCGATGGTTTTCCCCATTCTCACTCACCTGCTTTCTTCCACTCTGTTAAATCCGGATAGCAGGGAAATCCTCGCTTCCCGTACTGAGCATAACGGTTCTTTCCTCGATATCATTCAGGAGATCTTCTACCATATCCGGGTCAATATAAACCTCATGCTTCTCCGAATCATACCCATAGAGGGCAGCGTCGCCGACCAGATATTTTTCTTCTCCCAAAGTCAGCACTTTCCTATGGTTATATTCGAGCATGACTGTGAGATATGATGCACAGAGTATCTGCACGCGCTCATCATAATCAGTATGGTTCTTATAAAATTCGTCCTCCGCCATCAGCTGCGGCTCTTTCCCCGGAATAACCGCCATCACAACTCCATTCATGGTTTCTTTTTCGGCGTTTCCATCAGAATCCTTTTTGTCATTTTCTGCAGTCAGATCATCCAGATAATCGCTTACAAAAGAAAGCGCCGCTTTGACTTCTTCACTGTCATCATCCCCGCAGCATCTTTTCAGGCTGTCCAACACCCTGCTTACCTGCTTCGGGTCATCCGATAAAACGGGAATAAATACATTCGTTCCGCCTGTTGCATAGATTGTAAAATTCTTCTCGCTCATTCTTTCTCCTTTTTTTGCATAAATAAAAGCACCATTCTCTGGTGCCCTGTCTTTCTACCGTTCCTGACTTCTCTGTCTCTTTTTCTGCCACTGCTCCAACAGCCGGATAATTGTATCTTCCATCTGCTTCGGAGTATATGATTTCGGGAAATACTTTTTCAGTACATCATTCCTGATCGTGATCCGGTCAAGATCTCCCTTTTTCACTTCATCCATAATGCCGCACATGGCATCAAGCGTACACTCTCCGGACTGGCTGAGCTTTTTCACCCTCTGAGCCTGCGAGAGCGACGGCGCTGCCTGTGCATATTCCATTGCTTCTAAAAACTGTTCCTGTTCCTCTTTTTTTAGATAAGACAGTTCCACTGCCGGATTGAATGCCAGCTGCTTATGATCCACCATATCCAGGAGCTGCGGGATCAGTTCCGTAAGCCGGATATACCGCTGCACCTGCCTGCCGCTCTCTCCGGATTTTTCTCCCACAATATCCGCCGCTTTTAACTTGTCGACAACTTGTCGACAAGTTAAATCCGACCGTTCCCCCTGATGTTTCACCGCTTCCAGTTTCATCTTGTAAGCAAACGCCCTTTCACTGGGAAGAATGTTTTCCCGCTGAAGATTCGCGTCAACCATCAGGATTATGGCTGAATCATCATCCATCTCCCGGACGATTACCGGCACGGTGTCCTTTCCCGCCAGTTCTGCAGCATGATGTCTCCTGTGCCCGGATATGATCTCATATCCGCCCTCCGGATCAGGGCGTGCAATTATTGGCGTAACAACACCAAGTGCCCGGACGCTCTCCACCGTCTTATCCATCTCTTCATTGTCCAGTACCTTAAACGGATGCCCCTCAAAGGGATGCAGCTCTTCCAACGGGATTTCCTGCACGTGCTCCTGCCCTGCCTCCGTCCGGCTCTGTTCCGTGGAAAATATATCATCGTAACTGCTCAAGCTGACGTTTGCGCCTTTTCTCGGCATTCTGCAGCACCTCCTTTGTCAGCACACGGTACGCCTCCGCTACTTTACCTTTCGGGTCATGCCTGAAAATACTTTTTCCTTCCGCGCTGATTTCCTCCGCCCTGACAGAGCGGGGAATATCTGTCTGGTATACTTTCAGCTTTCCACCGTAATTCTCCCGGATCAACGCACTGATATCCTTTGCATAATTCGTCCTGCCGTCCACCATTGTCAGAAGGATTCCTTCAATCCGCAGTTTCGGATTGATCTGACGCTTCACTTTGTTTACAGTCTGAAGCAGCTGTTCCAGTCCTTTCGCAGGAAGATACTGTGCCTGAACCGGAATGATCACATTATCCGCAGCTGCAAGTGCATTGATCGTCAGCATCCCGAGAGACGGCATACAGTCCAGAAGAATAAAATCATACTCTTTTTTCACACTGTCCAGATACTGTTTTAAAATACTCTCCCTGCTCATTACGTTCACAAGGGAAACTTCCATTCCTGCCAGTTCAATATTTGCCGGTACAAGATCGACACCTTCCGGATGGTGGAGAATCCCTTCGCCTGATTCGATCGGCTGATCTGAGACAATCTTCTTCATCAGATCCGACAGAGTAGGGGAAATACGATCCGGCACAGGATACCCGAGACTGATTGTCAGGGATGCCTGCGGATCTGTATCAACCAGAAGCACCTTTTTCCCCTCCATTGCAAGCCCGATTCCGAGATTCTCGCACGTAGTCGTTTTGCCGGTCCCCCCTTTCTGGTTAACCACGGCTGTTACTGTTCCTTTCTTTGCCAAAGTTTCACCTCTTTTCTTCCTGTCATTCTTTCGTTAGATCAGACCTTTCGCCATATCATGCTGAACCAACTGATTATAATAAGTGCTGATTGTCGCCGGTGCGTTGTAGAGAGCGGTCAGGAGATACTGCCTGATATCCCGGATTTTTGTCGTATTCTCATTCAGGCAGGAAATCAGGTAACGGATATGCTCTGCGTTCAGTTTCATCATCCTACTTCTGACAATCTCTGTCGGAAGCTGCTCCTTCCCGATACGGATAAAAGCCCTTGAGCTGCATACCGTATCTACGATCAGTTCAAATAGTTCCTCTAGCATATCTGCATTAGACGGATACTCTGCTTTTAAGACATCAATACCAAGCTCTTCACGAAAATATCTGCAGTAGTCTTCCCTCTTTCTGATCGCATCAAATGCATTATCATCCACTTCCCGATCATCTTTTTCACTATCACTATCTTCCGGATAGGATTGATTGTTCTGACTATGATCAGTATGACTATAATCAGTATGATTAGGGTTTGATTTTCCAACCTCTTGAAGTTTATTTTCCAAACCTCCAGAAGTTTGATTTCTAAACCTCTTAGATCCCGATTCCGGACAGGAAAGGATATTTTTCACATATACGAAACTTGGCTTTCCCATTCCCTGCCGCTTACGTTCAATCAGTCCCATCTTCTCCAGTTCCTTCATCAACTGAATTGCTTTGTTTTTTCCGCACCCGAGCGATTCCTGAATCTCCTGCACAGTGAAGAACAGGTAGACCCGGTTCTGTTTATCAAACCACCCGTTTTTCATGGACAGCTCCATTCGGTCCAGAAGAATCCCATACAGTGTCTTTGCTTCTGCAGACAGGGAAGAGAATCTGGAATCGGTGAACAGCAGCTTCGGTATCCGGTAGAAGGAGAATGTCTGAGACTGGAGCCCATAGTAAAAGTCAAAATCCATTTCCACTCCACCGCCTTTTCCATATGCCTGCTTTTAGTTTCAAATCACTTACTGCGGAGGATCTTTCTGGTACACCATCCGATGCAGAGCTGAGTACGCCCGTAAGGACAGCCGTAACACTCACTGTTTACATTCTCCTGTTTCCGCTGATAATAACAGGAATCGAGCATACATCCCTTTTTCTTTCGGTCCCAGAAGTAACAGTAACGGCAGTCTTTCGGTTTATCCTCGGTATATTGTCCGTATGCCATACCTTTCTCCTTCCTCAGATCTCCATCTCTTTCTTTTTCGTTGTACGCCCCGGTTTCTTCTCAAATCCGGAACACTCTTTCTGCTTATTCCCCAGTTCCGACAATACAGAGCGTCTATCTTTGTTTTTAGTCTGAATTTTGTCACGTGATTTATCTTCCATCCGGCGCTCATATTTCTCAGCCAGTTCAAAGATCCTTTCTTTTGCATCATAGTGATACACATTGTCGGAAAGACGGTCTTTCGGATCTACCTCATTTGCATTGACATCCTGAACCATTTCTTTTAAAAGCTGATGCTCAGGTGCGAAACGATCCGGAAGCAGCAGAATTTCATGCACAGACGAGGGCAGAACATAAAAGTTCCCGTCCAGTTTCTCAGCGGCATCTTCAAAGAAAGACGGCACCGCCAGTACTCCCGCCCCAAACATATCCCGTTCCGTTGTCGCAACATACAAAGGACTGGAAAACATGACTGGCTGTTCCTGTTCAATCCCCATACTCTGCGCCATTCCCGTAAGCACTTCATTCATACTCCTGATGCTGTATTTCATTGTGTGCTGTGCTGCATCAAGCGCATCCTGATGAAGCTGATCCGGCGTAATTCCATAATTCCGCAGCATCTCATTTGTGATAAGAACCGTTGCATTTCCGTTCTCCGTTTCACCGAGATCAATCCTGTAGACTGCAGCGAGATCTTCCATTTCCTGATGCGGTACAGACTGAAGCATCTCGGCATTCTGATCTTTTCCAACCACTTCTACCGTAAGCATATCTTTCACCGCACTGTAATCTGCAAGGAATCCCAGATCAAACTGTTCCCGTTCTCCCAGTGTTCCTACAAGCGTATCTGCCAGTCTGTTCATTACGGCAGTAAACTGGCTTCCTGTCTGATAATCCAGAAAGGAGTCTTCCAGATTGATGCTCACTCCTACACGGCTTCCTTCCGGTGTGACAGAGATTCCCGAATACGATTCTCCCTGCAGCTTGTTCACGGCAGTATCTTTGATCTCGGCGTTTTTGAGATCGTCCGTGAGAAA
This sequence comes from Lachnospiraceae bacterium UBA1818, assembly GCA_904419285.1. Lineage (GTDB taxonomy): Bacteria > Bacillota > Clostridia > Lachnospirales > Lachnospiraceae > Mediterraneibacter > Mediterraneibacter caccogallinarum. The sequence continues at coordinate 5,824 of CAJFQZ010000002.1, forward strand.
GTCCGGCAGAGCTTCTTTCACCTTTTCTCTGAATTCATTGAATTCCATACTGTTCCTCCTTCGAATCTGATTTTGAGCAAAAATATAGAGCACTCACGCATTTCATTCATTGAAAAAGCATAAGTGCTCTATGTATTTATTACGATATTTACTTTGATTTATTTTCATTGAAACAGGAACGTACAACTTTTTGATTAGCAGGATTTTTTGCAGAAATTTTGCTCTGATTAGCAGGAAGCGGTTTTTCATTAGCAAAAATCCTTTCATTTCTGCTAATTATTAGCAGCTAATGGAATTGTACAGTTCAGAGTCCGATTAGCAAATTGTGAACTGCTAAGCGCCGTTAGGTTCTGTGTTCGGATTTTTTCCGAAAATGAGAAAAGCCGAAAACCTCGATTTTTCAAGGAATTTTCGGCTTCTCGGTTACGTTCCTGGGCGGATTCGAACCGCCGGCCTTCCGCTTAGGAGGCGGACGCTCTATCCTGCTGAGCTACAGAAACTTATATAAAAACAGCTTTTTATCGCTGTTTTTAACTATTTTATTGAACTGTTGACTTTTTTCACCTTTGCCTCAGGCGGATGTTCCGACGTCACCTTAGGAGGCGGTCGCTCTATCCTGCTGAGCTACGGAAACATTCTGTTGTATCCGATTACCGGACACAACTAATAATATACCATGTTTTCGCGGATTTCACAACTGTTTTTCTAAATTTATCTTTTCCTTCTGTGATCCGATGTTTCATATGAACACCGGCTTCCAATTTAGTATCATATCACATCAGAAGTTGATATATCCCTGAAGCCAGATCGTTCCCTTAAACCTTCTCCCGATCTCCGGCTCTCCCATCACTGAATCAGCGGGCACACATATATCAAACTTCAGTTCGTTTACGTTCAGCTTCATATGATAGATCTTCCTGTCGGTCACGGGATTATACCGGACTCGCACTGCAAGGATCTCACCCATGATGGAATACATATCACACTCAGCGCCATAAGGCATGAAGTATGTGTCCACGATCGAGAACACATCCTCATTCCGCAGCCTTCTGGACACTTTTGTATAAGTATCTATATCATCCAGTGTCAGCGTCTCTATTGCCGTCTGATCGCCGTTTCTCGCGGCATTCAGAAGCATCTGCCTGCTGTCGGCGGCCGCCTGCTCGTTCTTTCTCTGTCTCTCGTTTTTCACAACAGGGAGAAGGATCATGCCTGACAGTGCAAGTCCGGAAAACGTCACCGAAGTCGTCAGGCCCGACGTGAATCCCGCCTGCTTTTCCCTCATATAATCTATGCCGTTTCGGAGAGTAAAGATCAGGCTGATGCCGATTTTGGAATCTTCACACATCCCGACATACTGTTCTTTCTCGATCTTTCGCTCCACTGAGATGTCAGCATAGGTCGTCACGCCGCTCCCCTCAAAATAGGGAAAATAGTATGCGGGGTCAAAGTTGTCCTCCTCATCCAGTTCTCCGCATACCGTGATTCCCATGAATTGTCCATACTCTTTCTGATATTCACAGAAGTCTTCTCCCGGTCTGTAGGATACGATCGTCTGATGTGTAAATCGCTCTTCCACTTCCCGAAGAAGCTGTCTCAGTTCTTTTCTTGTATGGATATTGTCAAATCCAATTGCTTTCAAATATTGATGCATTTTCTTTCCGATATTCCTGCTTATTTATTCGGTACGATGACCGTCTTCCCGCCCATGTACGGCTGCAGTTTCTCCGGGATCTTTACAGAACCGTCTGCCTGCAGATTGTTCTCCAGGAATGCGATCAGCATTCTCGGCGGCGCAACTACTGTATTGTTCAGCGTATGAGCGAAATAATTGCCGTTCTCTCCCTTTACGCGGATGCCGAGACGTCTCGCCTGTGCATCTCCAAGATTAGAGCAGCTTCCGACTTCAAAGTATTTTTTCTGTCTCGGGGACCATGCTTCAACGTCCACGGACTTTACCTTCAGATCCGCCAGGTCTCCTGAACAGCATTCCAGCGTACGCACCGGGATATCCATGGAACGGAACAGATCCACTGTATTTTTCCACAGTTTGTCATACCATTCCATACTGTCTTCCGGCTTGCACACAACGATCATTTCCTGCTTCTCGAACTGGTGGATTCTGTATACACCTCTCTCCTCTATGCCGTGAGCTCCTTTTTCTTTTCTGAAGCAAGGAGAGTAGCTTGTGAGCGTCTGCGGAAGCTGATCTTCCGTAAGCTGTGTATTGATGAATTTTCCGATCATAGAATGCTCGCTTGTACCGATCAGGTAGAGATCTTCGCCTTCAATCTTATACATCATTGCATCCATCTCAGCAAAACTCATAACGCCTGTCACTACATTGCTTCTGATCATGAACGGCGGGATACAGTATGTGAATCCTCTGTCGATCATGAAATCTCTTGCGTAGGCAAGTACTGCAGAGTGAAGTCTTGCAATATCTCCCATGAGGTAGTAGAATCCGTTTCCTGCAACTCTTCTCGCACTGTCAAGATCGATTCCGTTAAAGGACTCCATGATCTCTGTATGATACGGAATCTCGAAGTCCGGTACGACCGGTTCACCGAATCTCTCCAGCTCAACGTTCTCACTGTCGTCTTTTCCGATCGGAACAGAAGGATCGATGATATTCGGTATTGTCATCATGATCTTTTTGATCTTTTCCTCTACTTCTTTTTCTTCCTCGGAGAGAGAATCTATCCTGCCGGCATATTCTCCAACTTTCTGCTTCAGCGCTTCTGCTTCTTCGAACTTTTTCTGTCCCATCATAGCGCCGATCTGTTTTGATGCTTTGTTCTTATCTGCTCGCAGGCCCTCAACTTCCTGCTTGATCTCGCGGTTTCTTTTGTCCAGCTCAATAACCTCATCTACAAGCGGAAGCTTCTCATCCTGAAATTTGTTCTTGATGTTCTGCTTTACGATATCCGGATTATTTCTCAAAAATTTAATGTCTAACATTTGTTAATTCCTCTCATTCTTTTTATGTTCTATTCATTTTGTTCAGCATCTTTGATGTCTAAGGATTCCTGATAGATTGCCTTTTCAAGGCACTGTCTTTCTTCTTCTCCGAGTTCGATATAGCTTTCGCCTTTTAAGATCTCTTTAATATAGGTATAGCAGCCTTCCCTGCTGTGCATTGCATTGAAGATCCATCCGTTATTGTTTTCATCCAGCATTGTTAATACAAAGCTTAAGTTTCCGCCCATTTCATGGAAAGCATCATATTTCACGATTCCCACTTTCTGATAGTGGCTCTCCATCTTCTTATAGATCTTATCAATCTCATTTCTGTTTTCTTCTACTGCTGCGTAAACCTCTTCCAGTTTTTCGAATCTCTTGAAGATGCTTTTTTCAAGACTTTTTCCATTCTTCCCCTTCATGAAAGTTGAATAGCTTCTCTGAAGATGATTGTACTTGTCGTAAAGAAGAACCAGCAGTACAATCAGCGCCACCTGCAGCATAAACATAATGATAAACAGGTAAAATGGGTCTATTCCAAGGCTGCCCAGTATTCCATCCATTCAATCCATCTCCTTTTTTAATTATACTCTCCTCAAATTTTATCTTCTTTACTCAGACTGAATCGTCATGATCAGATCATAGATTCTTTCCAGTTCTTCCTCTGAATAGTATTCTATCTCTATCCTTCCCTTTCCATTCGCTTTTGGATTTACACTGACCTTTGTTCCGATAATATTTTTCATCTGTTCCTCTATATTATCATAGACAAACGTATGTTCTGACTTTGGCTTCTTTATCTCCTTTTTCGGATTTTTCAAAGCTTTTACCAGTTTTTCTGTCTCTCTTACGCTGAGTTTTTCATCAAATATCTTATTTGCAAGGATATACTGCTGTTCCTCATCATCGATCGCCAGAAGTGCTCTTGCATGCCCCGTGCTGATCATATCATCTACGATCATCTGCTGTACGCGCGGACTGAGCTTCAGAAGTCTCATTGAGTTGGTCACCGCTGTTCTGCTCTTTGACACTCTCTCAGCGACTTCATCCTGTTTGAGATTAAATTCTTCCAAGAGTCTTTTATATGCCATTGCCTCCTCGATCGGATTCAGATTTTCACGCTGTATGTTTTCTATCAGAGAGATTTCCACAATTTCCTGGTCTGTAAATTCTTTTACAATGACAGGAACTTCTTTTACCCCTGCGATTTTCGCAGCTCTCCATCTTCTCTCTCCTGCAATAATTTCGTAGTAATCCTTCTTTTTCTGAACAATAAGGGGCTGAAGGATTCCAAACTGTTTGATTGAATCAGCCAGCTCCACCAGGGCATCTTCGTCAAAATCTTTTCTCGGCTGATCACGATTTGGTTCAACCTGATTGATCTTGACCATGATTTCCCCTGATTTCAATACTTCTTCCTCTTTCTTTTCTCTATCATCAATTTTTGCAGAAGTTTTCGGCTTTTTTTCATTTTTATTTGGTATAAGACTGTCAAGTCCTTTTCCAAGCCCGTTTCTCTTTACTGCCATATTTTACTCTTCTCCTTTATGTATAACTTCTTCTGCCAGCAGCATGTAGCTCTCAGCTCCTGTCGATCTTGGATCGTATAGAGTGATTGGCAAACCATAACTTGGTGCTTCTGCTAATCTGATATTTCGAGGAATAATAGTCTTGTAGATTGCCTGATTCAGATTATCCTTAACATTTTCAACCACCTGCAGTGACAGATTCGTTCTTGCATCATACATGGTGAATACAACGCCTTCTATTTCAAGCGATGAGTTCAGTCTTTCCTGTACAAGCTCAATCGTATGGATTAACTGGCTTAATCCTTCGAGAGCATAGTATTCACATTGTATAGGTACAATAACAGAATCGGCTGTTGTCATAGCATTTATCGTAAGCATGCTCAATGCCGGAGGACAATCGATTATGATAAAGTCGTATCTGTCCCTGATCTTGTCAACTTCTTCTTTCAGAAGATATTCTTTGTTATCAATCCCGATCAGCTCGATCTCTGCGGCTGAAAGATTGATATTAGAAGGAAGTACATCAAGGTTTTCTATAACATTTTCATAGATACACTCTTCTATTCCCACATTGCCTATTATCAGATCATAAACCGTTTTTTCGGCTTCATCTTTGTCTACGCCAAGACCGCTCGTCATGTTTCCCTGAGGATCCATATCAAGAGCCAGTACTTTCTGTCCCAGACTTGCGAGTGAGGCTGATAAGTTGATCGCAGTTGTTGTTTTTCCAACGCCTCCCTTTTGATTGGCAATTGCTATAATTCTACCCATTTTTGTACTCCTTTCTTTTGGATACCTACTTATTATATCACCTTTTATTCTATTAATCCATAAAATGTTTCACGTGAAACATTATTTTAATGATTTTATTTTTATTAAAACTTCTTATGAATATAAGATGTTTCACGTGAAACATTCAGGTTCTTTCTTTTTATGTATATTTATATAACCTATACTGCTGTGTTTGCTTTGTTCTTTCACCTGCCTTCTATTCAGCGTTCTTTCTTTTTATGTATATTTATATAACCTATACTGCTGTGTTTGCTTTGTTCTTTCACCTGCCTTCTATTCAGCAAATGTTTCACGTGAAACATTTCTTAATTCATCTGCAGACCATTTCTTATAGTTTTATGTTTCACGTGAAACATAGAACTTCTGTCAAGTATTAAAATCCAATATTATTTCACGTCTTGATCAACGCACCTGCCTTTTATAAAAAATGAATGTATTGAAAAATTTCACGCACATAGTTACTGTTCACATCTAACAGCCGCCCGCATGCGCACTCGTCGCGCTGCCGCGCTCCAGTTCCGCACTTCGTGCTAAGACTGCTTATGCGAGCGGTGGTTACTGTTCACACCGTACATATATCAAGTCAAAACAAATATTTATTAGGTCTTTATTTGAGTTTCCTGATGTAGTATAATAAATTTAAATATTGAAGGCAGGTGATCTTGATTGAACATAAAAAGAAAGTTGACGTTTTTAGCCGTATTCACGGGAGCTGCAATAGGAACAATGCATATCGTAAACAGAATTTTTCAGTATGCAGCAACTGCGGATAATCTTTTAGATAAGGATACATATGAATATTATAACTGGCGCTTCGGCAAGATAGCATATAAAAAGAAAGGCAGCGGAAGTCCAATTCTGCTCGTTCATGATCTCAATGTCTGTTCATCTTCTCATGAATGGAACAATATTATCAATGAACTTGCAAAAACAAACACGGTATATGCCATTGATCTGTTAGGATGCGGCTGTTCTGAGCGTCCGGTCCTTACCTATACGAATTTTCTCTATGTGCAGCTGATCACTGATTTTATTAAGGATATTATCACCGAAAAGACTGATATTATTGTATCAGGAGAATCTGCGTCCTTTGTCATCATGGCATGTGCAAATGATGATACAGTAATCAACCGTGTCATTATAGTCAATCCTCAGGATCTTGCATCACAGGCAAAGATCCCGACAAAGCGCTCCTATATGGTAAAATATCTTCTCCTTGCACCGGTCATAGGGACCTTTATCTACAACATAAAGGTAAACAAGCGAACGATCCGGGAACTTCTGCTCTCCGGTGTCTATGACCACAATTCTGTCAGTGAGAAAGATATCCTTACATGCTTTGAATCTTCTCATAAAGATAAGACTCATTCAAAGTACTTGTTTGCATGTCAAAAATCGCGTTTTACTAACGCTAATATCATCTGTTGTCTGAGCAAGATCAACAACAGCATATTTATTGTAACAGGCAGCTCTGATCCTGTGAACATTCTTATAGCTAACCAGTACCAGAATTATCTTCCTTCCATCGAAATACTGGGGATAAATAAGACAAAGAAGATACCTCATGTGGAAAAACCGGAGGAATTCACTGAACAGGTAAGAGTACTTTTTTCTGAAGGAGATGCAGAATAGTAAAAAATACAGCATCTGATAAAACAGCATATAATATAGAAGGAACAATTTTAAAAGACCGCATAGTCGGACAAATAACTGTCAACTATGCGGTCTTCCTTTTTTCTATTCTGCCGACCAATTATGTCAGCGGTTCTTTTGCAGGAAGCCCTGCTTTCCTGGGATACTTTTTCGGTGTATTCTTTATCTTTTCCACATTTACAATAGCTCTTCCCATATCTGTCCCCGGAAGATTAAACTTATCCACACTCTTTATCTCTCCTCCGAGAATTTTCACCGCATTTTCTGAATTTTTTATCTCTTTATCAGAATCCGCGCTCTTATATGAGCAAAAATACCCAGTTATCCCCACAAAAGGCAGACAATATTCACATAATGTGGATAAGTTTGCGACAGCACGGGAAACACAGAGATCGAACTGCTCTCTGAACTCTTTCTTTTTTGCATAATCTTCCGCTCTTCCATGCAGAGCTGTGATTTTCTGCAGACCGAGCTCATCGATCACCGCGTTCAGAAATCTGATTCTTTTATTTAAAGAATCAAGGAGCACCACTTCGATCTCAGGAAATACGATTTTCAGTGGAATCCCCGGAAAACCGGCTCCTGTCCCGACATCAATGAGACGCCTGACCTTTTTCATATCCCTATTTCTTACAATCGTAAGACTGTCTGTAAAATGCTTCAGGTTCACTTCATCATAATCTGTGATTCCCGTCAGGTTCATTACTTTATTCCACTCTACCAGCATCTCATAATACCTGTGGAACTGCTTCTTCTGCTCTTCCGTGAGCCTTATTCCAAGCTCTTCTAATTCCATTTCAAAACGATCAGCCATTCTTTTTCTCCTGCCTAAACTAAACCTTCTTCTGATTTCAAATATTCAAGGGAATCTGTACATCTATCGGCAGTATTCCCCTGTAAATATATTACTGCCACAAACGGAATTTCATATATATAGCATGCTATATATTATCTCTATCGGCTTCCTAGATAGACTAAAAGTACAGAAATATCCGCCGGTGAAACGCCTGATATCCTGGAAGCCTGTCCGATCGACGCCGGCCGGATCTGCTTCAGTTTCTGTCTCGCCTCAATGCGCAGGCTCTGTATTTCATCATAATCAATATCATCCGGTATCTTCTTCTTCTCCATCTTCCTGAACTGTTCTACCTGGCGCATCTGGCGCTTTATATAACCGTCGTACTTGATATTGATATCCACCTGCTCTTTCACATCATAAGGAAGTTCCGGCCTCTTCTCGTCAATGGGTGAAAGTTTCTCATAGGAGAGTTCCGGCCTGCGGATCAGCTCCGCCAGCGTAGTGCCGGATGTAAGCGGTGTGCTGCCAAAGGATTCAAGGAGGCTCTGCACCTTCTCAGAGGTCCCGATGTTCGTGTGCTCTACGCGCCTGATCTCCTCATCGATCATTCTCTCCTTCTCAAGAAGGCGCCGGTATCTCTCCTCATCGATCAGGCCAATCTCATATCCAAGCTTCGTCAGCCTGAGATCTGCATTATCCTGGCGGAGAAGAAGGCGGTACTCTGCGCGTGATGTCATCATACGATACGGTTCATGGCTCTCTTTTGTCACAAGATCATCGATCAGCACACCGATATATCCCTGGGAACGGTCAATCACGATTCCTTCCTTTCCCTGAAGCTTTCTCGCCGCATTGATGCCGGCGATCAGCCCCTGAGCCGCAGCCTCTTCATACCCTGAACTGCCGTTGAACTGCCCGCCGCTGAAGAGTCCTTCAATATTCTTGAACTCCAGAGTACTTTTAAGCTGCCTGGCGTCAATGCAGTCATACTCGATGGCGTAGGCATTTCTCACGATCTTCGCATGCTCCAGCCCGGGCACGCTCCTGTACATCGCATACTGTACGTCCTCCGGAAGTGAACTTGACATGCCTCCCACATACATTTCTGTCGTGTGAAGCCCCTCCGGCTCAATGAATACCTGATGTCTGTCCTTATCCGGGAACTTGACCACCTTATCCTCAATGGAAGGGCAGTATCTCGGCCCCGTCCCCTCGATCGCCCCTGAGAACAGCGGTGAACGGTCCAGATTCTGCCGTATGATATCGTGTGTCTTTTCATTCGTATAAGTGAGCCAGCAGGAAACCTGATCGATCTGAACGTCCTCCGGGTCCGTAGTAAAGGAAAAGGGAACTACCCGCTCATCCCCTTTCTGCTCCTCCATCTTACTGAAATCAATGGAATTCCTGTCTATCCTCGCCGGAGTTCCCGTCTTGAATCGGTACATCTTTATCCCGAGCGACTTCAGGCTGTCTGTCAGATAGTTAGCGCTCTGCAGCCCGTTAGGCCCCGTATACGTGCTTATATCGCCGTAAATGCATCTCGCCTTGAGATATGTGCCTGTGCACAGAACAACGGCTCTGCAGCGGTATATGGCGCCTGAATAGGTCTGTACGCCCGTCACCCTGCCGTCCTCTGCCAGGATGTCCGTCACCTCCATCTGCCGGATATCCAGATTCTCCTGCTCCTCAAGAACCTGACGCATTGCCCGGCTGTAGTCCGCCTTGTCAGCCTGCGCCCTGAGAGAATGTACTGCCGGTCCTTTGGAGCTGTTCAGCATCTTGGACTGTATGAATGTACGGTCGATCACCTTTCCCATCTCACCGCCCAGCGCATCTACTTCCCGCACAAGATGTCCCTTGGAGCTGCCTCCGATATTCGGGTTGCAGGGCATGAGCGCGATGCTGTCCACACTGACCGTAAACATCACAGTCTTAAATCCAAGTCTCGCGGAAGCAAGCGCCGCCTCGCATCCCGCATGACCTGCTCCCACTACGGCGATATCATATTCATCCTTATTTTCCCATACAGAATTTGCTGAATATTTCATTTACCAAATCTTCTCCTATCGCTTCTCCTGTTATATTTCCGAGCGACTCGTATGCATCCATCAGATCTATGGAATAAAAATCCTCCGGCATGCCCGCGTCGATACTCTCCACTACTTTTTTCATGCTTTCCAGCGCATCGGCTAGAGCGCTTTTCTGCCGCGCATTTGTGATATAAACCTCTTCATTAAACGACAGTTTTCCCTTGAGGAACATGGATCTTACCGTCTCTTCAAACTCCCGGATTCCCTGCTCCTCTTTTGCCGATATTTCGATCATCGGGAGCTGAACAGATGTCTTTCCGAGCCTTTGAGCCGTCCGCTCCAGTTCACTTCTGATTTCTTCCTCGGTCACCACTGTCTCGAGGTCTGACTTGTTCAGAAGGATGACCGTCTTTTTATCATATATCAGATCAAGGATTTTTTCATCATTTTCATCCATTTTTCTGGATGCGTCGACAACATAGATGACCAGATCTGCATTTCTGGCGTAATCCTTTGCCTTTTCCACGCCCATCTTCTCTATGACATCCTCGGTCCGTCGTATCCCTGCCGTATCCATGATATTCAAAGTCAGCCCCTGGAGACGTATCTGTTCCTCAAGAACATCCCTGGTCGTTCCTTCGATATCTGTCACAATTGCCCGGTCATGTCCCGCCAGCGCATTGAGGAGAGATGACTTGCCCGCATTCGGCTTGCCTACGATGACTGTCTGGATGCCTTCCTTCATGATTCTTCCGTCGTCTGCAGACCGGATCAGCTCCCTGAGTTCCTCCATGATCCGGCAGGACGCTTCTCTCAGAGTCTCCCCGTAACCGTCCACGCTGATATGTTCCGGGTCGTCAAGGGCGGATTCAATGAATGCTGTATGGTGCAGTATCCGCTCTCTTATATCCTTTATTTTATCCCTCAGGCTTCCGCTCAGCTGACTGATCGAACTCTTCAGCGCATATTCATTCTGAGAGGTGATCACATCGATGACCGCCTCCGCCTGAGACAGATCCATCTTTCCGTTCAGGAATGCCCGCTTCGTGAACTCCCCTGGTTCTGCGGGTCTCGCACCGTTTTTCAGCACCGTCTCCAGCACTCTCGAGACCACATAAGTCCCTCCGTGACAGTTGATCTCAATGGTGTCTTCCCCTGTAAATGTCTTCGGTCCCCGCATCGCCATGACAAGTACCTCGTCTATGACATCATCCCCATCTGTGATATGTCCGTAGTGGATCGTATGGCTCGGAACTGCCGCCAGCTTTCTGCTCCCTCTGTAGACTCTGTCCGCAGTCTCAAATGCCTCGTCTCCGCTGATGCGCACGATCCCGATCCCCGAGTTCGTCATTCCTGTAGAAATTGCTGCAATTGTATCTCTTTTCATAATGATCTTTTCGAACCTTTCAGATATTTAAAAAGGACGTTTCACGACTTCACGAAAGTATCCGTGAAGCGCAAACGTCCTTTCGCTTCAAAATCAGGATAAGTTCTTCTTTCTCCCGACTATCTCTTTAATGTTACGACAACCTTTCTGTAAGGCTCTTCTCCCTCACTGTGGGTCGTCACATATGGATCTGACTGCAGTGCAGAATGGATGATCCTTCTCTCATATGGGTTCATCGGCTCAAGTGCCACCGGCCTTCTTGTCCGTTTTACCTTATGGGCAATATTCTTTGCCAGATGCTTCAGCGTCTCTTCTCTTCTTGCCCGGTAGTTTTCCGTGTCAAGCTTCACTCTTACATAACCGTCCTGATGCTTGTTAGCCACCCGGTTTGCAAGATACTGGAGCGCATCCAGCGTCTGCCCCCTCTTTCCGATCAGGATGCCCATGTGCTCGCCTTTCATGTTGATGCTCAGGGCTCCGTCCGCGTCGATCTCAGAGGTGATCTCAACCTCCATCTCCATCGCTGCAAGTGTATTTTTCAGGAACTCTTCCACTGCCGCGACAGTCCCTTCCTGAACTTCCGCGAGAACTGTCTCCTCCCGCTTCGTCTCTTCTGCCTTTACCGGTTTTTCTTCTTTTTCTGTTTTTTCCGGCTTCTTTGAAGGCTTAACAGCTTCTTTTTTCTGGCGCTTTTCTGTCTTTTCTTTCTTACGGAAGGCAGGCTCTTCAGCTTTCTCTTCCTCTTTTACAGGATTTTCTTCCGGAGCAGAGAAAATCTCCGGTTCGGGTTCCGGCTCAGGCTTTCTTCTCGCCTCGATAACAGCCTGTTTCATCCCGATCCCCAGAAATCCGGGACTTCCTTTTTCAATTACTTCATACTCAATCTTATCGCTGGTAGCACCCAGCTGGATCATTGCTTCTGTGATCGCATCATCTACTGTTTTCGCTGATACCCTGATACTGCCATTCATCCCGATTCCTTCCTTTCTTATTTGCGGATATATCTATATCCGGTTCAGGCCGACAACTATTTCTTCTTTTTTCCTTTGCTGCTCTCTTCGCTTTCCTCTTTCGGAAGCTGAGTCTTCTGCCCGCTGTTATAGCGGCTCACGAGATTTGCCTTAGATGTAAGACTTCCCGGTTTTGCCTTTTCGCCCATTGCCTGGGCCTTTTTCAGCTTTTCTTCCTTCTCGGCATCGGTGATCGCCGCTCTCTGAGAAGTTCCTACATTTCTTGTGCTCGTCGTTGCCATCTTATTGATCTCTTTTGCCGAAGTTCCCTTCTTCTCACGCTTCTTCTGAGCTTTCTTCCGGTTCTCCTCGATCATCTCGTCAACAGTCTTACTCTTCAGGTACTTGTTCACGATCACCTGCTGGATACTTCGCACAACCGCACTGGCAACCCAGTAGAGACCAAGTCCCGCCGGAAGAGAGAAACCGAAGAATACGGAGATCAGCGGCATGGTGTAGGTCATCGTCTTCATGGAATTTGCCATCGGATTGTCCGCATTGTCCATTGCCGATCCGCTTATGTTCTGTGAGAGCTTAACGCTGATAAACTGCGTAAGGCCTGCCAGGACCGGGATGATGATCGCAAGGATGACTCCCACGACTGCACCCGACGCCAGAGCGCTTGTCAGAAGGTTCCACGGATGTTCTCCGATATCGATTCCCAGGAAATTGTTAAAATGGGAAACTTCGTTCACCGTGCTCTTTACAAGGTTCTCCACCTGAGGCATCTTCTCTACAAGTGTGTTCCATGTAGAAGACTGAAATTTATACAGTACCTCCGCCAGATCGCCGGCATTGGAGAAATCATATCCTGAGGTTACCGCCACAGAATTTGACACTTCCTTCATAATGTCCTCATAACCGGAAACTGACTGGATCTTGTCAACGAGAGGCATGTACACCTCTCTGACTTTCATTACATATCTCGGAATATTCTGTACGACCGGATACAGTCCGAACAGAAATACGAGCTGAAAGAGAGAAGGCAGGCATCCGCTCGACATCTTTACTCCGTATTTTTCGTACAGATTATTCAGCTCTTCCTGCTGTTTCAGCATGGAAGCCTGATCCTTCTTGCCTTCATATTTTTTCTGAATTTTTCTCTGCTCAGGCGCCATAACAGCCTGCATCTTAGTAAACTTCTGCTGCTTGATCGTAAGGGGCATCAAGAGCATGTACACAATAACCGTGAATATGATGATACATACACCGATATTGTTAATCCCGATGACGCTCATTACATTGTAAATCGCATTCATGACCTGTCCCAGCAGCCATGAGATCTGCTTTATGATCGGCAGGTCATAAATAGCGCCGGAAGCTAAAAGTCCATACATTTCCATTCCTTATCCTCCTTAAGGTACCGGATCATATCCTCCTTTTGAAAATGGATTGCAGCGAAGGATCCTCCAGACAGCAAGAGCGCCGCCCTTTAATGCACCGTACTTCTCTATCGCCTCTATCCCGTACTGTGAACAGGTCGGATAATATTTACAGGTACTGTATCCTTTCAGTCCGGACAGATATTTTCTGTAAAATCGGATCATACCGATCAGAATCTGCTTCAACCGCACCACTTCCTTCTCTATATACCTGTATCCGCCGCTTTGTTTTTTTCTTCTTCTTTCTTCTCCGGCGCAGCAGACACAATCTTATGAAGTTTTCCGAGGTGGATCAGCGCGCTCTCAATACTACGATAATCTCTGCCCCGCGCACTCGTTCTCGCTATCACTATTATATCAAACCCACATCGGAATTTTTCTTCTGATATTCTATAGCTCTCTCTGATCAGACGTGTCAGGCGGTGCCTTACAACGCTGTTCCCTACTTTTTTGCTCACTGAGATCCCAAGCCTGTTCTTCTCCGTTCCATTCGGATGTACATACATCACCAGGAGGGTGTTTGCGTAGGATCTTCCATTCCTGTATACGATCTGAAAATCTTTATTTTTCTTTAAAGATTCTGAAAATTTCATCAATACCCTCAACTAACTGTAGAACTTTAGATAGAAGAAAAGGCCACATAGATGCGGCCTTAAGCTGATAACTGTTTTCTTCCTTTTGCTCTTCTGGCAGCCAATACTTTTCTTCCGCCTGGTGTGCTCTTAGATCTGGATCTTTTCTTCGGCTGAAATGTCATCTTCATTCTCATACACCTCCCTTTGACTGCTATACTTTATAATAAAGTATTCACAATAATTAACTTGTTCTTTTCCATATCTTTACTCAGAAAGACACGCACTTTATTATAGTGAAAAAATACCTATAAGTCAAGCAAAATCAAGGCTTTCAGAAAAATTTAGGCTGCGGGCAGGCCATGCTGCCCGGATACGATGCCGCACGGCTGCTCCCGGCACAGATGCCCTGTGGAAAATATCCGCGGAATATTTCAGAATGTGTATAACAGAAATTTCCTTTATCTACGGCGTTTCAGACAGATTTCATCCCGTTTTCCACAGCCTGTCTGCATAGTTATCCACAAGTTATCAACAAATGTGGATAACTTGTGGATAACTCCTGTATAACGCCAAAATAACATGTAGAAAAAACAAAATTTTGTTCATAAACCTTCTGAATACAAGGGTTTATTGTGTTTATAAAGTTATGAACACTCATTTTTCGTTGCTTATAAACCTGTTTTGATGTAAAATGTAGGAGAGAGATTATGCCTTTATATCTCTCTATTCTATTGATTAGGAGTTACTTTCGATGAACATTGTAGAACAAAACTGGGATCAGATACTTAATAAGATGAAGCTGGAATACTGCTCATCCAACATTTCATATAATACCTGGATCGCGCCTCTCACTGTGTACGAGGTGAAGGATAATACTGTGTATATCCTTGTAAAACTGAGGGCGAGCCTGGAACACATCGAGGAAAAATATCTGCTTCCTTTTAAGGTCTGCATTGCCGAAGTGACGGGGATTGAATATGAAGTCGCGTTTGTCACGGACAATCAGACCGTCATACAGGAAAAGAAAGAAAACACAGTAAGAAGGAACAGGGTCAATGCCATCTATGAAAAGGCGAACCTGAATCCGAAATATACATTTGACACCTTCGTTGTCGGCAGCAACAATAACTTTGCCCATGCCGCGTCGCTCGCGGTGGCCGAATCTCCCGGGGAGATCTACAATCCCCTCTTTATATATGGAGGTGTCGGGCTTGGAAAGACCCATCTTATGCATTCCATCGCCCACTTTATTCTTGAGAATGATCCTTCGAAGAAGGTTCTATATGTAACCAGTGAGACCTTCACCAACGAACTGATCGACGCCCTGAAAGTCGGTAAAAACGGCAATGAGCTTGCCATGACGACTTTCCGCGAGAAGTACCGTAACAACGATGTGCTTCTGATCGACGATATCCAGTTTATTATAGGTAAGGAAAGTACACAGGAAGAGTTCTTCCATACTTTTAATCATCTGCATGTGTCGGGCAAGCAGATCATCATCTCCAGCGATAAGCCTCCGAAGGACATCGAGACTCTGGAGGCAAGGCTGAGGACCCGGTTCGAGTGGGGCCTGATCGCAGATATCTCTTCTCCGGACTATGAAACAAGGATGGCGATCCTCCGGAAGAAGGAAGAACTGGACGGACTCGAGAGATATCACATCCCGGATGAAGTCATGCAGTATATTGCCAACAACATCAAATCCAACATCCGTGAGCTCGAGGGATCTCTCAATAAGCTGATCGCGCTCTCCAACCTGGAGAACAAGCCCATCGATATCCCGCTGGCGGCTGAAGCGCTCAAGGACATGATCTCTCCGGACAATACGAGAGTCATCACGCCCGAGCTCATCATGGAAGTCGTCTCAGAGCACTTTAACGTGCCTGTTGCGGAACTGAAAGGAAAGAAGAGGAACGCAGAAATCGTTCTTCCGCGCCAGATCGTAATGTATCTGTGCCGCAATATGACGGATACTCCCCTGAAATCCATCGGAGTACTGCTCGGAGGAAAGGATCATGCCTCTATCAGCCACGGCGTCAAGAAGATCGAGAATGACCTGAAGACAGACGAGGCGCTTAATAATACAGTGAATATTATAAAGAAGAAGATCAATCCGGTCTGAGCTTCATAAAAACCGGAATGTTAATATCTTCTCAGAATGTTGATAACTATGTAGAAAAATTGTGGATTCCACTGTGAAAACTATGAGGATAATTAAATACGGCTTTTCGGCCCATTTTTTATCCCCACGCTTTCAACAGCCTGCCTTCACACAATCTACAGAGTTATCAAACCGGACAAACCCTTATTTTTCAAGGGCTGGAGGCACTTATGAACATATTCACAGCCCCTAATAATAAGACTACGGAACTGTTTTATTTATATATTTATAAAATGCGCCGCCGGAACTTTATCCACACCCCCGGGGCAGAGCGAAAGGAGTTATCTTCAAATGAAAATTGTTTGCACGAAATCTAATCTGGCAAAAGGAGTCAGCATCGTATCCAAGGCAGTGCCGTCGAAGACGACAATGCCGATCCTGGAATGTATTCTGATCGATGCTTCAACTGATGTAGTGAAGCTGACGGCCAATGATATGGAGCTCGGGATCGAGACGACGATCGACGGAGAGATCGCAGAGAGAGGGATCATCGCACTGAACGCCAGGATATTTTCCGAGATCGTCAGAAAGCTTCCTGACAATGATGTCACGATTGAGACAGACTCTGACAGCCAGGTCATGATCACCTGTGAGAAGGCGAAGTTCAATATCGCAGCACAGTCGGGAGAAGATTTCTCCTACCTGCCGGCAGTAGAGAAGGACGATTTTATTACTGTTTCCGAGTTTACCCTGAAAGAAGTGATCAGACAGACGATCTTTTCGATCGCAGATAATGATACGAACAAGATGATGACAGGAGAACTCTTTGAGATCGATGACAATGTACTGAAGGTCGTATCTCTTGACGGACACAGGATCTCGATCAGAAAGATCGAGCTGAAGGATTCTTATCAGCCGAAGAAGGTGATCGTTCCCGGAAAGACTCTTCAGGAGATCAGCAAGATCATCGGAGGAGAGGCGGAAGCGGACGTAGATATCTCATTTACGAGAAATCATATCGTATTTGAATTTGACAGGACGGTCGTTGTTTCCCGGCTGATCGAGGGAGAGTACTTCAGGATCGATCAGATGCTCTCGAGTGATTATGAGACAAAAGTAAGGATCAATAAGAGAGAGCTGCTGAACTGTATCGACCGTGCGACTCTTCTGATCAAGGAGGGCGATAAGAAGCCGATCATTATAGACATCAGGGATGAATCCATGGAACTTAAGATCAAATCTCAGTTCGGATCCATGGACGAGGTGATCCTGTGCACGAAGGAAGGCAAGGATCTCCTGATCGGATTCAACCCGAAATTCCTCATCGATGCGCTCAGAGTCATCGATGACGAGGAAGTGGATCTCTATTTCATGAATGCGAAAGCTCCGTGCTTTATCAAAGATGAGACGCAGAGCTATATCTACCTGATCCTTCCCGTCAACTTCAACGCGGCGGTTTAAGAGGACGGGAAACACAAGGAGGAATTGAGAGTATGGAAATATTCAGACTGCGCCCCGGAGATGAATTCATCAGGCTGGGGCAGTTATTGAAGGCGGCGGGAGCTGCCGGGAACGGAGTGGAAGCGAAGGAGATGATCCAGGACGGACAGGTCTCAGTCAACGGTGAGACTGAGACGAGAAGAGGAAGAAAGCTCTACTCCGGAGATACTGCTTCCTGCGGCGGCAGGGAATTTAAAATTGAAAAAGAGCAGGAATAAGTGTAGAATAGTGACGATGGAAAAAATATGGTAATCAAATCTTTGAAACTGAAAAACTACAGAAATTATGACTTATTAGATTTGACCTTTGATCCAAAGACAAATATTCTGTATGGGGATAATGCCCAGGGAAAGACGAATATACTCGAGGCGCTCTACCTGTCCGGGACGACGAAGTCACACCGGGGGACAAAAGACAGGGACATCATCCAGTTCGGCTGTGATGAGTCCCACCTTGAGACAATCGTGGAAAAAAAAGGCATTACATTCCAGATCGATATGCATCTTAAGAAGAACAGCCCGAAGGGGATCGCCATTGATAAGATCCCGATCAGGCGGGCCAGCGAGCTGTTCGGCATTGTACATTTTGTATTCTTTTCACCGGAAGATCTTAATATCATTAAGGACGGACCGGCCGGAAGAAGGCGGTTTATAGATCTTGAACTGTCACAGCTCGACAAGATATATCTCAGCAATCTTTCGAATTATAACCGAATCATCAATCAGAGAAATGCCCTGCTTAAGGATATATACGGGCAGCCAGGACTCGCGGAGACTCTGGACATATGGGATATGCAGCTCGCGGAGTACGGGACAAGGATCTTGGAGAGAAGAAGAGAGTTTGTTAAGCAGGTAAATGAAATAATTTCTGAAATACATTACAAATTAACGGGCGGAAAAGAGAATATTACGCTCACTTATGAAGAAAGCGTCGGAGGCATGACGCTCGAGCAGGCTCTGAAGAAAAACAGAGAGCGGGATCTCAGGATGAAGAGTACTTCGGTGGGCCCCCACAGGGATGATCTCTGCTTTATCAATAACGGGCAGATCGATATCAGGAAATTCGGCTCCCAGGGACAGCAGCGCACAGCAGCGCTTTCTTTGAAACTTTCGGAGATAGAACTGGTAAAAAGGATCATAAAGGATACTCCGATACTGCTTCTGGACGATGTTCTGTCTGAACTGGACAAACACAGGCAAAACTATTTACTGGACAGTATCCACGATATACAGGCAGTGATCACATGTACCGGTCTGGATGAATTTGTAAATCACAGATTTTCAATAAACAAGATATTCCATATCAAAAATGGACACGCAGCAAAAGCAAATTAGGAGGTAAAAAAATGGGTGCATCAGGTACAGAATTTGATGCTGAATATGGGGCGGACCAGATTCAGATCTTGGAGGGGCTGGAAGCGGTAAGAAAGAGACCGGGAATGTACATCGGCAGTACCTCCACGAGAGGACTTCACCACCTTGTCTATGAGATCGTGGACAATTCGGTGGATGAAGCCCTTGCAGGTTACTGCGACGAGATCCAGGTGGATATCAACAAGGACAATTCAGTCACTGTCAGCGATAACGGACGTGGAATCCCCGTGGGAATCAATCATAAAGCGGGACTTCCGGCAGTGGAAGTCGTGTTCACGATCCTCCATGCGGGCGGAAAATTCGGAGGCGGGGGATACAAGGTCTCCGGCGGTCTGCACGGCGTGGGAGCTTCCGTCGTAAACGCGCTGTCTGAGTGGCTTGAAGTGGAGATCTACCACGAGGGACAGATCTATAAACAGCGCTATGAGCGCGGAAAAGTAATGTACAAGCTGAAGATCGTGGGCGAGTGCGAGCCGGACAGGACAGGTACGAAGGTCACCTTCCTTCCTGACAAGGAAATCTTCGAGGACACGATCTTTGACTATGACACATTGAAGCAGCGTTTCCGCGAGATGGCATTCCTCACGAAAGGACTCAGGATCGTGCTGAGAGACTGGAGAGGGGAAGAGCTGCATGAGCACACCTTCCACTATGAGGGCGGAATCAAGGAATTCGTCACCTATCTGAATAAGAGCAAGACGCCGCTCTATGACCAGATCATCTACTGTGAAGGAAGCAAGGACGGAGTCTATGTGGAAGTTGCGATGCAGCACAATGATTCCTACAGCGATAATACCTATGGGTTTGTAAACAATATCACGACACCGGAAGGCGGAACACATGTCGAGGGATTCCGGAGCGCGCTGACGAAGACGTTTAATGATTATGCGAGAAAGAACAAACTGCTGAAAGACAGCGAGCCGAATCTCACCGGAGAGGATATCAGAGAAGGTCTTACTGCGATCATCAGTGTGAAGATCGAGGATCCGCAGTTCGAAGGCCAGACAAAGCAGAAGCTTGGAAACAGCGAGGCAAGGGGCGCGGTCAATAACATCCTCAGCACACAGCTTGAAATTTTCCTGGAACAGAACCCCAATGTGGCCAAGATCACGATAGAAAAATCAGTCATGGCCCAGCGTGCAAGGGAGGCTGCCAGAAAAGCGCGTGACCTGACGAGAAGAAAATCCGCACTGGAAGGAATGTCTCTTCCGGGCAAGCTTGCGGACTGCTCAGATAAGGATCCTGCAAACTGTGAGATCTATATCGTTGAGGGAGATTCCGCCGGTGGTTCTGCCAAGACTGCCAGAGACCGTGCGACCCAGGCAATCCTTCCGCTTAGAGGAAAGATCCTGAATGTAGAGAAAGCCCGCCTCGACAAGATCTACGCCAATGCGGAGATCAAGGCGATGATCACTGCGTTCGGAACAGGGATCCATGATGATTTTGATATCTCGAAGCTGAGATATCACAAGATCATCATCATGACGGATGCCGACGTGGACGGCGCTCATATCAGTACGTTATTATTGACTTTCCTTTATCGTTTTATGCCGGATCTTATCAAGGAAGGCTATGTTTATCTGGCACAGCCGCCTCTGTATAAGCTGGAAAAGAATAAAAAAGTGTGGTACGCGTACAGTGACGAAGAGCTGGCAAAAATCCTGCAGGAAGTTGGAAGAGACAGCAGCAACAAGATCCAGCGCTATAAAGGTCTTGGAGAGATGGATGCCGAGCAGCTCTGGGAGACGACGATGGATCCCGAGCACAGGATCCTCCTTCGGGTGACCATGGACGAAGAGACATCTTCCGAACTTGATCTGACCTTCACCACCCTCATGGGCGACAAGGTTGAACCAAGACGAGAATTTATCGAAGAAAACGCAAAGAACGTTAAAAATCTTGATATATAACATTTTACAGCGAAGGGTCCCTGGTGTTCCTGCGTCAGAAATCGAGTTCACCTGATTTCCTTTCACCTGAATATCAGGAAGGCCGGAGCTGGGAAAACGCGAAAAGGAGATAAGCAATGGAAGATAATATTTTTGATAAAGTCCATGAGGTAGACCTGAAAAAAACGATGGAGATTTCCTACATCGATTATGCCATGAGCGTTATCGCTTCCCGTGCCCTCCCGGATGTGAGGGACGGCCTGAAGCCGGTGCAGAGAAGGATCCTCTACTCCATGATCGAACTGAACAACGGTCCCGACAAACCGCATCGTAAGTGCGCGCGTATCGTCGGTGATACAATGGGTAAATATCATCCCCACGGAGACAGCTCCATCTACGGAGCTCTTGTCAATCTTGCGCAGGAATGGTCCACAAGATATCCGCTCGTGGACGGTCATGGAAACTTCGGTTCCGTGGACGGCGACGGCGCTGCGGCGATGCGTTATACAGAGGCGCGTCTGAGCAGGATCTCCATGGAGATGACGGCGGACATCAACAAGGATACCGTTGATTTTGCCCCCAACTTTGACGAGACGGAGAAGGAGCCGACTGTGCTTCCTTCCAGATTTCCGAATCTTCTCGTAAACGGTACATCCGGTATTGCGGTCGGTATGGCGACGAATATCCCGCCGCATAATCTGCGGGAGGTCATTGCTGCGGTGGTAAGGATCATCGACGATCAGATCGAGGACAAGGGAGAGACCACCATTGAGGAAATACTGAAGATCATCAAAGGACCGGATTTCCCCACAGGGGCGGAGATCCTCGGGACAAGAGGAATCGAGGAGGCTTACAGGACCGGACGCGGAAAGATCCGTGTGCGCGCGATCACAAACATCGAGCCGATGAACAACGGCAAGAACAGGATTATCGTGACCGAGCTGCCGTTTATGGTGAATAAGGCAAGGCTCATCGAGAAGATCGCGGAGCTTGTGAGAGATAAAAAGATTGACGGAATCACAGACTTGAGTGACCAGTCCAGCAGAGAGGGAATGAGGATCTGTATTGAACTGCGGCGCGATGTGAACCCGAATGTCATCCTGAACCAGCTGTATAAGCATACACAGCTCCAGGATACGTTCGGTGTGATCATGCTCGCCCTCGTGAACAATCAGCCGAAGGTCATGAACATTCTTGATATGCTTCAGTATTACCTGAAGCATCAGGAGGATGTTGTCACAAGAAGGACGAAATACGATCTCAACAAAGCGGAGGAGAGAGCCCATATCCTGCAGGGTCTGCTCATCGCGCTTGACAATATCGATGAAGTGATCCGGATCATCCGCGGATCCAAGACTGTCCAGATCGCAAAATCCGAGTTGATAGAGAGGTTCGGACTGTCTGACGCCCAGGCCCAGGCAATCGTTGACATGCGTCTTCGTGCTCTGACAGGTCTGGAGAGAGAGAAGATCGAGAACGAGTACGCCGAGCTTGAAAAGAAGATCGAGGAACTGAAGGCAATCCTTGCTGACCGCAGGCTTCTTCTCGGTGTGATCAAAAAAGAAATCCTTGTCATCTCGGAAAAATACGGGGATGACAGAAGGACACGCATCGGATACGATGAGTTTGATATCTCCATGGAAGACCTGATCCCGAGAGAAAATGTGGTGATCACTGTGACCAACATGGGATATATCAAGCGGATGAGCATGGATACTTTCAAGAGACAGAACAGAGGCGGCAAGGGAATCAAGGGAATGCAGACTCTTGAGGACGACTTTATCAGAGAACTGTTCATCACGACAAGCCACCATTACATCATGTTCTTTACGAATAGGGGCCGTGTATACAGGCTGAAGGCATATGAGATCCCGGAGGCCGGAAGGACAGCGAGAGGAACTGCCATCATTAATCTCCTGCAGCTTATGCCGGAGGAGAAGATCACGGCAACGATCCCGATCTATGAATATGAGGAAGGCAAATACCTGTTCATGGCGACACAGAAAGGTCTCGTGAAGAAGACTCCGATCGGCGAATATGCGAACGTGAGAAAGAACGGACTCGCGGCGATCGTGCTCAGAGAGGACGATCTCCTCATCAATGTCAAAGTCACGGACAATGATCAGGATGTGCTCCTTGTCACAAAATACGGACAGTGTATCCGGTTCAGTGAGAAGGATGTGCGTTCCACGGGCCGGGTTTCCATGGGAGTGCGCGGCATGAACTTAAGCGACGGAGACGAAGTGATAGGCATGCAGGTAAGCAGCCAGGGCAGATATATGCTCATCGTATCTGAAAAGGGAATGGGCAAGCTGACTGCCATGGATGAGTTCACAAGCCAGAACAGAGGCGGCAAGGGAGTCAAGTGCTACAAGATCACCGAAAAGACCGGAAATGTGGTCGGAATGAAGGCTGTGGATGAAGACAGCGAGATTATGATCATCAACACGGAAGGAATCGTCATCCGCATGAAGTGTTCGGATATTTCCGTATACGGAAGGATCACTTCTGGAGTGAAGCTGATCAATCTGCCGGGAAATGACAAGGTGGCGAGCGTTGCGAAAGTGAGAAAAGCTTCCGCGGAGATCGACGGAGAACAGGTTGAGATTTCCGAAGAGGGCGAGGAAGAACAGAACCCAGAAAATAGATAAACTGATGTGAAGACAGATAAGAGACCGGGCGTGACTGTCCAGAAAAAGGACAGCCGCGCCCGGTCTCTCACTTTTTTCAGCTGGATCCTCAAGGATTTATATTGAAAAAGAATACCAATTTATTGAAAAACAATAAAAATATATTGACAAATAATAGATGTGTTCCTATAATTCAATCAAAGAAGAGAGAAAGAGCGCTCCATTCTGTCAGATGGATATGAATGGAACAATAGAAAGGAGCAGACAGTATGAGACAGAGCAGACTTATTTCTTTTACAAAGTATTTTCTTGATTTTATGTTTTTTTCGGGGATTCTGGTGGAGGTATCGCTCCCGTTTTCATTGAAGATGCTTGGGGAGTATTACTGGAAGGAGATGGCGGAGCAGTACTGGCCGATGCTGATCATTTTCGGGCTGTCCGGGATCTGCGGACTTATTATCGTGTATCAGCTCAGAAAAATGATGAAAACTGTGGTGAAACGGGAATGTTTTGTGGATAACAATACGAAAAGTCTGAGCACAATGGGAAAAGTAAGTTTTGTTATCACAGTACTTTTTATAGTAAAGTGTATCCTTCTTCCCACGCCGGCGTCTTTTGTCATCGTGCTGACATTTTTTATCGCCGGAGTTTTCAGCCACGTTCTGAGCCTTGTGTTCGAGGAGGCGGTCCGGTTTAAAGAAGAAAATGATCTGACGATATAGGGAGGCGGGAAAATGGCTATAATAGTGAATCTTGATGTTATGATGGCAAAAAGAAAAATGAGTGTGACGGAGCTGGCAAACCGGGTAGACATCACCATGGCAAACCTTTCGATCCTGAAGAATAATAAGGCGAAGGCAGTGAGGTTTACAACGCTGGACGCCATATGCAGAGTTCTGGAATGTCAGCCGGGAGATATCCTGGAATATGTGGAGGATGATGAGGATGAATGAGGTATATATCCGGAAAATGAAAGAAGATGAGATGTGGTTCCTGAAGATGAGCATTCTGTTCGGACTCCTGTTTACGTTCTGTATTTACAGAAATCTTTCGGGGCTCCTGTTCGCGGTACTCGTCCCGGCGCTGATCTTGTTTGCAGTAAAGTTCCTGGGCAGAGCGGGGGTGCGGGTGAAAAAAGATTCCGCGTGGTATTTTGCGGGGATCGTCCTTCTGGGAGTGTCCACCTGTCTTACTGCAAACGGATTTTTCCACTTTTTCAACATCCTGGGAATCCTCCTTCTGTTCATGGCTGCGATGGTGCATCAGTTTTATAATGACAGTGAATGGGGATTTGCAGAATATGTGAAAAAGTTCTTTATTCTGGCCGGAACCTGCATCGCTTCAGCAGGGGAGCCGTTCAAGGTAAAGCTCAGAAGGAATTCCGCGCACGGACGGGAGCAGAAGGAAAGCAGACGGAACGCGAAGGCTGCAGCAGCAGGAATTGCGGCCGCAGCGCTTTTTCTGATCGTGGTCATGCCGCTTTTGGTTATGTCTGATAAGATATTCTCTGAATTTTTCTACCGGTTCTTCGGATATCTGGATCTGAGTTATCTGATCGAAAATGTGGATATTGAGAATATCGTGGGGATAACTTTCACTTTTTTCATCGGGACTGTCGGTATCTATGCGTTTTTTGCCGCCGTATTCCGGATGAACCTGCAGGGAAAGGAGGAGATGAGGAAAGGCAGCGTCAATCCGGTGACAGGGATCACGTTTACCGGCATACTTGCTGTGATCTATGTGCTCTATTCCATGATCCAGATCGTCTTTCTGTTCCTGAGACTTGGAGACGCCCTGCCGGACGGGATGACTTATTCACAGTATGCACATCAGGGATTCTGGCAGCTTCTGTTCGTAAGTATCATTAATTTTCTGGCAGTGCTGGTCTGTATGCAGGTGTTCGGGGAAAATAAGATCCTGGAGATCCTGCTGTGTGTTATCTCAGTATGTACCTGCGTGATGATCCTCTCGGCGGCATACCGGATGCTGCTCTATGTGGAAGAATATGATCTGACCTTCCTTAGAGTGCTCGTCCTGTGGTTCCTGGCAGTGCTCATGCTGATCTTTTTCGGAGTCATACACAGCATCTTCCACAGAAAATTTATGCTGTTCCGGTACATCATGCTGATCGTATCCGTAATGTACATCGGTTTTTCTTTCAGTCATGCGGACCGGATCATTGCCGGTTATAACATCGCAAATACAGAAAGTATGAATCAGGAGGATGTCTGTTACTTGATCTATGGACTTTCTGATGATGCGGCTCCGGAGATCGCAAAGCTGAGCGAAAAGAATCTGGAAAATCTGGGAATGCTCCGGGACGTGGATAATTATTTTTATGAGATCAATGAGGAATACAGAAATATGGGTGTGAGGAGCTGGAATTTTTCAGGGAGCAGTGCGCTGGATGCGGCTGCAAGCTGGCAGGAAAAGAGGGAATAATCGTCCTTGCGGAAGAATAGAATAGAGTAGAGCAGGAGAAGGGAAGCATGTTGGATGGAAAAGAAGTTTGTATCAGAGGTCATCAATTTTTTTATCAGGGCGATCGTAGGAATGACGCTGATCTTTTTCATCAATCAGTTCGTGATTCCCGATGACTCTTCAATTAATGTGGGACTCAATGCGCTCTCCTTTTTGACGTCGGGAAGCCTTGGAATTCCAGGGGTCTGCCTGCTCTACGGGATCGTATGCTACAAGATTTTGTGACTATTTTACAAAATCTAAAAAGTTTTATTTTCAGTCTGGACAAACGAAAACTGTCTGGTTATAATGCGTCTTACACAGCAGAGTTCCATCTGCTGGAGCATCCGTCTTCGGGGGAGGACGGTGTATCGAAGAGCCGGAAAGAGAAAAACGGCTGTCGTGTATTTTTATTCGGGCTGCATGATCGCAGCGATTTTCAAATCTATGCAGATTAAGAAAACAGAAGAAAAAGGAAGAATGGTGCATCTGGTGATATGCGACGTTCAGTCTTCCTATGCGGAGAAGCTTCTCAGGATCCTTGCAGAACGGCTCCCTGATGCGTATGAATTCCATCTCTTTTGTGATATTGAGAAGCTGAAGGGCTTTTCCGAGAGAGCTCCGTCTGACATTCTTCTGATCGGGGAAGAGTTCTCTGAAGAAGACAGAAGAAGGATCCCCGCAGATAAGAAGTTCCTGCTGACAGGAATACGGGACGGGCCTGACTGTGAGGAAATTCCGGTCTTTCGGTATCAGTCTGCGGACAGGATCATCGAGAATATCTTTTCGCAGAGAAATGAAAGAGAGGATCCCATAGTAAAAGTGAGGGCAGAACTGTCCGGAAAGAAAAAAAGTCATGTGCAGACAGGAATGAAAGGACTGATCGGAGTCTATTCGCCGGTCCACCGGATCGGAAAGACAAGGTTTGCCCTGCGCCTGGGAAGACAGCTTGCTGAAAAGACAGAGGTGCTCTATCTGAACATGGAAGGATATGCCGGAGGAAGCTATTATTTCTCGGAGGATCAGGAGATGAATCTGGGGGATCTGCTCTACTTTATGAGACAGGAGAACAGCAGTCCCGGGATCAGAATCAGCGCGATGACGGGAAAAATGGATGGTATGGATTATATCATGCCGATGAAACACGAGCAGGATCTTCGGAATGTGAAGGCGGAAGAATGGATCCGGATGCTGGATATGATCCTTGAGAAGTGCGTCTATGAAGTTGTCATCCTTGATCTTGGCGACGGCATTGAAGGCCTGTATGACATTCTGAGAAAGTGCGCGAGAGTGTATACACTCTACATTGAGGAGGGCGCCGCGGCCGCGAAAATAGAGCAGTATGAGCAGAACCTGAGGTCAGCCGGATATGGAGATGTTCTGGACCGCACGGTGAAGAAAAGGGCGAAGCGGAACAGGACCTCGGAAGAAAAGGGAGCGGAAGATTTATGAGAGGAGCAGAGCAGTTCTATGAGCAGATCATGCACCGGATGGATCTGACAAAAGAGACTGAGGATGAGGAGCTTCAGGAGATCATCCGCAGTGTGATCGAGGATGCGGGGCGAAGAGAGTACATTCCCCTGAATGAGAAGATACGGATCAGCAGGGAGCTTTTCAATGCATTCCGAAAGCTCGATATCCTTCAGGAACTGATCGAGGATGATGAGATCACAGAGATCATGGTCAATGGTACGGACAATATCTTCTATGAGAAGGAGGGAAGGCTTTTCCGTTCAGAACGCAGGTTTCTCTCGGAAAGCCGGCTAGATGATGTGATACAGCAGATCGTGGGAGAGACGAACCGGTATGTCAATGAGTCTTCGCCCATCGCAGACGCACGTCTCAGAGACGGATCCCGCGTCAATGTAGTTCTGAAACCGGCAGCGGTCAACGGCCCGATCCTCACCATAAGGAAATTTCCGGCAAACGCTGTCACAATGGAGCGCCTGATATCGCTGGGGAGCCTGACGGAAGAAGCGGCGCAGTTCTTAAAAAGGCTGGTGCGCGCGAAATATAATATTTTCATCAGCGGAGGAACAGGTGCGGGTAAGACCACATTTCTCAATGCGCTTTCGGACTTTATCCCCAAAGGTGAGCGGATCATCACCATAGAGGACAATGCGGAACTTCAGATCCAGGGTGTGGAGAACCTGGTCCGGCTGGAGGCGCGGGAGCCCAATCTGGAGGGAGAAGGAGCGGTCACAATACGGGATCTGATCAGGTCGGCTCTAAGGATGCGGCCGGACAGGATCATCGTGGGAGAAGTCAGAGGCGAGGAGACGGTGGATATGATCTCTTCCGCCATGCTGAACGGACACAGCGGGTCCATGTCCACAGGGCATGCCAACAGTGCGGAGGATATGCTTCACAGACTTGAGACTATGATGATGATGGGAATCGATCTCCCGCTTCAGGCGATCCAGAGGCAGATCGCTTCTGCGCTGGATATCATCATCCATCTCGGGAGGCTGAGAGACCGGTCAAGAAGAGTGATTCAGATTGCAGAGGTAGACGGAATGGAAAACGGGAGAGTCTGCACGAGAGTGCTCTATGAATTCAGGGAGGAGGGAACAGAAAATGAAAAGATTAAAGGAAGTCTTATGAAGGTCAATGATCTCAAAAATAAAGAGAAACTCATGGCTGCAGGATATCAGGATGGGTGAGTATGCTGCCGGGGCCGTAAGATGGATCCTCATACTGGGAGCTGTCCTCTACCTTTTTTATGAATCTCTTGTTCCTGCGGTGTTTCTGATTCCACTGTCCTGGATCTATGTCCGGGAATGGCTGGAAGATACTGCGAAAAAGAAGGAGGAAGAGTTCCGGAATCAGTTCAGAGACAGCATTCAGGCGATGGCATCGGCACTGAAGGCGGGATATTCGGTCGAGAATGCCATCCGCGAGGTGAATCGGGAGCTTGCACCCATGTACGGAGAGGACACAAGGATCAGAAGGGAATATAAGATTATGTCGGGGCAGCTTGAGATGAATGCGCCGGCCGAGCAGGTGCTCAGAGAGTTCGCGGAGAGAGCAGGCCAGGAAGATGTAGAGAGCTTTGTACATGTTTTTGCGGCAGCAAAAAAGAGCGGCGGTGACAGTATCGCGATCATAAGAAATTCAGTTAAGATCATCAGTGAAAAGATTGATACAGAGAAAGAGATACAGACCATGCTTGCGGCTAAAAAGCTGGAATTTGATCTTATGTGTGTGATCCCGTTCGGGATCATCCTGTACATGAAGCTGACCTTCCGGGAATTTATCGGGATCCTGTATGGAAATCTTACGGGAGCCGCTGTTATGAGCTGCTGTCTTCTCCTGTATCTGGCGGCATACCGGCTTGGTAGGAAGATTATAAAAATTGAAGTTTAGAATGGAAATATATTCGGAAAAAGGCGGGAACATGAAGAAAAAAAGAAAGAACGCTTTTCAGGAACATCCTGTTTATATCAGGGCAGGACTGATCTTTGCGGCGTCATCTGTCTGCTGTGCGGCTGTCTTTGTCTGGGATAACAGCAGGGAGCTGGAGACGGACGGAGCGGGAAGGAAGATCATATTAAGAGAAGGATACGGCGATGATGAGAGTACCCGGAGACTCCAGGTAAGGATCGGAGACCTGAAGGAGACAGTGGATGTGACAGTATCCGGGCAGACATATACAGAAGCGGGGGCGGAGCAGGTTTTCAGCCGGGCTGCGAAACAGCTTGAAAAGATGATTCTGGGAGAAAATGAAAGCCTGGATGAGGTACGGGTGGATCTGGACCTGGTCACTGAGATTCCGGAGTATGGGATATCGGTCTCCTGGGAGTCAGAGGATTACTCAGTCATAGATATGCAGGGAAAGCTGTATCAGGAGGAGCTGACGGAGGACGGAACACTTGTTAAGCTGACGGCTGTTCTCAGATGTGGAGAGGAACAGGCGGCCCATGAATTCTATGTCCGAGTGTATCCTCCCAGGCTGGAAGGAAGAGAGAAGAAGAGGCAGGAGCTTGACGAGAAACTGAAGAAAGCAGATGAGCAGGATCGAAAGGAAAATTGTCTTGTGCTTCCGGACAGAATCGGAGAAGAGAAGGCGGAGTGGAGTTATGCGGCAGAGACGAGGGCGTTTGGTATTCTTATCCTGGGAGCCGGGGCAAGCGTGATGCTCTGTGTCTCTGAGAGCCAGAGAAAGAAGGAAGAAGAAAAGAAAACAGTCATCCAGATGAAGACGGATTATCCTCTGATCATCAATAAATTCGCTCTTTATATCGGAGCGGGGATGACGATCCGGAGAGCGTGGTTCTGTATCGCGCAGGATTATGAGAAAAACAGAGAGCGGACAGGAAAGAGAAAAGCATATGAAGAGATGGCAGCTGCCATGTACCAGATCAGGGCAGGAGGTTCAGAAGGAGAATGTTATGAAAGCTGCGGGGCAAGGTGCGGAATTTCCTCCTACCGGAAGTTCGGGATGCTTCTTTCTCAGAATCTGAGAAAGGGACCAAGAGGAATCACAGAGCTTCTGAGGCGGGAGTCGGAGGAAGCGTTTGAAGAGCGGATGAATCAGGCGAAGAAACTGGGAGAAGAGGCAGGAACCAAGCTGATGATCCCCATGTTCCTCATGCTGGCAGTAGTCTTTCTCATCGTGATGGTGCCGGCGCTGCTCTCGATACAGATTTAAAAGAAACTGAAAAAAGCGAATATCCATAGAAAAGAAAGGTGGAGGGAGAGCTATGAAAGCAGAAGTGGGCAAGATGAAGCAGATGATCTCAAGCGGCATGAGGAGAGCAAAAGATTTTTTTATGAGGCGCAGATATGTTTCCGGTGTGACTGTGATCGAGATGGTGCTGATCCTCGTTATTATCATCGCACTGCTTCTGATCTTCAAAAATCAGCTGATCAGCCTGATCAACACGATCTTTGACAAGATCACTTCGGAGAGTGCGGGAATCTGAGGGGTATGAGAAAAGGAGAGATAACGGCGTTCCTGAGCATTGTATTTGTCCTTCTCCTCTCATTCGTCATGGGAATCCTGCAGGTATCTTCCGTACAGCGGTCGAAAAGTATAAGCCGACTTGCTGCTGACAGGGCAGTCTATTCTGTTTTCGGTGAATATCACCAGGGGCTGCTGGAAAAATATCATGTATTTGCAGTTGATGGAAGCTACGGCACGGGAAGGTATGAAGAGGATAATCTGATCCGCCGGATGCACTATTATGGGACAGGCAGCATGGAGCATGAGATCACAGCAGTCCAGTATCTGACAGACAACAGCGCGCAGGCGTTCAGAGAACAGGTCCTGGAATATATGGAGCAGAGATACGGCGTGTCCCTGGTCAGAGACTATACCGGTATGACAGCCCGGTGGGAGGAGCAGGAGGTTCAGGGAAATGGAATGAAGGAAGAGCAGGAGAATGTGAGGGGACAGATTGAAAGTCTGGAGGAAAGAGGACAAGACACAGAAGAACTGACAGAAAGCGGGGAAAATCCATTCGCCTGTGTGGAGCAGATTGAGAAGAAAGGAATTCTCTCACTTGTCATGCCGGAAGAGATGACGCTGTCCGGCAGTGTCATCGACCTGGATACCCAGACTTCTTACCGGAGCCTGAGAAGGGGGAGAGGAGTTTTCCCTGCGAGGAAGGAGCTTGACGGACCGGAAGAACGGCTCCTGTTCAATGAGTATATTCTGAAGGAGTTTGAAAATGCAGCAGGAACAGAGGGACAGGAGCAGAGTGAGGAGAATGCCGGAGAAGAAGGTAAAACCCAGAAGTCTCTGAGCTATGAAGTGGAGTACATCCTCTCAGGGAAAGAGTCGGACAAGAAAAACCTGGAGTCCGTACTTCTGAAGATTTTTCTGATCCGGATGGCACTGAACTACAGTTTTCTTATGAATGACAGCGCAAAGCAGAGTGAAGCGGAGACGATCGCCTTAACCGTGTCTGCGATCCTTCTCATGCCGGAAGCGTCTGAAGGAATCAAGCAGGCAGTCCTTGCAGCGTGGGCGGCAGGAGAGAGCGTAATGGATCTGAGGGCTCTCCTCTCCGGTAAAAGGGCCGCCCTGGTAAAAAATTCAGAGAACTGGCAGCTTACTGCAGCGGCTCTGTTCCGGCTCGGGAGCGCTGAGGACAGTCACAACGGAACTGATGCGGAGGGCGGCATGTCCTATGAAGATTATCTGAGGATGCTGCTGTTCCTGTCTGATCCGGATGATACGGCAATGAGGACCGTTGACAGAGCAGAGGAGAATCTTGTCTCTGAAGAAAAGGGAAAGCGCCTTTATGCTGATCAGTGTATTACAAAGCTGGAGATCCAGAATACAGCAGGTCTTTACGGAGAGATCACTTATGAGTTCCCGGTCTGCTTCGGATATCAGTGATGTGAAAAAGTCCTGGCTTGTCTCCGGTGCAGATGCCCTTTCGTCTAAGCCATAATCCCTCGTATGGCAGCCCAAAATCTTAAGAAAGGAAAAATCGACTGTGATGGCACAATCCAATAAAAATACACCCAATCCAACCATTGAAAGGGCATCTGCACCGGAGACAAGAGCGAGTGTGACAATAGAGGCAGCTGTTGGGATCCCGCTGTTTCTCCTTGCGGCGGTCTGTCTCATCTGGCTTATAGAGATACAGAGCATTGAGTTAAGCATACTGAATGCGGCTCAGGGCGCCGCAAAGAAGGCTTCAGTCCAGACCGCTGTCGTTCCGGTGCTGAACAGTATAAAGTTCAGATCAGATCTTATCAAACTGATCGGGGAGGAGCGGATCGAAAGGAGCATTATAGATGGAGGATGCAGCGGCATAAGCTGTGTCAGATCTTATATCTCAGCCTATACCGGCGAGATGAATATTACGGTGGACTACCGGATCAGGATACCGGTCCCCATCTTCGGAAGTCCGTCGGTCAGAAAACAGGAAGAATTCAGGATCAGCGCATGGGCAGGGTATGAAGACAGGGGCATTGATGAGGAAGACGGGGAAATCGTCTATATCACGGAAAACGGCATGGTATACCATGAGGATTATCAGTGCTCCTATCTGCAGCTTTCAATCAGTTTTGTCCCCTATACTGAACTTTCAGGTCTTCGGAACGGGGACGGCGGTAAGTATTACAGATGTGAAAAATGTGTTCTGGGAGAGGCGATGACCGGCGTCTATATCACAGGATATGGAAACCGGTATCACAATTCCCTGAACTGCAGTTCTCTGAAGCGGACGATCAGGGCGGTAAAGAAATCAGAAGCCGCGGGAAGAAGAGGGTGTTCAAAATGTACAGATTAAAACAGGCATGGGATTTTATAAGTGAAAACAGATGGATCATATTTCAGTTCTTGTTTCTTCTGTATCTGCTCGTACTCAGCTGGATGGACATCAGAAGCAGGAAACTCAGTCTCTGGCTTCTGCTGGCAGGGGTTCCGGTGTCTGTCATAAGCGGGATCTTTGCGGCGGATATTCCCGCGGTCATCCTGACCGCCGGCGGGGCAGTGGGGATTCTGTTTTTGATTATCAGCAGATCTACGGGAGAAGCGTTCGGATACGGAGACAGCATCCTGATCCTGGTCATGGGAAGCTTTCTCGGATTCTGGAATATCCTCTCAGTGCTGACTGCCGCGTTTCTTCTGGCAGCAGTTTTTTCAGCAGTAATGATGGCGGCGAAAGGATTTACGAGAAAATCAGCATTCCCTTTTGTGCCGTTTCTGACAGCGGCGTATCTGGGAGGAATCCTGATAGGAGGATTTTGAATATGGAAGAACGGAAAAATGTAAATGGAAGCACTGTTGTTGAGATGGCTTACATTATTCCGCTGTTTCTGTTCTTCTTTGTCATTCTGATCCATACGGTGTTTTATTATCATGATAAAGTGATACTCAGCGGCGCTGCCTGTGAGACTGCGGCTGTAAGCGCACAGGAAAAGAGGCGGTACGGAACACGAGAATTTGATCCGGAGGTTTTTTTTACTGAAAGGATCCGTGGAAAGCTGATCTTGCTGACAGTCGGGGAGATCAGCATAACAGAGAATGACAATGAAACTGCGGTAGAAGTCTCGGCAGGAAGGTCTTTTATGAAACTTAATATATGTCAGAAAGCAGTTGCAGCAGAGCCGGAGGAAGTGATCAGGTGGGTGAAATAAATAGAGATATCATGTTAGAAAAGGACTGGAATCAGCCGTGCATCCATATCGATGTTCCTGTACCCTATGAGGAGGATTATCAGATGAAGATGCTCAGGTACAATGAGATTGAAGGACTCCTGAGAGTATCCGGTATCGGCAGGGAAGAGGAGAGCCGATATACCTATCAGACAAAAGGAGGTGTCTCACTTGAGAAAAAGTATGAGAATCAAAATGTGGAAAAAGAAATGATCCTTTCCTTTATCAGACAGTTCATGGATGTAGTTGAGAATCTGAGAAACTACATGCTGGATCCGGACTGTCTGTTGACAGGACCGGAATATATCTATGAGAAGGACGGCAGGTTCGGATTCTGTTATCTTCCGGTGAGGCAGAAGAGTCTGTACCGGTCTTTTCACGAGATGACAGAGTTTTTTGTAAAAAAGCTGGATTATAAAGACACGGAAGGTATTTTCTTATCTTATCTCCTGCACCGCGCCACACTGCGCGAAGATTATGACCTGAGAGAGATCATGGAAGAATATGAAAGAGAGGAGCGGGAGCGAAGAGCGGAAAAAGAGGAAAGGGCAGATACAGAAAGAGCACAGAACAGCAGTGTGGACGGGGCAGTCTTTATGCTGGAAGATGAATTGGAGGAAGACTCTTATGAGGAGAGTAAGAATCAGAACTATAAGATGAGGATCAATGAATCGGCGGTCAATGAGGAAAAACGAAGATATGGGCCCATCGGAAAGGTGATCAGCAGGATAAAAACAGGAAGATGGGGCAGTTGGAATGATCTAATTACAGAAATAGATGGACAGGACGAAAAAGGGCATTTATAATTAAGAAAACTGTTTAGGAAAAGAGGTTTTAAATTGAGAAGGCAGCCGCAGGCAGTGTGCACTACAGGATTGATGGTTATAAATGTGCTGGTGTTTTTCCTATTATCTCTGCGGGGGGATACGGAGAGCGGTTATTTTATGCTTCAGTACGGTGCAATGTACGAGCCGCTGGTGACAGAAGGGCATGAATATTACCGGCTTATAACCAGCCTGTTTCTCCACTTCGGGATACAGCATCTGCTCAATAACATGGTAATGCTGGGGGCGCTGGGATATCAGCTGGAAAATGAAATCGGCCGTATCAAGTTTCTTCTGATCTACTTTATCAGTGGAATCGGCGGAAATCTCTGCTCCCTGTACTGGAATGTCTCTCATGGAGAACAGGTAATTTCCGCCGGTGCATCCGGTGCGATCTTCGGACTGATGGGAGCGCTTCTCTATATCGTGGCAGTGAACAGAGGCAGGCTGGGCCGCCTTTCCGGAAGGGGGATGCTGATCATGGTCGCGCTGAGTCTCTACTTTGGCCTGACCAGCAGCGGAGTTGACAACTCAGCCCACATCGGCGGACTGATCTGCGGAATTTTGATCACCGTACTGCTTTATCGGAGAAAAAGGATGGATCACAGCCAGTATGGATTCTATCAGTAGTAGATATACCGGCGTTAGATCGGGAGAGTGACTGTGAACACAGTCCCCTTTTCTGGTGAGGATTCAGCTGAGATCGTTCCCCCATGGGCTTCGACGATACGCCGGGAGACAGAGAGACCCAGTCCGGTCCCGCCCTCCTTGCGTGTTACGAACGGGTCAAATAAAGTGTCTGCAATGTCGGAAGGAATCCCGCATCCGTTATCTCGGCAGCGGACAATGATGGTATCCTCGTTCCGTTCTGCGGACAGGAAGATAGATCCTTCTTGTCCCACCGCGTCCTTCGCATTGCGGAGCAGATTCAGGAATACCTGCTCCAGTTTGACTTTGTCGCCTGTAAAATCTCCCATGCCGGATGATATTTTAGAAGAAAATTTTATCCCGGAATTTGCAGCATCCAGAGCGATGGCAAAGGATACAGCGACGTTTTTCAGAAGCTGTTCTATTCGGAAGACCGAATGGTGCAGGGAAGAACCGTTGTTGAAAGCAGACAAATCATCCATAAGGCTGCACATGAACTTTATGTCTTCCATGGTCTGATCCCAGCTGTAAAAGTCTTTCACCTCCGGGTGCTGTGCTTCGATGACCTGGAGAGAAGAAGAAATCAGTGTCAGCGGATTTCGAAGTTCATGAGCAATCATGGAGACGTCCTTATGGTGGTTGGCAAGGAGCCCGGTTATGATCTCTTTGGCATCCTTGTTCTCCTCCATCAGGCGGTTCATTTTGTTGATATCTATATTTTCAAGCATGAAAAAGGTCCTCACTTTCCGAAAAACAGTAAATATTTTTATATAGTTCAGTCTAGCATGACGGGGATGACGGTTCAATAAAATCAGAGTGACATGTTTCGACAAGGGGTGAAAAATACTTCTCTTTTTCCAGAAAATGGTCTATACTGATATAAAATAAAATGTGGAAAAGAGGAGCAGATATGAAAGATAAAGATTGCATTTTTTGTAAGATCGCAGCCGGTGAGATCCCGTCTGCAACACTTTACGAGGATGATGATTTCCGTGTGATACTGGATCTTGGACCGGCGTCCAAGGGACACGCGCTGATCATTCCGAAGGAGCATTACAGAAATCTGTATGACATTGACGATGAGCTTGCTTCGAAAGCTATCGTCCTTGCAAAGAAAATGGTGAATAAGATGAAGGACGTGCTGGGATGCGACGGATACAACATCGTGCAGAATAATGAGGAGGCAGCAGGCCAGACGGTATTTCATTTCCACATGCATCTGATTCCGAGATATAAGAATGACAATGTAGGTCTGGGCTGGCATATGGGTGAGCTTACGGATGAAGACAGGGATGAAATACTCGGAAAGCTGAAATAATACCGGGGCAGATATGTTGACAGGTAATCGTGAATTTAACGAGATTTATGAGAAATATAAAAATCTTGTTTTGAAGACAGCATATATTTATTCCGGCAGTTATGAAGCGGCAGAGGATATCGCGCAGGATACTTTTCTTAAACTGTACATCGGATTCGATGATTTCAGAAAAGACAATATTCCTTCATGGCTTTATACAACAGCGAAGAATGCATCTTTGAATTATAAAAAGAAAGCGGGAAGAGAAGTTCTTGAGAATGGTGATTCTGCTCAAGAGGCAGCGGGAGAGCCATCCAGAGAAAGTACTGAAGATGAATATTTTGGACATATACTATCTGATGAGAAGAAAAAGCTTCATGAACGTATTATGGGTGCGCTGATGGAGAAGAACTCAAGGTGGTATGAAGCAATAATGCTTGTCTACTATCTTGAGACGCCGCAGGCAAAAGCCGCTGAAATCATGGGAATCCGCGTGGAGGTGCTTCACAGTCTTCTTCATAGAGCGAAGAAGTGGATAAGAAAAAGGTATGGAGTGGAATATGAAGAAATGAACCGGGAAGTATAGACGTAGAGAACGCTGTTACTTCCCGGAATCTTTCCGTTAGATTTGTTCAGTTTTTGTGTAATATCTTCTTTAGAAGAATCTATTTTCCGGCAGCATCCTGGATCAGACCGATGATCGTGTTGATCGGATCCTGCTGTCTGGAATTGCGCATTGCATCGATAAAGCTTCCTCTGTCGCTGTAAAGTCTGTGTACTGCATCGATGAGAGACTGCTTTGTGAGTTCTTCTTCCTCAAGTACAAGGCTGAAGCCCTGACGCTCGAAGGAGCGTGCATTGAGAATCTGATCTCCGCGGCTTGCCTTTGCGGAGAGCGGGATGAGCAGGTTCGGCTTGCGGAGCGCGAGAAGCTCACAGATCGCATTCGCTCCGGCCCTGGAAATGACGACGTCAGCCAGGGCAAAGATATCGCGGAGTTCATCTTTGATATACTCAAACTGACAGTATCCTTTCGTACCGGATAATGATTCATCCATTTTTCCTTTTCCGCAGAGATGAATGATCTGGAAGTCCTTTAAGAGATCGGGCAGAGCCTCGCGCACTGCTTTATTTACTACAACAGATCCAAGACTTCCGCCGATTACAAGTATAACGGGTTTGTCGGCGGTGAATCCGCACAGATCCATCGCAGCAATCTTATTTCCGGAGAGAAGTTCCTGACGGATCGGGGATCCGGTGAGGACAGCCTTATCTTTCGGAAGGCTTTCCAGAGTCTCCGGAAAGTTGCAGCAGACCTTTGTCGCAGACGGGATCGCGATTTTATTCGCAAGTCCGGGAGTCATATCAGACTCATGTATGATCACCGGAACCTTGCTCCGTTTGCCGGCAAGAACGACCGGAACAGAGACGAATCCTCCTTTGGAGAAGATCACATCCGGCTTAAGGTCCTTGATCAGGACGCGGGCTTCACGGAAGCCCTTCAGAACACGGAACGGATCCGTAAAGTTCTGTACGCTGAAGTAGCGGCGCAGCTTTCCGGAAGAAATTCCGTGATACGGGATACCGAAAGGTTCGATCAGTTCCTTTTCAATCCCATTATAGGAACCAATGTAATGTATGTCATAACCAAGTTCCCTCAGACGGGGGAGCAGTGCAATATTCGGAGTGACATGTCCGGCGGTGCCTCCGCCGGTTAAGATGATTCGCTTCATTGACAGATAACCTCCAGTAATTGATTAATTTCATATTAACCCTATTTGATAAAAAGTCAAGGAAAAATGTAAGGCAGGTAAAGGGGCATAGAATGAAAGATCTGAAAAAATTATCGCTGAATAGAGAAGTGAAAAGAGAAGCAGAAGAGATCGAAAAAGAGGTCGAGAGCCGCAGTGATCTTGACAATATCAAGGTCTCTGACAACATGGAAACTTCGCTTTTTAACAAGATACAGGAATATGAATATGACAAGCGCCTGAAGAAAGTACACTACAGGAGAAAACGCCGCTATCTCATCGTGGCGCTGGCAGCGGTAATCGTTCTTGTGTGCGGTAGTGTGATGACAGGTGTGGGGAGTAAGTCTTACTGGAAGGTGATATGGGAGAGGATTACAGGGGATGGTCCGACAGAAATTACTAATGTTGAGGATATGGAATCTCAACCTACAGAAGATCTTGATGAGATAGGTGTATATAAAGAGATTAATGAGTGCTTTGGCATTTCTATCGTAAGATTGGGGTATAAACCCCAAAATACAATTTTACAAAGATATATACTAGATGATGAGCAAAATAAAGCATATTTATTTTATAAATATAATAATGAGATACTTCGATATACTATGTATATGAATAATACGGATTCATCATTTGGACAGAAAGATTTGGATCAACTACTACAAGAATATAAAATTGAAAACAATAATTATGTTATTAACATACAAGAATATAAAGTGGAAGGTTCCAAAGAAAATAGGTATATTGCAGAATTTGAATATAGAGATGTCCATTATCAATTAGCGGGCGTTTTAGGAAAAGATGAGTTTGATAAAATATTAAAAAATCTTATTTTTTTATGAAAACTGCGTAAGTTTTTTTGATTTGAATTGTTTACTTATTAAAGGAAAATGGAGAAGGAAAGGTACTATGAAAAAACGCATTTTATCATTTGTAATTAGTATTATGATTTTATCTGGTGTTTCGATAACTTCTATACAAAATGTCGAAGCTTCAGATAATGAAATAAGAAAAGTAGATGGATCTTATCTTATAAATGCAGATTCGTCATCTGGAACATCGGAAGATAGTCTTACAAGAGGAAAACATATGATGACGGGAGAATGTTCCATATCTAAGGCGGGGACAAAAAGAGTTTATGCATTTGGTGCTACAACTGCTAATCATGATGTGGACTATCTAGCAGTTATAATATATGTTGATAGGTATCTTGAAGAAGAAGATGCTTGGGGACAAGTTGATTGGTTTATGGAAGAGGCTACAGATGATTATTTTGTATATGCAGGAAAGACTATTACTGTAGATCGTGGATACTATTATAGGGTTCATGCGGACCATATAGTACAGAAAGGTGATGATCCAATGGAAGAAACCTTTTCCTTTACAGATGGCATTTTAGTCCCCTAAAATTGAATACCGAACCCAAAGACCTCCCTTAAGTCTTGAAAGCAGCCGCTGTGATGTGACGCTACGGAGTAACTTTTAAAATTAGAAAAAAATAATTTTGAGTAACCTGTTCCAAGAAAACACCACAAGGCGCTGCATACAGCGGCTGCTTTCAGGACTTAAGGAAGGTCCTTTTTCTTTTAAGGTTACTGTTCACTCAGTAACCTTTTGTTCTTTGTTCTGTTGTTATTATTTCCCGGATGCCTGTTTTAATGCCTGTGCGAGCTGATCCGGGCAGGAAGTTGACTTGAATCCGCAGCGGATACCGTCGATGCGGGAGATGGCTTCGTCTACGTCCATTCCCTCGATGAGGCGGGAGATTCCCTGCAGGTTGCCGTTGCATCCTCCTACAAATGACACATTTCTTACCTTATTGTCTACTATGTCGAAGTGAATCTGCTGTGAACAGACTCCTTTTGGTCTGTATTCCATAATTATCAAAACCTCCAATCCTCTTGCATTATAGCAAATCAGAATCAGAAATACAAATTTTTGTGTGCCATTTTTCGGGTTTATCTGCGTGAAAACGACAGTTCTGAACATCCCGAGACGGGAAGTGGGAAAGCCGCGGCAGCGTGATGATGTTGAGAAAATCTGAACCTGAGAAGTCCCTGAGACAGGGAACAGTGCCGGTACTTTTTTCGCGGGAATGGAAGTACAGGTGTAGAAATATGTAAAACGGTTTATGCGGACATGCCGGAAAACTTGGGCTATAATGTGCACAAACACAATCCATACCGTCGTCTGACAGGGAAATGTTGTGGGAGAATATAAAACAGGAGGGTTTGCTATGTTGAAACAATTGTTGGCGGACACCAATATCATCTATTACCTTATCGCAGTGATCGGTGTTCTGGGAGTTGCGGCGAAGATCGTGAATCATTTTACACTTCGCAGGCTGGTGAAAGCGGCGGGAAATATGCCGAAGAGTACGCACAAACTGATAAAGCTCGTGAAATCAAAATATGAACACGCATGTATGGTACACGATTCAGTTGAAAATATTGATGCATTTGTGGAAAAATACATATATGAATACAGGGGATTCCTATTCCGGATCCATACGTGGAGGCAGATCGAGCTGCTGTCCGTGTGGTTTGTCGGGATCCTCGCGGCGCTGGGAGCGTCCGCTGAATATCTTTCCTACGGGTTCACGGAATCCGTTTATCAATATATTGCGACAGGCATCGCCGGCGTTGTCCTGCTGTCGGTCATCAGCAGACTTTCGGACGAGCCTTACAAGATAAACGCGGTGAAGATGTATATGATCGATTATCTGGAGAATATATGTGCTCTCCGCCTGAAAAAACAGAAGCAGACGGATCGGGAAGAGATCAGCGTGATCGCCGGGGAGAGCACACAGAAGCCTGTGTTTCAGAGTGCATCCCAGGCCAATCCTCAGGCGTCGGAGAAGGAGACAAAGAAAGAGGAGAGACGCCTGTCCATCAATATTGAAGGAGAGCCGCGGAATCCGGAGAAGACGGAAGGAGGGAAGCTTCCGGCGCGCAGCGCCGTGAGGGAAAAGGCGGAAGAGGAAGACAAGCCGGTACTGAGAGAGGAGGCGATAAGGCAGATACTGGAAGAGTTCCTCGCATGATCGGGAAGAGGCCGCTGTCCACAATAAGAGAGATTAATAAGCGGATATTAATTTCATTTGCTTGAATATGAATGGCATATTTGGTAAAATGTGCATGAGGTATTGGTATGGGCACGAGATCGTTCCTGTGCCGTACATCAAAAGATGACAATGATATCAGAATATCAGAGAGGAAGGGTAGCAATGAGCAGAGTAACATTTGACTATTCAAAAGCAAGTAGTTTTGTGCAGGAGCACGAGATGGAATATATGAGCGAGCTTACTGCGCAGGCGAAGGAAAAACTGCTTTCCAGAACAGGCGCAGGAAATGATTTCCTCGGATGGATCGATCTTCCGGTGGATTATGACAAAGAAGAGTTCGACAGAATTAAAAAGGCGGCAGAGAAGATCAGAAATGATTCTGAGGTACTTCTTGTGATCGGAATCGGCGGATCCTATCTGGGAGCCAGGGCTGCAATCGAATTCCTCGGACATTCTTTTGCAAATGTGGTTTCAAAAGAAATCAGAAAAGCTCCGGAGATTTATTATGTAGGAAACAGCATCAGCAGCAC
This sequence comes from Lachnospiraceae bacterium UBA1818, assembly GCA_904419285.1. Classification (GTDB taxonomy): domain Bacteria; phylum Bacillota; class Clostridia; order Lachnospirales; family Lachnospiraceae; genus Mediterraneibacter; species Mediterraneibacter caccogallinarum. Next base: position 48,124 of record CAJFQZ010000002.1, read on the forward strand.
ATATATCAAGGACCTGATCGACGTTGTGGGAGACAGAGATTTCTCTATCAACATGATCTCAAAATCAGGAACGACAACAGAGCCTGCGATCGCCTTCCGTGTATTTAAAGAGATTCTGGAGAAGAAATACGGTAAAGAAGAGGCTGCAAAGAGAATCTATGCAACGACAGACCGTGCGAAGGGAGCTCTTAAGAATCTGGCGACAGAGGAAGGTTATGAGACTTTCGTTGTGCCGGATGACGTGGGAGGACGTTTCTCTGTGCTCACAGCAGTAGGTCTGCTTCCGATCGCTGTAAGCGGAGCTGACATCGACAAGCTGATGGAAGGTGCCGCAGCGGGAAGAAAGGCTGCACTTGAGAATGATTTTGCAGAGAACGATGCAATGCAGTATGCGGCGATCCGCAACATCCTGCTCCGCAAGGGTAAGACAGTAGAGGTTCTGGCAAACTATGAGCCGAGCCTTCACTATGTATCTGAGTGGTGGAAACAGCTCTACGGTGAGAGCGAAGGAAAAGACCAGAAGGGTATCTTCCCGGCATCCGTAGACCTGACAACAGACCTGCACTCCATGGGTCAGTTCATCCAGGACGGAAACAGGATCCTGTTTGAGACTGTTCTGAATGTAGAGAAGTCCAGGGAAGAGATCGTGATCAATGAAGAGCCGGTTGATCTGGACGGACTGAACTATCTGGCAGGAAAGACGGTTGATTTCATCAACAAGAGCGCTATGAACGGTACGATCCTTGCTCATACAGACGGAAATGTGCCGAACCTTATGGTGAAGATTCCGGAGCAGAACGAGTTCTATCTCGGTGAGCTGTTCTATTTCTTCGAGTTTGCATGCGGTGTGAGCGGATACTTACTCGGCGTTAATCCGTTCAACCAGCCGGGCGTTGAGAGTTATAAGAGAAATATGTTTGCTCTGCTCGGAAAACCGGGATATGAGGAAGAGCGCGAGAAACTTCTGGAGCGCTTATAATCAGCGGCCGGACGGAAGTTCAGGAAGACATGGACATCGGAGGATATCTCCGGCGCACATGCGGGATGTAAAAAAAGACAGATTGCCTTGTTCGCGGTTTGCAAATGGGGTATAATAATAAGCAGTCGGATAAAACCGGCTGCTTATCTTTTTGCAGCAGCGACGAGCCAGATCCCGGACCGGCCCGGGACAGTGGCGGCCGCCTGCAATCCCGGGATGTGTCTTTTGGCGCTTCCGGTAGTTTCAGCCGGCGAGATAAAGGAGGAAGTGTTATGTTACGAATCGGAATGTTGACAAGCGGCGGTGACTGTCAGGCTCTGAACGCTGCGATGCGCGGAGTCGTCAAGGGAATCTGTTCCAAGAGAGACGATGTGGAGATCTACGGTTTCAAGGACGGGTATAAGGGTCTGATCTATGCGGACTTCAGTATGCTCACAGCGAAGGATTTCTCCGGAATCCTGACACGCGGAGGAACCATACTGGGAACTTCCAGACAGCCGTTCAAGCTGATGCGCGTGCCGGACAAGGACGGCCTTGACAAGGTAGAGGCGATGAAGCATACATATCACAAGCTGAACCTGAACTGCCTTGTGATACTCGGAGGAAACGGGACGCACAAGACAGCGAACCTGCTCCGTGAGGAAGGTCTGAATATCATTACACTGCCGAAGACCATTGACAATGATCTCTGGGGAACAGATATGACGTTCGGATTCCAGAGTGCGGTTGATATCGCAACAGATACGATCGACAGGATCCACACGACGGCAACTTCCCACAGCCGTGTATTTATCATTGAGGTCATGGGACATAAGGTAGGATATGTTACACTGCACGCGGGTATCGCAGGAGGAGCAGACATCATCCTCATCCCGGAGATCCCGTATGACATCAAGGCGATCAAGAAGGTGATCGATGCGCGTACCAATGCAGGCAAGCCGTTCACCATCCTTGCGGTCGCTGAGGGAGCCATCTCCAAGGAGGATGCGAAGTTAAAGAAGAAAGAGTACAAGGAGAAAGTGGCGAAGAGAAAATATCCTTCCATCGCCTACGAGCTTGCAGAGCAGATCCAGAAGGAGACGGACAAGGAAGTGAGGATCACTGTTCCGGGACATACACAGAGAGGCGGATCTCCGTGTGCATATGACCGTGTATTCGCATCAAGAGTTGGCGCGAAGGCGGCGGAGATGATCCTGAAAGAGCAGTACGGTTATATGGTTGCGATGAAGAATGGAGAGACGACGAAGGTCCCGCTCGGAGATGTGGCAGGAAAGCTTAAGACAGTCGATCCGAAATGCAGCCTGATCAAAGAGGCGAGGATGCTCGGCATCAGCTTCGGAGACGAATGATTTACAGAGAGAAAGACACGAGAGAAAAGAGGCATCCGTCTGTGGGAAGATTTCCGCAGGCGGATGCCGAGTCTTGAAGAAAAAAAGTTCAGACGAGGTGTGATTCATGTCATATACGGCACTTTACAGAAAATTCCGGCCCGCGGCATTTGAGGATGTGAAAGGGCAGGATCATATCATCACTACATTACAGAATCAGATCAAGGCAAACCGTATCGGGCATGCTTATTTGTTCTGCGGAACAAGAGGAACGGGAAAGACGACGGTGGCGAAGATATTTGCGAAGGCGGTTAACTGCGAGCATCCGGTCGATGGAAGCCCGTGCGGGGAATGTGAGATGTGCAGATCTATCGCAGCGGGGACTTCCATGAATGTGATCGAGATCGACGCGGCGTCCAATAACGGCGTGGACAATATCCGTGAGATCAGGGAAGAGGTCACATACCGTCCGACGGAGGGACGGTACAAGGTCTATATCATCGACGAGGTACACATGCTTTCCATCGGAGCGTTCAACGCCTTGCTGAAGACGCTGGAGGAGCCTCCGGAGTATGTTATTTTCATCCTGGCTACCACGGAGGTGCACAAGATACCGATCACGATCCTGTCGAGATGCCAGCACTATGATTTCAAGAGGATCAGCATCGAGACCATCACGGACAGGATGAAGGAGCTGATGGAAGTTGAGCACGTTGACGTGGAGGAGAAAGCGCTGAGGTATATCGCGAAAGCAGCGGACGGCTCCATGAGAGATGCGCTGAGCCTGCTCGATCAGTGCATTGCCTTTTATCTGGGACAGAAGCTGACCTACGACAATGTGCTGGAAGTGCTGGGCGCTGTGGACACGGATGTGTTCAGCAGGCTTCTGAGAAAGACGATCGCCAGAGATGTGGCAGGGGTGCTGGATATCGTGGAGGAGCTGATCATGCAGGGCAGGGAGCTGACCCAGCTGGCGGCGGATTTTACATGGTATTTAAGAAACTTGCTTCTGGTAAAAACTTCTGATAATATAGAGGATGTGCTGGATGTATCCACGGAAAATATGATGCAGCTCAAGGAAGAGGCGGAGATGATCGAGACTGACGCGCTGCTGCGCTATATCAGAATCTTCTCTGAACTCTCGGGACAGCTCAGATATGCAACCCAGAAGAGGGTGATGCTCGAGGTCGCGCTGATCAAGCTCTGTACACCCGCGATGGAAACGAATCAGGATTCACTGCTTGAACGGATCCGTGCGGTGGAGGAGAAGGTTGAGCAGGGGATCGCCGCTGCAGGCAGTATGCAGGAGAAGATCGTGTATGTGAACGGCAGCGGAGAGGGAGAAGCCGCCGGGAAAGCGCAGAAGCGCCCTGAACTTCCCAATGCGATACCGGAGGATGTGCAGGAGGTTGTGAGGAATTTCCGCTCTATTGCGGATGAGGCTTCCGGAATGGTCAGAGGGTATCTCAAGAAGGCAAGGCTGAGCCTTGGAGGGGACAATCGTCTTTTAGTTGTCCTTCCAGACAGTCTGGCGGCCAGCGTAGTGGGGCGCGAGGATCATGTGCAGGAACTGGAAGGTCTGATCGAGAATAAGATAGGAAAAAAAGTGGAGATCGAAGTGCGGTGCGTGGAAGAGGGACGGCACTTTGAGGACACGTTCGTGGATATAGAACAGAAAATCAACATGGAGATCACAGTGGAGGATTAGATATGGCAAAGAGAGGCGGATTCCCGGGCGGCGGAATGCCGGGAAATATGGCGAATCTTATGAAACAGGCGCAGCGTATGCAGCGTCAGATGGAGGAGCAGCAGAAGGAGCTCGAAGCGAAGGAATTTACAGCGACCGCAGGCGGCGGGGCAGTTGAGGTGACTGTCTCCGGAAAGAGGGAAGTCCTGGGCGTAAAGCTTGCGGAAGAGGTCGTTGATCCTGAGGATATCGAGATGCTGCAGGATCTGATCGTTGCAGCGACGAATGAGGCTCTCCGTCAGGTTGAGGAGGAGAGCGGCGCGGCAATGTCAAAGCTGACAGGCGGAATGCCGGGAATGTTCTAGAAAGGTTACGAGTTCTACTCGCACTCAGGGATAGAAAACTGGCTCTTACATGAAGGCATGACGTTGCAGTTTTCTATCTGCGGTGTGAGCAGTAACTTAAAAAGGAATTATTTTATGTTTCAGGGGGTCAGATCCCTGTGGCGGGGAGAGTGCTCCCGGTTCACAGAGAACTGGCCTTCCTTTACGAGAATTCAAGACAGAGGTGTAGGGAATGGAATATTACAGCAACCAGATCAGCAGGCTGATCGAGGAGTTCTCCCGTCTGCCGGGAATCGGGAGCAAATCGGCGCAGCGCCTTGCGTTCCATGTGATCAATATGCCGATGGATCAGGTGGAAGGCCTCGCAAACGCAATTGTTGAGGCGCGGCGGAATGTGCGCTACTGCAAGGTGTGCTGCACGCTCACAGACCGGGATGTATGTCCGATCTGCAGCAATCCGGACCGGGATAAGAAGACGATCATGGTGGTGGAGACGCCGAGGGATCTGGCGGCATATGAGAAGACTGGAAAATATAACGGAGTCTATCATGTGCTCCACGGTGCGATCTCGCCGATGCTCGGGATCGGCCCGGGGGATATCAGGCTGAAGGAACTTATGGAGCGTCTGCAGGGAGATGTGGACGAGGTTATCATCGCCACGAACTCAAGTCTCGAGGGGGAGACGACGGCGATGTATATCAGCAAGCTCATCAAGCCGGCAGGGATCAAGGTGAGCAGGATCGCCAGTGGTGTTCCCGTGGGCGGAGATCTGGAATATATTGATGAAGTTACGCTGCTCCGCGCGCTGGAGGGAAGGACAGAGCTGTAGATATAAAATTTTTGTAAAAAAGGGGCTTAAAATATCCGGAGAAATATGTTACTATGGCAGGGTGCGCTGTGAAACCGGGAGAAAAACAGCGGAAATACCGCTTTTTGGAGGTGAAATGCCTCTTATCTACTGGACAACAGACACATTGTAAATCTATAATGAAAACAGCGGAAAGAAGAATCAGATTTCGGGAAGACTATAAAGCTGTATTCTGGGAAAGGTAATGCTTAAGACAAAAATTCATAAAAAGAGGAGAATCATATGGATAAGTTAAAGCTGATGAAGACTGCAAATGAGATTCGAAAGGACATTGTAGTGTCCGTGCACAGTGCAAAGGCAGGACATCCGGGCGGATCGCTCTCAGCAGCGGAAATTTTCACGTATCTTTATTTTGAAGAGTTGAATGTTGATCCGAAAGATCCGGACAAGGCAGACAGAGACCGGTTTGTACTCTCAAAAGGACATACGGCGCCGGGACTGTATGCAGCTCTGGCGGAGAGAGGCTTTTTCCCGAAAGAAGATCTTGTGACACTGCGCCATACCGGCTCTTATCTTCAGGGCCATCCGGATATGAAGTGTATCCCGGGAGTTGATATGTCTTCAGGCTCCCTCGGACAGGGAATCTCTGCGGCTGTGGGAATGGCCATTGCAGCCAAGATGTCAGGAGATACTTACAGAGTATATACGCTTCTGGGCGACGGTGAGATCCAGGAGGGACAGGTGTGGGAAGCTGCCATGCTCGCTGCACACTGGAAGCTGGATAACCTTCTTGTGATCGTGGATAATAATAATCTTCAGATCGACGGACCGGTAGACAAGGTGAATTCGCCGTATCCGATCGACAAGAAGTTTGAGGCGTTCAATTTCCATGTGATCAATATCGACGGAAATGATTTTGACCAGATCGACGCGGCATTTAAAGAGGCGAAGACTGTAAAGGGATGCCCGACAGCGATCATTGCGAGAACTGTAAAAGGAAAAGGCGTTTCGTTCATGGAGAACAATGCCGGCTGGCACGGAAAAGCACCGAATGATGAAGAATATAAAATAGCGATGGCAGATCTTGAGAAGGAGGGGGAAGCATTATGTCAGATGTAAAGAGAATTGCGACGAGAGATAGTTATGGTGAAGAACTGGTGAAGCTCGGAGCGGAACATGAAGATATCGTCGTGCTCGATGCGGATCTGGCAGAGGCGACAAGAAGCGGCGAGTTCCAGAAGGTTTACCCGGACCGCTTTATCGACTGTGGTATCGCGGAGGAAAATATGATGGGGGTTGCGGCAGGACTCGCAGCAGCGGGAAAAGTTCCGTTTGCAAGTTCTTTTGCGATGTTTGCTGTTGGCCGCGCATATGAGCAGATAAGAAACTCTATCGGATATCCGCATCTGAATGTGAAGATCGGCGCTTCCCACGCGGGCATTTCTGTCGGGGAAGACGGAGCTACACATCAGTGTATCGAGGATATCGCCCTGATGAGAATGATCCCGGGAATGGTCGTGATCAATCCTTCAGACTATATTGAGGCGAGAGCTGCAGTGAGAGCTGCATATGAATATGAAGGGCCGGTGTACATGAGATTCGGACGTCTTGCAGTGCCGATCTTGAATGACAGGCCGGATTATAAGTTTGAGCTCGGAAAGGGCGTAGTCTTAAGAGAAGGAAAGGATCTTACGATCTTTGCGACAGGACTTCCTGTTTATAACTGCCTTGAGGCTGCCGAGCGCCTTGCTGCAGAGGACGGGATCGATGCACAGGTGATCAATATCCATACGATCAAGCCGATCGATGAGGAGCTTATCGTTGCGGCTGCGGAGAAGACGGGAAAGATCGTCACAGTGGAAGAGCATTCCGTGATCGGAGGACTCGGAAGCGCTGTGTGCGATGTGCTGTCAGAGAAAGCGCCGACCAGGGTGATGAAGATCGGCATCAATGATACATTCGGAGAGTCGGGTCCGGCTCTGGAACTTCTGAAGAAATACGGACTTGACACGGACGGTATCTATGAAAAGATAAAGACGTTTATTTAGTGATCCAGCTGTCTGCCGGTCTCCGGCAGGCAGCTTTTCGGCTTTTTTCTGCCTATAGTGCGCGGGCGTCTAAGCGCATGTGAGGAGAAGTACCGGTCTATTGAACCGCAGACAAAGGAGAATGTACATGCAGCTTCGTCTGGAAATTCCGGATTCTTTCTGGAGTTTATTTCGCTCTGTGAACAGAGAGATTTATATAGATGCATTATTGTGTATCAACGAGGAATATGAATATAGTAACTATTTTCTCACAAGAGAGGTGTGCCTCCAGGTCCTGAGTGATATGAACGCGCGGAGAAAGATCCGTCTGGAGCGGGAGGAAACGGAGACGGATTTTGATCTGCTTGAGACCACTTCGTCCAGGATCCTGAACTGGCTTGTGAAGACAGGATGGCTGAAGCGGATCGAGGATTTCACATCCATGACGACGAATATCGTGATCCCGGATTATGCGGCTGTAATGATTGGTGCATTTGAACGTCTCACCTCGGAAGATATGGAAGAGACTGAGATCTATATTCAGAACGTATATGCAACTCTTTATTCTTTTCGAAATGACCCGAGAGTGAACCTGAATATGCTCCGGACCGCTGTGGTGAATACGCGGCGGCTGAACAAGGCGCTGCAGGACATGCTCCACAATATGGACAAGTTCTTTGAGCGTCTGCTGGACAAGGAGAACTACAGCGATCTTCTGAAGGAACACTTAGACGGCTATGTCGAGGAAGTAGTGAGGAAAAAGTATCACATCCTTAAGACTTCAGACAACTTCTACATTTACAAGAATGATATCAAGAGATGCCTGCAGGAGATGAGGGAGGACGAAGAGTGGATCGAGAAAGTCCGAGAGCGCTCCTCGGCTGCCGGAGACAAGGGGGATGATGTCCTTGATCTCCTGGATCTGATCGAGCGTGGATTTGACGATATCGAGCACCGGATCGCGAATATGGATAAAGAGCATTCCAAGTACGTGAGAGCAACAGTGACAAGGCTTAATTATCTTCTGAGCGGGGAGACAGATACCAAGGGGCTGATCGTTCAGCTTCTGAACCGGATCGCGTCAGGAGAACGGAAGGAGGAGATGCTTCGCGCTGCGGCCGGGAAGATGAACCTGTCGCATCTGGAGATCCTGTCAGAGAAATCGCTGTACAAGCGGCGTCGTCCGAAGGCGGACTTTATCAGCAGGATGGAGCAGGAGGAAGAGACGGCAGATCTTGACCGCGAGGAAGTGCTTAAGATGAACCGTGTTCAGATGCGGTACAGCAGAGCGGAGATCGAAGCATTTATCGAGTCACATATGAGAGAGGATGTTATGGATACCGCGGAGCTCGGCCCCATGAGTGAGGAAGAGTTTGAGAAGCTGATCCTTGCCTATGATTACAGTATACGCAGAAACGGCAGATTTACTGCATTGGAGGAAGGAACGGAGATGGTGCAGAACGGGAAATATCGGTATCCGCACCTGAAGTTTATACAGAGGAGGCCTGAATGATAGAGTATTATGAATCGCTGACAGATGAGGAAAAGGATGGAATGAAGGAAGTGATACAGGCTTTGTTCAGACAGACTTTTCTTCTGGAAAGAAAATATGACAGAAGATCAGGCAGAATGACTTCTGTAAAAGAATATAAAATCGCAGAGAAACACATTAATTTCTTAAGAGAGTATTTTATGGTCTCTGGAATTTCTCTGAGGCAGAACGTACATATGGGAGTGATCTATATCCAGGAAGAGGCGCTCTGGGGAGAGAAGCTCCCCCGCATGGCGACGATCTATCTTCTTGTGCTGAAGCTTTTGTACGACGAGCAGATGGCGTCAGCATCTTCCAGCAGCCATGTGGCGGTGACAATGGGGATGCTGAACGGCAGAGCGGGAGAATTCCATGTGCTGAGTTCTCTTCCGTCTCCTACGGAAATGCGGAGGACGATCGCCCTGCTGAAGAAATATCAGATCATTGAACCGCTGGATGTGCTGGAGGAACTGGACGAGAATACAAGACTTGTGATCTACCCGTGCATCAATGCGGTGCTCATGGGTGACAGCGTCAGGGAACTGTTGAATACATTCAGTGAGGAGGATTACATTGGAGAAGAAGCAGCCGTTCAAGGCACTATCGAAGATCTGTCTGAATAACTGGCATTATATTGACAGAAAGATACTTTCATTCAGCGAAGGTGTGAATTTTTTTACAGGGCATTCAGGAAGCGGTAAGTCTACAGTGATCGATGCGATCCAGATCGTTCTCTATGCCAACACGGACGGACGAGGCTTCTTTAACAAGGCGGCGGCTGATGACTCGGACCGTTCACTGATCGAGTATCTCAGAGGAATGGTGAACATCGGGGAGAACAATGAGTCTGTCTATCTGAGAAATAAAAATTTTTCAAGCACGATCGTGCTCGAGTTCGACCAGACAGATACAAAGGAAAAGCAGTGTGTGGGAGTCGTGTTTGATGTAGAGACTGCAACAAATGAGATCAGCAGACTGTTCTTCTGGCATACGGGCGGCCTTCTGGAGAACCAGTACCGGGCGGACCGGAGATGTCTGACAACGGGTGAAGTGAGGGAGTATCTGCAGCGGACTTTCCCGTCGGAGCAGTACTACTGCGGTCCGAGCAATGAGCGGTTCCGCCGTCAGATGTATGACATCTATCTGGGTGGTCTGGATATGGAAAAGTTTCCAAGGTTATTTAAACGTGCCATTCCATTTCGGATGAACATTAAACTTGAAGATTTTGTGAAAGAATATATCTGCATGGAAAAGGACATCCATATCGAAGATCTTCAGGAAAGCGTCATGCAGTACGGCAGGATGCGGAGTAAGATTGAAGAGACGATGCAGGAGATCGGGCATCTCCGGGAGATCGCAGAGAGATATGCAGAGTATGATGCCTGCAGCAGTGAAGCAGAGGAATGCAGCTATCAGATCGGAAAGCTTGAGATCCTGCAGACTCGGGAGAAGATCAGGGAGCTGAAGGACAGGATCGCAGAAAGTTCCGGTGAGCAGTCCCGTCTGGAGACGCTGAAAACCCGTGAGGAGGGGGAACAGGAGGCGCTGCGGAAGGAATATGAAGAGGTTATCCTGCGGATTGCGGACAGCGGATATTCTGCACTGGAAAAGGAGCTTTCCGGCGTCAATGAGACTCTGGAGCGCCTTCAGAACAGCCGGGCCAGATGGCAGAAGACGGCGGAAGGCCTGGAGGCGTGGAAGAAAAAGGATGTGACTCCGAATCAGACCGTGTGGGATATCGAGCGGTTTGCTGCCGGGGATATAGATGAAAATACACTTCTTCGGCTGAAAGAGAGCCTGTCTTCTCTGCGGAGCAGCCTGGAAGAGGATCTTAAGGAAACAGAAGCAGACTTGAAGGAAATCCGGAGGGAAGAGAAGGATGCCAGGGAAGAGCTGAAGGCGCTCCGGCAGGGGAAGAAGGTCTATCCGCGTGATCTGGAGGAGGCGAGATATGAACTGAGGAACCGTCTCCGCGGCAGGTGCGGAAAACTGGTTCCTGTCAGGATCCTTGCAGATCTTCTGGATATCAGGGATGAGAGATGGCATAACGCTGTGGAAGGATATCTTGGAAACAGCAAATTCCTTCTTGTCGTAGAACCTGCCTATGTAAAGGACGCTCTGGAAGTATACCAGGAAATGGACAAAAAGAAGTATTTCCGGGCAGCTGTGCTGGATACTGACAAAGTCCTTGAGCACAGCCGGATGTCCGGCGGGAGAAGGAAAGGCTCCCTTGCGGAAGAAGTGACGGCGAAGGAAGATTATGTCAGGGCGTATGTGGATTTTGCGCTGGGCAGTGTGATGAAATGCACCAGTGTGGAAGAACTGCGCGGACAGAAGATCGGAATCACTCCGGACTGCATTCTGTATCAGGGATTCCGGCTGCAGTATATTAATCCGGATCATTATACGAAGAAGGCATATATCGGGGAGACGAGCATGCGACAGCGGATGCGCCGTCTGGAAAAAAGGTGCCAGGAGCTGCAGGAGAAACGGCTCCCCCTCCAGGAGGTGAAAGAGGAGACTGGAAAGCTCCTTCAGTATGAGCATCTTTCGCAGCCGGCAGAGGATTATATCCAGTGGATGAAAGATATTGATGAAATAGCGGCCAGAGAGAAAAGAAAGAATCAAATAATAGAAGAAATGAAAAAATTGCAGAAAGAATCCGTCTCTGTGTGGGAAGAAAAGAAAGGGGAACTTCTCAAAAGGCAGGATGAAGTGAAAGATTCCCTGCAAAAAATTCAGCAAAACATCTGGAAGATTCAGTCGGATGCTGAAAGGTTACAAAAAAGTTTCATCGATTTGAATTTTGAATTAAATGAGAAAGAAAAAAGTTTTCAAAGAGATAAAAAAGAAGAGGATAAATTTGAAAAATTTCTCACTGAAAATAGAGGGACTGGCTATGAAACACTCAGACAGCGCCGTGTTTCGGACAGGGATAGGATTGAAAATGCAAGAAACAATGCATACAGCAGCCTGGTAGAGCGCCGTACAGGTTATCTGAAAGCCTATCCGAACAGGACGTTTTCCGCTGTGATCACCGATAACGGTCCCTATGACAAACTTCTCTCAGAACTTCAGTGCGACGAACTGGAAGATTACAGGAATGCGGCTAAGGAGCAGGCGCGCACAGCGGTGGAACACTTCAAAGAGGACTTTGTCTACAAGATAAGAAGTGCCATTCAGGAAGCTTATCAGATGAAGGATGAACTGAACCGCATTATCAGCAGGCTGGATTTCGGCAAGGACAAGTATCAGTTCGTGATCACAAAGAATAAAGGACCTGATGGAAGATTCTATAAAATGTTTATGGATGATTCACTCAGCATAAAGCCATCCCAGCTTTCGGGCGGAATGGAAAATCAGCTCAATATGTTTACCATGGAGCATGAGGAAGAATATGGGGATCTGATGAACGAGCTGATCAACATCTTCATCCCTCCGGAGGATGCGACAAGGGAAGAGCTGGAAGAAGCGAGAAAGAATATGGAGAAGTATGCGGATTACAGGACATACCTTTCCTTTGACATGCAGCAGATCATCCATGGGGAGAAAGACATGAAGATCGGGCTGAGCAGGATGATCCGGAAGAATTCCGGCGGCGAGGGGCAGAATCCGCTGTATATCGCGCTTCTCGCAAGCTTTGCCCAGATCTACCGGATCAATCTCTCTCCGAAGATCCGCCGCGCGCCGACCATACGGCTGGTCATCCTGGACGAGGCCTTTTCAAAGATGGATGCGGAAAAGGTGGCAAGCTGTATCTCCCTGATCCGCGGGCTTGGCTTTCAGGCGATCATAAGCGCGACGAACGACAAGATACAGAATTATCTGGAAAATGTAGACAAGACGTTTGTGTACGCGAACGCGAATAAGAAACATATTTCCATTCAGGAATTTGAGAGAGAAGAATACGATCTTCTTCGAAAGGAGGAAACATTACTATGAAACTGATGATCGCATCAGATATTCACGGCTCTGCCCTGTACTGCAGGCAGATGCTGGAAGCATATAAAAGAGAAGAGGCCGGCCGGCTTCTTCTTCTGGGGGACATCCTGTATCACGGTCCCCGCAATGATCTGCCGGAGGGATACGCGCCGAAGGAAGTGATCGCCATGCTCAACCCGATGAAGAATGACCTTCTGTGCGTGAGGGGAAACTGTGATACAGAGGTGGATCAGATGGTGCTCGACTTTCCGATCCTTGCGGATTACTGTTTTCTGGAACTTCCCGGTGCGTCAGTGTTCGCAACTCACGGACATGTGTTCAATCCGGAGAAGGTTCCGCCGCTGAAAGAAGGCGATATCCTTCTTAACGGGCACACGCATGTGCCTGCCTGCGAAGAGAAGGAGAACGGCGCCGGAGAGACTTATCGGTATCTGAATCCGGGGTCTGTGTCTATCCCGAAGGAAAATTCGCCCCACAGCTATATGATCTATGAGAATGATACGTTTATATGGAAAAATCTCGAAGGAGAGGAGTATATGAGATGGAAGACAGATTCGCACTGCTGATCGATGCGGACAATGTGTCTGCAAAGTATATAAAGCCGATACTGGACGAGCTCTCCAAGTACGGCAATGTGACATATAAGAGGATCTACGGGGACTGGACAAAGACAAACAATGCCAGCTGGAAGGAGGAACTGCTGCAGAACTCGATCACGCCGATCCAGCAGTTCAGCTATACGCATGGAAAGAACGCCACGGACTCGGCGATGATCATCGACGCGATGGATATGCTCTACACAAGTCAGCTGGAGGGATTCTGTCTTGTGTCCAGCGACAGCGATTTTACAAAGCTGGCGAGCCGGCTCAGGGAGAGCGGGAAGACAGTGATCGGAATGGGAGAGGACAAGACGCCGTCTCCGTTCCGGAAGGCGTGTGATATTTTCACTGTCCTGGAACTTCTCCTGGAAGACAATACGATGGAGAAAGAGGAACGGGAGGAGAAAAATGCAGAACCTCATCCACGAGAAAAAGAGCAGAAAAAGGTGACCGCCCCGTCCCGGGACCAGATCGAGGAGGCAGTGGTCAAGATCATTACAGAAAATCAGAACGATGACAGGGAGACCGGCCTTGGAGAGGTGGGAAGCCGTCTTGTCAAATTGTATCCGGATTTTGACGTCAGGCGCTATGGGTACAGTCTTCTGTCGAAATTCCTGGAGACATTTCCAAAGCTGAAGCTGATCCAGGAAGGTACGAAGGTATCGGTCACCCTCTATGAGGATAAGAGCAAGAAGGAGAGGCTGGAGGAGTATATCATCCAGCAGATCAGGATCAACGGGCGTTACGGGATCTCCCTTGGATCTCTGGGAAACAGGATCCGGATGAAGTTCGGAGATTTTAAAGTGAGAGATTATGGGTTTTCTCAATTTAAACAGTATATCCAGAGCTTCCCTCAGGTGGAGCTTGAGGACGACGGCGAGCGTACAAGAGCCGTGTATGTAGGAGAGTAACAGAAGAAAGGTTTTGAGCAAAATGACAAAAGGTTGTTAATCTTTTGTCATTTTTTTGTAAAATCATGTGTCTTGTCACCTGTAAAGTGCGGTGCTATACTAAACCGAAAAGAGAAAAAAAGAGGTGTGGACATGACAGTCAGAGAAGAGATAGAAAAACTGAAGAAGGAGAAAAACGCTGTGATCCTGGCGCACTATTACGTCAGTCCGGAGGTGCAGGAACTTGCGGATTATATCGGGGATTCGTTTTATCTGAGCAAGGTCGCGGTCGGCCTTGAGGAACAGACCATTGTGTTCTGCGGGGTTTCCTTCATGGGAGAGAGCGCGAAAGTTCTGAATCCGGAAAAAACGGTCCTGATGCCTGACGCCGCTGCGGACTGTGCCATGGCACATATGGCGGATGCGCAGATCGTGGAGAAGATGCGCAGGACGTACGACGATCTGGCAGTAGTCTGCTATATCAATTCCACTGCAGAGCTGAAAAGCTGCTCGGATGTGTGCGTGACTTCTGCAAATGCAGTACAGATCGTGAAGGCGCTTCCGAACAAGAATATTTTCTTTATCCCGGACCGGAATCTGGCGCATTATATTGCCGGGCTGGTACCTGAGAAACACTTCGTATACAATGAGGGATACTGTCCTGTCCACGAGCAGATGCAGACTTCGGAGATCCTGAAAGCGAAAGAAGCACATCCGGCAGCGGAAGTGCTCAGCCATCCGGAATGTCCGGAGAAAGTCCTTGAGATATCAGATTACATAGGAAGCACGTCGGGAATCATCAAATACGCTGGTGAGAGTGCCGCAGGTGAGTTCATTGTCTGTACGGAAAACGGTGTGAGATATGAGCTGGAGAAGCGGTATCCTGACAAAAAGTTCTGGTTTACGGAAACAGAGCCTGTATGCCGGGATATGAAACTGATCACTCCGGAGAAGATACTCCATGTGCTCAGGACGGGAGAAAATGAAGTGAAAATGGAAGAGTCGCTCAGAAAGACCGCGGGCCGTCCACTGGAGAAAATGCTGGAGCTTGCGAAATAAATTAATTTCAGATAAATGCCAAAACGGCAGGAAGGGATGTTTTTATTATGGAAATGAATGCAGATGTAGTGATCGTTGGAACCGGAGTGGGAGGACTGTTCAGTGCGCTGAACCTTCCTGCGGACAGAAAGATCATCATGATCACAAAATCAGATCTGGAGAGCAGCGATTCATTTCTTGCGCAGGGCGGAATCTGCGTTCTGAGAGATGACAATGATTATGACAGCTGGTTTGAGGACACGATGAGAGCCGGACACTATGAAAACAGAAGAGAGTCTGTAGATATCATGATACGAAGTTCGAGGGATGTCATCCATGATCTGGTCGGATACGGCGTGGAGTTTCAGAAAAAGGACGGCGAGTATGCGTTTACAAGGGAAGGGGCGCATTCACGGCCGAGGATCCTGTTCCATGAGGACATCACAGGAGAAGAGATCACAAGCAAGCTTCTCGCCCAGGTGAAAAGACTTGATAATGTCGAGATCTATGAATATACTACAATGACAGATATAATAGTAAAAGATGGAAAGTGTGCGGGAATCCTGGCAGAGGACCAGAGCGGAGAACGCATCACGATCCATGCGGATGATACGATCTTTGCAAGCGGCGGGATCGGAGGACTCTATCAGCATTCTACCAATTTCCCGCATCTTACCGGGGATGCCATCGAGATATCTAAAAAGCACGGAATCCGTCTGGAACATCTTGACTATGTTCAAATTCATCCGACGACACTGTATTCTACTAAGCCGGGACGCCGGTTCCTGATCTCGGAATCTGTGAGAGGAGAGGGAGCGATCCTTCTGAACAAGGACAAGGAACGCTTTGTAAACGAACTGCTCCCCAGGGACGTGGTCACAAAAGCAATACAGGAGCAGATGAAAAAGGATGGAACGGACCATGTGTGGCTGTCTATGGAAAAGATTGATAAAGAGACGATCCTGGAGCATTTTCCGAATATCTATCAGCATTGTCTGGAAGAGGGCTATGACGTGACAAAAGAGTGCATTCCGGTTGTCCCTGCCCAGCATTACTTTATGGGTGGAATCTGGGTTGACTCTGACAGCAGGACTTCCATGGAACACCTTTTTGCGGTGGGAGAGACAAGCTGCAACGGCGTTCACGGGGCAAACCGGCTGGCAAGCAACTCACTTCTGGAAAGCCTTGTGTTTGCGAAACGTGCGGCGAAGAAGATCGCGTGTGCATATGGAAACTCCGACGCAGAAGACAAGGAAGCGGGGACTACGGAAGAACGCACCGCATAAAAAGAAATGATAAAGGAGAAAAAGAAATGAATAAGATTACAACAACGCTTCAGTGCGATCATTTGATCCTGGAAGCTCTGAAAGAAGACATATCAAGTGAAGACGTGAGCACAAACGCGGTGATGAAAGAATATACGAAGGGTGAAGTGGACCTGATCTGCAAGCAGGACGGGATCATCGCCGGGCTGGATGTGTTCCGCAGAGTGTTCGAGCTTCTGGATGAAGATACGCAGGCTGAGTTTTACTGCAAAGATGGAGATGAGGTGAAGAAGGGACAGCTCATGGGAAAGGTCACGGGCGACATCCGGGTCCTTCTCTCCGGAGAGCGCGTTGCGCTGAATTATCTCCAGCGGATGAGCGGGATCGCTACCTATACACATTCTGTTGCAGAGCTGCTGAAGGGCACCAGGACGAAGCTTCTTGATACAAGGAAGACAACGCCGAATATGAGGATCTTTGAAAAATATGCGGTCCGTGTGGGCGGCGGTTATAACCACAGATACAATCTGTCTGACGGAGTCCTCCTGAAAGACAATCATATCGGAGCAGCAGGAAGTGTGGCCAAAGCGGTACAGATGGCGAAAGAGTACGCGCCCTTTGTCCGCAAGATCGAGATTGAAGTGGAGAATCTGGATATGGTGAGAGAGGCAGTGGAAGCGGGAGCTGATATCATCATGCTGGATAATATGTCCGCCGATGAGATGCGGGAGGCAGTGCATATCATTGACGGAAGGGCAGAGACGGAGTGTTCGGGAAATGTGACGAAGGAGAATATCAGCCGCCTGACGGAGATCGGCGTTGACTATATTTCCAGTGGAGCGCTGACACATTCTGCACCGATACTTGACATTTCCATGAAAAACCTTCATGCTGTAGAGTAGAAGAAGATACGATCTATAGAAGAAAGGAAGAGACCGGATGACGGGATCGGAGAGAAGAAATGCCATTATAAATCAGATCAGGAGCAGCAGCACTCCCGTTTCGGGCAAGTCGCTGGCGGCTTCCTATGATGTCAGCAGGCAGGTGATCGTGCAGGATATCGCACTGATCCGGGCCGCGGGATATGATATCATATCTACGAACAGAGGATATATCCTGGGTGAGGATGCAGCTGTAAGCAGGACGTTCAAGGTCAGGCATACGGACAGCCAGCTTGAGGAGGAACTCAATGCGATCGTGGACCTCGGCGGATGTGTAAAGAATGTTATGGTAAACCACAAAGTTTACGGACGCATGGAAGCAGAGCTGAATATAACGTCCCGCCGGAAGGTGAAGGAATTTCTCGAAGAGATCAGAAACGGCAAGTCCAGTCCGCTGAAGAATATCACATCAGGATACCACTACCACGTGGTCGAGGCGGACAGTGAAGAGACCCTTGACCTGATCGAGGATATGCTCCGCGAGAAGGGATTTCTGGTGGAGCAGATGGAGAAGCTTCCGATGAACTGAAAAAAGAGGCAGGCGGTCAATATCAGGGACAGTTCTTTTCAGGGACTGTCCCTTTTGACTTGCGCCAGCCTCTTTTTTGCTTTACAATGGAAAAGACAGAGGGGAGAATCAGGTTAAGGGGTGGTTATATGGAAGAAATCTCGAGTTTGCTGAGAGAAGTTTTAAATATAGATTTTGTCCGGGCGGTCATAAGTAATCCCGTGAAAAAAGAGGGAATAATAAAGGTGAAAGTCCGACCGGTGGAGACAAAGGGAAATCTGCATTTTCAAATCGAATCCTTCACAAAAACACAGGCGTTTCACGAAAACCTGAGCGGGGAAGAGGCGGCGGAAAAGATCCTGAAATACATGGAGGACTTCCGGCAGATGCAGATCGAGACAGTGCATGAGGACTGTACAGTGCTTGTGAGCAGGAAGGGGAAAGTTACGGTCAAGCGAAGAAAAAGGCAGACAGCGGCGAAAAAAGCGGATCTTTCCCACAACAGAAAAAAGCAATATATTCTGGAGGAAGGGATCCCGGTCCCGTTTCTGCAGGATCTGGGTGTGATGACTGCAGACGGTAAGATCGTCAGGTCGAAGACCGATAAGTTCAGGCAGATCAACCGCTTCCTCGAATTCATAGAAGATATCCTGCCGCGGCTCGACAGCGGGAGAGAGCTGACCATCATTGATTTCGGATGCGGGAAATCTTATCTCACGTTTGCCATGTATTATTATCTGCATGAATTGAAGGGGTATAACATAAGAATTACAGGACTTGATCTGAAGAAGGATGTGATCGAGCACTGCAGCCGACTGGGAAAGAAATATGGTTATGAGAAGCTGACTTTCCTGGAGGGAGATATTGCAGATTATGACGGCGTGAACAAGGCGGATATGGTAGTTACACTCCATGCCTGTGATACGGCGACAGACTATGCTCTGGCAAAGGCGGTTGGATGGAAGGCAGATGTGATCCTCTCGGTTCCGTGCTGTCAGCATGAACTGAACAGGCAGATCAAGAATGAGAGTATGGCTCCGGTCATGGATTACGGGCTTCTGAAAGAACGGTTTGCGGCGATCGTCACAGATGGGCTGAGAGCAAAATACCTGGAGAGGGAAGGGTATGACGCGCAGATCCTGGAGTTCATAGACATGGAACATACTCCGAAAAACATATTGATAAGGGCAGTGAAAAAGGGAAAAAGAAATGAAAAAATTACGGAGGAAATAATAAAATGTGAAGAGCTCTTGGGCGTGAAGCCCATTCTGGGAGTTCTTCTGGATGATTAAAGGGGAGAATTATAAATAATGAAGAGAAGGGTTATAAAGATAGGGGTTCTGGTTGTTATTTTTGCAGCAGCGCTTGTGATCAGCAGTCTGGTTGTCAACAGGGGCGACGAGGATGAGATCGTTGATATGGGAGCGCCGACTCTGCCGAGGATATCGTTCGTGGTGGACGGCAAAAATGTAAATATGCTGTTCGGATATGTGGACGAGATGGATATCACTGCGATGAGGGATACGATTACGACGCTGGAGAGCGACGGTTCTCTTTCCATGAATCTGGAGGCTGACGGAAATAAGATCAGTAAAATACAGTATGAGGTGTATTCTCTGGATGGGAAAGAGACTTATAAGACCGGAGAGGTGACTAATATCACGGAAGACCAGGCGATGAAGCTGGAGCTGGATGACGCTCTGGATGAATCAGTCCAGGAGGCAGTGCTCCGGGTGGTTCTGACGGCCGGGGACCGGGAGATCAGCTATTACACGAGGATCGAGCGCCCGGATGATGTGACAGCGGCTGGATGTCTTACGTTTGCCCAGGACTTTCATGCAAAGACATTTGATAAGAGTGCGGCTGTGTCTGAGGAATTGAGTTATTATCTTGAACCGGGTGACGAGAGTGACAACAGTACTTATCAGACAGTAAATATTCACTCGGATATCACTCATATCCAGTGGGGGGTGCTGAATCCTCAGGTGATCGGAGACGTGCAGTGGAGTATAAAAGAAAGCAACAGCGTCTATACATCACTTCTTGCGAAGTATCAGGTGGAATGTGAGGATGATGAGGGAGAGACTCAGGACTACAACGTGAAAGAATTCTATCGTGTGCGCCTGAGCGGAGATACGATCTATCTGCTCGATTATAACCGGGATATGCAGCAGGTCTTCAATGGCAACAGGAATGTGCTGGATGAGAATGGCATCCGGTTCGGGATCGCATCGGATAATATCCAGTATGTGGCGAATGATGATGATACTATAGTGGCTTTTGTCCGGGAGAGGGATCTGTGGCTTTATAATAAGAAGACGGATGAGCTCTCACAGGTGTTCAGTTTTGCCAACAGGGAAGGACGAGATGAGCGGAGCAGGAATGATCAGCACGCGGTAAGGATCATCAGCATGGAAAACAGCGGCAGTCTCGCATTTGCCGTGTACGGCTATATGAACTGCGGCGCGCACGAAGGCGAAGTCGGCGTGGGTATCTATTATTTTAATATAGACAGCAGTGCGACCGAAGAGAAGGCGTTCATACCGAGTACCAAATCATTTGCGATTGCTGAGGATGAGCTCGGAAAGATGGTCTACTATAATCACAGCCAGGAAATGCTCTATGTGCTGGCAGCAGGCTCGCTCTACCAGGTGGATCTGGAGGCGGATAAGCAGAAGGTGCTGGCTGACGGACTGGAAGAGGGGCAGTACGCTGTGTCTGACGACGGACATCTGATGGCATACCAGACAGACGGAACGCTTTATACCGCTTCTGAGATAAAGGTGATGAACCTTCAGAACGGGGATGAATTTACTATTGAGGCGCCGGAAGGGCAGGCGGTCAGACCGCTGGGCTTCGTGAACAGTGACTTCATTTATGGAAAGATCAATCCGGCAGATGCAGGCGTGAGCGCTTCGGGAGAAGAGATCACCCCAATGTATGAGCTGGAGATACGCAGCGCAGAGAATAAGGTAGTTACCAGTTACTCTTTCACGGACAACAATATTTATACGACGGATATCCTGGTCGAGGATAACCTGGTGACACTGAACAGGGTGACGAAGAACGGTAGCGTGTACAATGTCACGACCCAGGAGTTCATCACGAACAATGATGAGAGAAACGACAGTACGGTCTCTCTGGAAACATACAGCACTGACAGGATGCAGAGGCAGATGCGCCTTACCTTTGGCGAAGGGATCAGCGAGACGGATCCGAAAGTCCTGAAACCGAATCAGCTTGTATCCGGAGAACCGCTGACGATCACACTCAGCGGAGACAGTGAAGGTGTGAAGTACTATGTGTACGGCATGGGAGAACTGGAAGGAATCTATGACAGAGCCGGATATGCGATCCAGAAGGCGGAGCAGATCTCCGGCGTCGTGATCTCCTCTGACCAGGCGTATGTATGGGAGAAGGGGAACCGGGATCTGGCGTACTCCACGGATGCAACTGCATTCACTGTGCAGGAGGGAGAGAGCTCCCTCGACGCATGTGAGCGCTACATGGAGCAGTATGACGCGCAGCGTGTAGATCTCACAGGGTGTACGCTGGACCAGGTGCTCTACGTGATCAACAAAGGGTGTCCGGTGATCGCTCTGACAGACGCCAGCCACGCAATCCTTCTGACAGGGTATACAAGGACGGATATCACCTATATCGATCCGAATACCGGAGGCGTCTATACAGTCGGCGTCAGTGATATGGAGAGCATGGTGAGCGGAAGCGGAAATACGTTCATCGGATATATCAAATAATAGGGTTAAAGACGGATTCAGTGAAAAAGAAACTGCCGTTGCCGGTTTTCCGGCACGCGGCAGTTTCTTTGCTTTATCCCGCAGATTCGGTTTTGTTCCGCAGTCGTAACTTTCAGTCTTACACTTTCAGCAGCTCATCGATCATCCGTGACGCCTCACTTTGTGTGATCGTAACAGGATCCCAGTCCATCTGAACCCCCTTCTTTCTGATCAGGCTGCTTAGGAAGGAAATCTGTTTCTGGGTGGCTGGGCGCGGTTTCTTTGCTTTATAGACAAGCTGTACAGGACGGAACAGCTTCGGATCTTCCTCCTCGAAGTAGTGGGCGAGCGTCTGGTATAGTTTTGCCGTGGCGAGAGCATCGTGGTATGCGCGGTGCGCAGCTTTGTTTTCAATATGATAGTAGGCGCACAGTCTGCCAAGGCTTTTGGAATCCAGATCTTTATGTACCCTTTTCGCAATCTTCAGAGTATCGATCCCCATTTTCTCAAATGGCAGCCCGTCCTTTGAAGCGCTGATCTTCATGAAGCTGTAGTCAAACGATACATTGTGCCCCACAAGTACATCGTCCCCGCAGAAGTCTAGAAAATCCGGGATCACCTGGCTGCGGGTCCGGGCGGAAGCCACCATCTCGTTGGTTATCCCCGTAAGATCCGTGATCGCCGCTGATATCGGGCTCTGCGGCCGGATGAACTCCATGAAGCGGTCTGCGACTTTCCCGTCACGGACTTTGAGGGCTCCGATCTCAATGATCTCGTTTTCCACAGGGTTGAGACCTGTCGTCTCAACATCGAAAGCAATGTAGGATTTCAGCATGGCTGTCAATGCTCCTTCTCGTTGTTTATCCTTATGTAACAGTCCAGCCCGCACCATTCGCAAAGCCGCACATACGTGCTCCTGCGGCTGCGCCGCTACTTTGCTCATATACGGGCGCTCCGCTCATAAGAGAAGGGCAGGCTGATCCTTATGCCAGCATAAATCAGCCTGCCCCTTCTCTTATAGCTGAACTGTTATCTACATTATATTACATTTTTCGCGAAAAGTAGAGATGAAAACACAGGCAAAAATTGATTTTTTCTATATGATGCCATATAATGAAGCGGAAACAGTGCCAGACGCCGGGATCTCCCGGCGCGGAAACTGTAAATATGAAAGAAAGGGGGCATTATATGCTGAAAGGAAAAACGGTCCTTCTCGGTGTTTCGGGGAGTATTGCCGCGTACAAGACTGCGTATCTCGCCAGTTCACTTAAAAAGCTCAATGCAGATGTGCATGTGCTGATGACGGAGAATGCCACGAATTTCATCAATCCGATCACATTTGAGACTCTGACAGGGAATAAGTGCCTTGTAGACACGTTTGACAGGAATTTTGAGTTCAGTGTGGAACATGTATCCCTGGCGAAGAAGGCGGATGTGGTGATGCTTGCGCCGGCGAGCGCCAATGTCATCGGAAAGATCGCCCACGGAATCGCGGACGATATGCTGACCACGACGATCATGGCGTGCAGATGCAGGAAGATCATTGCGCCGGCGATGAACACGAACATGTTTGAGAATCCGATCGTCCAGGACAACCTGAAGACTCTGGAGCGGTACGGATATGAGATCATCACGCCGGCGACAGGTTATCTCGCCTGCGGCGATACAGGCGCCGGGAAGATGCCGGAGCCGGAGCTGCTGCTGGAGTATATTCTCCGGGAGATAGCCTGTGAGAAGGATATGGAAGGGCTGAAGGTCCTGGTGACAGCAGGACCGACGCAGGAGCCCGTGGATCCGGTGAGGTTCATCACCAATCATTCCACAGGGAAAATGGGATACGCCATCGCGAAAGTATGTATGCGCAGAGGCGCTGAGGTCACGCTCGTGAGCGGACCTACGGCGATGCAGAAGCCGGAATTTGTCAATTATATTCCGGTCACGACGGCGAGAGAGATGTTCGAGGAGGTCACTTCGCGTGCCCGGGAACAGGACATCATTATCAAGGCAGCCGCGGTCGCGGATTACAGACCGAAGGATGTGAGCAGCGAGAAGGTAAAGAAGAAGGATGGAGAACTGTTCCTTGAGATGGAGCGCACGGATGACATCCTGGCATATCTCGGGAGCCACAGGTGCCCGGGACAGTTCCTGTGCGGATTCTCCATGGAGACGGAGAATGTGCTGGAGAATTCCAGGGAGAAGCTGAAAAAGAAGAACCTGGATATGATCGCGGCGAACAGTCTGAAGGTGCAGGGAGCAGGCTTCGGCGGAGATACCAATGTGATCACGATCATTACAGAAGACGAGGAAGTTTCACTCGAGCTGATGTCAAAGGAGGAGGCAGCCTCAAAGCTTCTTGATCAGATCATGTCCTGCAGAAAAATGCGGGAAGAATAAAATAATATATTTAGAAACTGAATAATATCAATATGCAGTGCTTGCAGCAGTGCAGCGCTGTGCCAACAGTATTGTATCTCGAAGAGAGAATGATAACAAAGGAGGCAGTTATGAATAATTTAAATACAGGCAGGCAGCAGACCGGAGAAAATGTGCGGCCGCAGGCAGGAAGCAGAATCAGTACTATGAGCATGGTCCAGGTGGCGATCTTTGGTGCAGTCATATGCATCATGGCATTCACCCCCTTTCTCGGATACATCCCACTTGGATTTACCAGGGCGACGATCATCCACGTCCCGGTCATTATCGCTTCACTGCTGATGGGGCCCAAAAAAGGAGCGGCTCTGGGATTCCTTTTCGGACTTACCAGCTTTATCAACAATACGATGAATCCGACTCCTACATCGTTTGTGTTTACGCCATTTTACAGTATCGGCGATGTGAGCGGCGGGATCGGGAGTGTGGTCATCTGCTTTGTCCCGAGGATCCTGGTAGGAGTCGTACCGTTCTTTGTGTATAAGCTCGTAAAAAAATTTGCCAAGAAAAGCAGTGTCTCTGCAGTCGGGCTGGTCCTTGCGGGAATTTCCGGAGCGCTTGTGAATACCCTGCTTGTCATGAATCTGATATTTGTTTTCTTCAGGAAAGGATATGCGGCGGCAAATGATGTTGCCGTGTCAGCGGTATACGGATTCATCCTTACTATTATCGGGATCAACGGTGTTCCGGAAGCGATCGTTGCGGGGATCCTTACTCTCTGTATCGGAAAGGTCCTGCTGAAGAAGAATATCAGGGAAAGATTAGGTTTCAAAAATGATTTTGGCTATTGATATCGGAAATACAAATATTGTCGTCGGCTGTATTGATGGTCCAGACTGCGTTTTTGTAGAGCGGATCTCCACGGTCCGAACGAAGACGGAGCTGGAGTATGCGATCGATATTAAGAATGTCCTTGATATCTATCATATAAAGAAGGCGGAGCTTGAAGGCGGGATCATATCGTCCGTTGTGCCTGAGATCACGACTGTGGTCAAGCTGGCGGTTGAGAAGATTCTGAAAAAGGAAGTGCTGGTCGTCGGAGCGGGGATCAAAACAGGACTTAATATCCGCATCGACAATCCGGCGCAGCTCGGAAGCGACCTTGTCGTGGATTCCGTGGCGGGAATCGCAGAATATCCGGCCCCCCTGCTGATCTTTGACCTTGGTACAGCCAATACCGTGTGCGTGATCGACAAGAATAAGAATTATGTGGGCGGGATGATCTATCCGGGGATCGGCGTCTCGCTGTCCTCCCTGACCGCGCACGCATCTCAGCTGGGCGGGATCAGCCTTGAGGCTCCGGAGCACATCGTGGGAAAGAACACGGTAGAATGTATGAAGAGCGGGATAATCTACAGCAGTGCCGCGGCGATCGACGGGATCATTGACCGTCTCGAAGAAGAACTGGGCGACGGAACAACTGTGATCGCCACAGGCGGACTTGCGAAGAAGATCATTCCATACTGCAGGAGGAAGATCCTGCTGGATGAGACGCTGCTGCTCAAAGGACTGGCGATCATATACCGCAAAAACAGGAGATAAATTCGGATCTGCCGGAAATCCTGACTGGGAATGCCATCCAAAAACAGGAAAAGCTGCTGAGTGAATTCCTTCTGCGATAAGAGGCGGACGGTTTCAGGTTCCGTTCCATAATCTGAGAAAGACTAGAGGAAGCGGTATCCCGCTAAAAACAAGGGCTGCAATAAGAAACTCACTTCGTTCGGACAACTCTTATTGCAGCCCTTAACGCGGGACACCGCTTCCTTAAGTCTTTCTGACAGATTATTCTAGTCACCTGAACCGCCCGCCTCTTATCTCCGAATGGAAGTTCTTCGAAGTTTTCCCTGTTTTCTGCTTTATTCTGGACAGGACTTTCCGCACAAACCCGGAATTTATGTCGGAGATGCTGGCAGTTGAATTTTATTGAGGGGGTACGGTGCTGAGTTCAGTCGATAGAGTACAATTTTGATATTCTTTTAAATTTCCGGGAGGACTTTCGCTTTGAAAAACTTAGAAACCGACGGGACGGGATTCGAAACCTTTCGGAGATAATGGACGGGGATTCTGGTGACTTTGTAGAAGGATTTAGAAAATCTTAAAGCTTCGGAAGATGGCGTTAATCCGAAAAACAGTATTGTCTGAGCGTCAGCGAGTTGTACTGTTTTTCGGATTGTTTTTAGCCATCTTTCGAAGCTTTTAGTTTTTCTTATCCTTCGGAACGGAGCCTGAATCCCCGTCCATTATCGCAGAATATGTCTTCGATATACTCCTGCCCGCTGGTTTCGTATGTGATACGGAGCAGAAGTCCATAACGGCAAACTCAAATTTATAATGTGTCGCCTCTCTTGATGTATCCGGGCTTCTCCGGAGATGCGATGACTCTCTTGCCGCGGATCAGTTTCGCATGCTTGTCTACAACTACGTTCTCCACGTGAACTCCCTTGCCGATGACAATGTCTGAAGAGATCACGCAGTTCTTGACGACAGCGCCCTCTTTGATGATACACCCTCTTCCGATCACGGAGTTCTCGATCGTTCCTTCGATCAGACATCCGTTAGATACTACAGAAGATTTAACAGAGCTGCCATCAAAATACTGTGTCGGGCAGGAGTCGTTGGTACGTGTGTAGATCGGCCAGTCGTTTACGAAAAGGTTCGTAGCGTTCTTGAGATCGATCAGGGACATGTTCGCGTCATAGTAGCTCTTGAAGTCTGTGATGGATGCGAAGAATCCGCGATGCGGAACCGCACGCACATCCAGATTATGGCACTCCTCGTCAATGATATCAACGAGAGAATACATAGCGGACATTTTGTGGGCCTTTGTAACGAGGTCGAGGAAAAGATCTTTCTTCATTACATAGGTATCCATGAAAATGTTTTTGTTCTTCGCGTTTCCGCGGTTCGGCTGGATCGAGTCAACACCTTTCTGTTTGTTGATGTCCAGAGTATAGCAGCTCAGGAACTCGTCCTTCGCTGTGTCTACGGAGTGATACATCAGGGTGATGTCAGCTCCTGAGTCGATATGTGTCTGTAACAGTTCGCTGTAATCTGCAGTGTAAACCATATAGCTCGGTGCGATCACTACATATTCCTGTGGAACGCGCTCGATCACATCCAAATTCTCAATGTATGCGGCAATATCTGTATTGTAGATATCGCTCACCATCGTGGACTCTGTATATAAAATGTGCAGTTTGCCGCGCTTTGAGTTGATGTTGTAGTGACGTCCTGTTCCCAGGTGCTCTGTGAGGGAACGTGGTTTTCTTCTTGTATATACCTGGATCGTATCGATCCCGCTGTTGCTCATATTGGAGATCGGGAAGTCGATCACACGGTATCTGCCGAGGAATGAGAAAGCCCCGACAGGACGGTATTCCTGAAGTCCGTCGACTTTAATGTGGTTTCCGGCAAAATTAACGATTCCAAAAGCCTGGCTCATATTATTCTTCCCCCTTTACACGTTTTGCGACAAGTTCGATATGTTCGCTGTCAGCGCTTCCGACAACAGCATTTTTCCCGATCTTGATATCGTCCGCGACAAGTGCGCGCTGAACGACTGCGCCTTCCTCAACCTCGGAACCCGGCATCAGTACGCTGTCGATAACTTTGGCTCCGGCGGCTACCTTTGCTCCGGTGAACAGAACGGAGTTCTTAACTTCGCCGTCGATCACGCATCCCTGTGTAACGAATGCCTTCTCAATCTTGGCGTCAGCTCCTATGTACTGCGGAAGAGACGTCACATCCTCTGTGTAGATCTTCCAGCTCGGATCGTGAAGGTCGAGCTCATTGTTCTTGCTGAGAAGATCCATATTTGCCTCCCAGAGGGAATCGATCGTTCCGACATCTTTCCAATATCCTTTGAACTTATAAGCGTAGAGCAGTTTTCCGTCATTCAGCAGTGCAGGAATGATATCTTTTCCGAAATCATGGCTTGACTCGGAATCTTTCATATCAGCCATCAGCATCTTGCGGAGCAGCTTCCAGTTGAAAATATAGATACCCATGGAAGCAAGATTGCTCTTCGGGTGTTCCGGTTTCTCTTCAAATTCAACGATGCGTCCTGTCTCTTCGTCTGTGTTCATGATTCCGAAACGGCTTGCCTCTTTCATAGGAACTTCGATAACCGCGATCGTGGCATCGGCGTTGTGTTCTTTATGATAAGCGAGCATCTTGGCATAGTTCATCTTGTAAATATGGTCGCCGGAAAGGATCAGAAGATATTCCGGTGAGAATGTATCAATAAAGTCGATATTCTGTGAAATTGCATCTGCAGTTCCTCTGTATACGTCAAGGTTGGCATCTGCTTTCTCTCGCGGCGGAAGTACATACACACCACTGTTCTTCGCATCCAGACCCCAGCGGCGTCCGACTGCAACATAGCTGTTCAGCTGAATGGATTCGTACTGAGTTAATACTCCTACAACGTCGATTCCACTGTTTGCGCAGTTGCTGAGGGGAAAATCGATGATGCGGTATTTTCCACCATATGAAACGGCAGGTTTTGCCATTTTTTTGGTCAATTCATGCAGACGAGTTCCCCGACCACCAGCCAAAATCATAGCTAACATGTTATTTTGCTTCATAGTGAGCCCTCTCTTTCATTTTTGTATCTTCCATTATACAATTTTTGAAATCGTTTTACCATATTTTTGTGCGAAAAAGCGAAGAATTATCATGAAAAAATAGGTAAATTCTATGTAAATTACAGAAGTTGTTCATAAGGTGTGGATGAGTTTTCGGTTATGTGTGGGAAAAACAGTAAATTTCACAGGAGAATGAAGGGGAAACTGCCGGCTGAAACGA
This sequence comes from Lachnospiraceae bacterium UBA1818, assembly GCA_904419285.1. Taxonomy (GTDB): domain Bacteria; phylum Bacillota; class Clostridia; order Lachnospirales; family Lachnospiraceae; genus Mediterraneibacter; species Mediterraneibacter caccogallinarum. Next base: position 76,984 of record CAJFQZ010000002.1, read on the forward strand.
AGAAATCCTTTTTGTATTTTAGGGATTGACAATAAAAATGATTCTATATACTATGTTGTTAGTTACCGAACAAAGCGGAAAGAGAGAGCATTGGAATGGATAAGAAGGAGACCTATGATCCGGCCCGGGATGACGTGGGGAGACTGATCAATAAGATTTCACATCAGTTAAAGCGGCAGATGTGTTTCCATCAGGAAGAGAGCGAATTGACGAACATGCAGAAGAGAGTTCTGCATTATATTTTGTTTCAGAGCCTGAAGAAGGATATCTATCAGAAAGATATCGAGAAGGAGTTTCAGATCCGCCGGTCTACAGCCACAGGCATACTGCAGCTTCTTGAGAAGAACGGATTTGTGATCAGGGAGACCGTGGAATGGGACGCGCGTCTGAAGAAGCTTGTTCCCACGGCGAAAGCGGAGGGCGTCCGCGAGGAGATCCTTTCCAACATACGCTATATGGAAACGATTCTGAAGCAGGGAATCTCGCAGGGGGATATGAGGGTCTGCATGAGAGTTCTGGAACAGATGTCTACGAACTTGTTAGGTAATGAGAAAAATAATAGAGGAGAGGAGAAACAGAACCATGAATAGGAAATTACTCCGTTCTGTCCGGGAATACAAGCGCCAGACGATATTGACGCCTGTGCTTGTCATGCTGGAAGTGCTGCTGGAAGTGCTGATCCCGCTTCTGATGGCGAATATCATCGATGTGGGCATCACAAACGGCGATATGGGATATATCATAAAGCTGGGCCTTCTTCTGGTCGTGATGGCCATGCTGGCACTGTTTTTCGGAGCGAAGGCGGGGCAGCTCGCCGCTGTGGCATCGGCGGGATATGCAAAAAATCTCCGTCATGACATTTTTTACAAGATCCAGGATTTTTCCTTTGGAAACATCGATCATTTTTCAACATCAAGTCTTGTCACAAGGCTGACGACAGATATCACAAACGTGCAGATGGCATACATGTTTACCATCCGTATGCTGGCGAGAGCCCCGTTTATGATCATCCTGTCGCTTATTATGACGCTGACGATCAATGTAGAGATCGCAGTCTGTCTGCTGATCGCGATTCCGGTCCTCGGAGGAGTGCTGCTTTTTATTGCGAAGAAAGCGCACCCCCATTTTATCCAGGTGTTTGATCAGTACGATGTGCTCAACAATACTGTTCAGGAGAATGTCAATGCAGCGCGCGTGGTCAAGGCGTATGTGCGTGAAGACCATGAGGTGCAGAAATTCGGAAAGATCTCGACTCTGGTGTTCCAGCTCTTTACGAAAGCTGAGAGGCTTGTGGCGTGGAACTCCCCGATCATGCAGTTTACGGTGTATGCAGTGGTGATCATCATGGTGCTGATCGGAGGAGAGAGCATCATCCGCGGAACAATGCAGACCGGAGAACTCACCAGTGTCATCGTGTATGCGCTTCAGATCCTGATGTCCCTGATGATGGTTACATTTGTGTTTGTGCAGATCATGATCGCCGAGGCATCCACAGACCGTATCGCGGAAGTTCTGGATGAAGTTCCGGAGATGGAAGATGCAGAAGACGCGGTTACGGAAGTGCCGAGCGGAGATATCGATTTCGAGCATGTTGATTTCAGCTATGCCGGAAAGGGCGGAAACCTGTCCCTGAAGGATGTGGATCTCCACATCAAGAGCGGTCAGATCGTAGGTGTGATCGGCGGAACGGGAAGCGCGAAGTCCACGCTCGTCCAGCTGATCCCGCGGCTGTATGACGTGACAGGAGGATGTGTCAAGGTCGGCGGCATCGATGTGAGAAAATATAACCTGAAGGCGCTGCGTGACCAGGTGTCCATGGTGCTTCAGAAGAATGTCCTGTTTACGGGAAGCATTTACGAGAACATCCGCTGGGGCGATGAGAATGCCAGCGATGAGGAAGTTCAGAGAGTCTGCAGGCTGGCTCAGGCAGACGGATTTATCCAGGAATTTCCGAATAAATATGAGACAATGATCGTGGAGGGCGGTAATAACGTTTCAGGCGGTCAGAAGCAGAGGCTCTGTATCGCGAGAGCGCTGCTCAAGAAGCCGAAGATCCTGATTCTGGATGACTCTACGAGCGCTGTCGACACAAAGACGGATGCGCTGATCCGCCAGGCGTTCAGGGAGGAGATCCCGGATACGACCAAGATCATCATTGCGCAGAGAATCTCTTCTGTTGAGGATGCGGACGTCATCATCGTCATGGAGAACGGTGAGATCAATGGAGTCGGTACATCGGAAGAACTTCTCCGGACAAATGCTATTTACAGAGAAGTATATGAATCACAGATGAAAGGAGGCGCTGACGATGAGTAACAGACAGGGAAAACCTGCAGTCAACAAAGGTACGCTGAAGACGGCGAAGCGCCTGCTGAAGTATGTGACGGGAACATATAAAGTGCAGTTTATTATTGTCATTTTCTGTATCCTCATCAGTTCGATCGCATCGATCTCGGTGTCGCTGTCACTCCGGTTTCTGCTGGATGATTTCATTATCCCGCTGATCGGGCAGAAGGATCCGGATTATTCAGAACTGTACATGGCGCTGACCGTGCTGGGAACGATCTTCCTCTGCGGCGTTATAGCGACATTTGTATACAGCCGTATGATGGTAACGATCGGCCAGGGTGTGCTGAAGCGTGTCAGGGACGAGATGTTCGAACATATGCAGAAGCTCCCGATCCGCTATTTTGACCAGAATACGAACGGATCGATCATGAGTCTTTACACAAATGATACCGACACATTGAGACAGATGATCAACCAGTCCATTCCGCAGGTGCTGATGGCGTCTCTGACGATCATCGTTACCTTTATCGCTATGCTGGTGTTAAGCCCGGTGCTTACGATCCTGGCGGTCGTGATGATCCTTGTGATGATCCTTGTGGCAAAGACTGTGGCGGGGAACAGTGGAAAGTACTTCATCCGCCAGCAGCTCGATCTGGCAAGCGTGACCGGATTTGTGGAAGAGAGAATGAACGGACAGCGTGTTGTCAAGGTGTTCAATCACGAACAGATGTCGGAAGAAGAGTTCGACAAGCTCAATGATGAGCTGTTTACAAGTGCATCCAGAGCACATACATTTGCAAGTGTGATGGGTCCCATCATAGGAAACCTCGGAAATCTGCAGTTTGTTCTGACGGCTGTGTTCGGCGGATTCCTGTCTGTTGCCGGCATCGGAAACATCACGCTGGGAGTTATGGCATCCTACCTGCAGTTCACAAAGAGCTTTACCCAGCCGTTCATGCAGATCGCGCAGCAGTTCAACTCCATTATCATGGCGCTCGCCGGAGCGGAGCGTATCTTCAACATGATGGATGAAGAGCCGGAGGTTGACAACGGATATGTCACCCTGGTAAATGCGAAGAAGGATGCGGATGGCAATATCACAGAGTGCAGTGAGCGTACAGGTCTCTGGGCGTGGAAACACCCGCATCAGGCGGACGGCACAGTGACCTATCAGGAGCTGAAAGGCGATGTGCGTTTCTACGATATGACGTTCGGCTACACTCCGGATCATATGGTGCTCCATAATCTGACACTGTATGCAAAACCGGGACAGAAGCTGGCGTTCGTCGGTTCCACCGGCGCAGGAAAGACGACGATCACCAACCTGATCAACCGTTTCTATGATGTGGCGGACGGAAAGATCCGGTATGACGACATCAATATTAATAAGATAAAGAAGGCTGACCTGAGAAGGTCGCTCGGTATCGTTCTTCAGGATACACATCTGTTTACCGGAACGATCAAAGAAAATATCCGCTACGGCAAGCTGGATGCGACCGATGAAGAAGTAGTAAAGGCTGCAAAGCTGGCACATGCGGACGGATTTATCCGGATGCTGCCGAACGGGTATGATACTCAGCTGAGCGGCGACGGAGAAGAACTCTCCCAGGGACAGAGACAGCTGCTCGCGATCGCGAGAGCGGCGATCGCAGATCCGCCGGTCCTGATCCTTGACGAGGCGACATCGTCCATCGATACCAGAACCGAGAGTATCGTGCAGAAGGGTATGGATAACCTGATGAAAGGGCGCACCGTATTCGTGATCGCCCACAGGCTGTCAACCATCCGAAACAGCGATGCGATCATGGTTCTCGAACACGGACGCATCATCGAGCGAGGAACCCACGAAGAACTCCTCAAACTAAAAGGAACCTACTATCAGCTGTATACAGGGAAGCTGGAGCTTTCGTGATGGCATTGAGCCGTGCGGAAAAGCAGAAACGACCAGCCGGAAGAGTGCTTGCATTCTTCCGGCTGGTCGTTTCTGCTTTTCCATAGGGCGCCAGCCCGCGACTGAGATGAAGCGGAGCGGAATCGAAGTTGGCACGGCGGAGTCCTCTTGTGGAAGAGTGCTTGCATTCTTCCGGCAGGTCGTTTCTGCTTTTCCATAGGGCGCCAGCCCGCGACTGAGATGAAGCGAAGCGGAATCGAAGTTGGCACGGCGGAGTCCTCTTGTGGAAGAGTGCTTGCATTCTTCTGGCTGGTCGTTTCTGCTTTTCCATAGGGCGCCAGCCCGCGACTGAGATGGAGCGGAGCGGAATCGAAGTTGGCACGGCGGAGTCTTCTTGCGGAAGAGTGCTTGCATTCTTCCGGCTGGTCGTTTCTGCTTTTCCATAGGGCGATAGCCCGCGACTGAGATGGAGCGAAGCGGAATCGAAGTTGGCACGGCGGAGTGCGCGGTTGGAAGAACACTGCACTTTTCACAGCTCTCTTTTTATGATATCCTTGTGAAAGTGCCTTAAAATTGTTGGTAAGGGAGAATATTATGGATGTCATAATCATTATGTGTCTTGGAGTTCTTGTGGGAAAGAAAGTTTTCCCGCGAAAATGGAAACGCATCAATGAGTTTCTGCAGACGATATGTACGATGCTCCTGATCTTTTCCATGGGAGTCCTGCTCGGCAGCAGGAATGATTTTCTCAGTGAGATCGGTTCTCTTGGATCCCGCAGCTTCCTGTTTTTCCTGATCCCGTCTGTCTTTTCCGTGCTGGCAGTCTATCCTCTGACAAGGATATTCCTGGGAAAGAAGCGGCAGAAGAAAAAGGAGGAAGAGTGATGGTATATCTGGCGGTTATTGCGCTTGCGGGAGGAATCGCATGCGGCATGGCGGGTCTGGATCAGAACTTTCCGGTGAAGCTGATCACTGCAAATAAAGATCTGATCCTGTACATACTGATGTTTCTGGTGGGGATCAGTATCGGGATGAACAAAGGGATTGTGAGTAAGATCAGGGAGTATCATATCAGGATATTTGTGATTCCCATCGGGATCATAGCCGGATCACTGGCCGGAGGGATCGTGAGCGGACTGCTCGTGGGAATCCCACTGAACCAGAGCGCGGCAATTGCCTCGGGAATGGGCTGGTACAGCCTGTCCGGCGTGGCAGTCGGGAATCTTGCGGGGGCGCAGGCGGGCAGTATTGCATTCCTGAGCAATCTGCTGAGGGAGATATTTTCCTTTTTCAGCATCCCGCTGATTTCCAGAAAGCTGAATTATTACACCTGCATTGCGCCGGCAGGCGCTACGAGCGAAGATACGACACTGCCTATGATGATACGGTATACAAACGAAGAGACCGTGGTGCTGTCCGTTTTTAACGGTGTGATCTGCTCAGCGGCTGTGCCGTTCCTGATTTCATTCTGCTATAATTTCGTTTAAAACAGTCAATTTGGGACACAGCGAACTGCATTTAGGGACACAGTGAATGTCAATTGGGGACGTAGTGAAATTGAATTTTACTACGTCCCCAATTTCATATTTCGATATCCGTGCCGCTGGAGATGAAGGATTGTGTATAGATGATTACGACGTCTCTCTCCTGGAGGATCATGCTTCCGTTGGGGATCAGGACCCGCTTTCTGCGTTTTACCAGAACGATGATAGAGTGGCGGGAGATGTCCAGGTCGCGGATGCGGTGCCCGATCCAGGGGTGGCTTTTCTGAAGGGTGATTTCCTTGAGCTTGATGTGCTCGTTCTCGCCAAAGGATTCCGCGCCGAGGACCATTATGTCATCTGCGCGCAGCCTCATGTTCCCGCGGGGGACCAGTATACGGTCGTTCCGTTTTACTACTGCCACGATCACGCGCTCCGGGAGATTGAGCTGGGCGATGGTATGATCGACCCAGGGATCCCGCTGTGTCAGATGGATCTTGATGAAATGGATGTCAGATTCCTGTCCGTATTCGCTCATCCGCTTGATGCGGGAATACTGATCGACGAATCCGGCGGAAATGATACCGGTCGGGATCGCCACCATGCCGACTCCGAGAAAGGTGATGAAGATACCGAACATTTTTCCCAGTGTGGTGATCGGGTAGATATCGCCGTATCCGACGGTGAGCAGTGTGGAAGCGGCCCACCAGATCCCGGAGAATGCGTTGGAAAATACTTCCGGCTGTGCTTCGTGCTCCAGGCTGTACATGCACAGACTGGACGCCAGAATGAGGATCAGAATGGTGAATACAGAAGAAAAGAGCTGCTGTTTCTTGCTCGAGAGCACTTCCGTGATCAGCTTGAAGGAGTCGTAGTATGCGTTTATCCGAAACAGGCGGAATACCCGCATGATCCGCAGCATCCGGAACGCTACGGCTCCCGAGGGGAAGAAGACGGGAAGGAAATACGGCAGAAATGAGAGCAGGTCCACGATCCCGGTAAAAGAAAGCACATATTTCCTGACCGCTCGCAGTTCACTGAACTCAGGATACAGATACTTTGCCGCCCACAGCCGGAGAAGATAATCAACGAGAAATGTGGTTACGGTTATCCGTTCGATCAGCAGAAGAACAGGCTCATACTGCGCACGTATCAGGTCATAAGTCAGCAGGACGCTGACGGTCAGATTTGCGATTATGAGAAAAATATAGACAAAATCATACAAATGGCTGACCCAGTCAGAACCGGTCCTGACGTCTATGATCTCAGCGGTCTGTTTTCGGTATTTATCCAGTCTTTTTTTCATAGTGATTTTCCCCCTCGGCTGTTCTTTCCATGCTTTGAAAATATTATACTCCGATGAGATCAGCTCCTGCAATAAGGCGTGCCCCTATCTGTGAGGAAATTTTGATTTTACTAGCTTGACGAAATATGTTAAAATACTTTTAGTTCTGCCATGCGCGGATATCAGAGGACAGTCCCGGCGGCGAGGGAATGTTTTCTGATATCCGTATAGGGCGGAGATACAAAATTTAAGGAGGTTTCTACATGATTAAATTGTATGACAACGGTGTCTATCTTTTAAACGGCACTGAGATCGTGGAAGATACAGGAAATGTACAGGTTCCTCTGTCAAAGGAAGAAGCGGCGAAGAATACGATGGCGTATAACATCCTGAAGGATCACAACACTTCTTCTGATATGAAGAATCTGCAGATCCGCTTTGATAAGCTGACATCCCATGACATTACATTTGTCGGGATCATCCAGACAGCGCGCGCTTCAGGACTTCAGAAGTTCCCGATGCCCTACGTGCTGACAAACTGCCACAACAGTCTCTGTGCGGTCGGAGGTACGATCAATGAGGATGACCACATGTTCGGACTGACCTGCGCGAAGAAGTACGGCGGTGTCTATGTTCCGCCTCATCAGGCAGTGATCCACCAGTTTGCCCGCGAGATGCTGGCAGGCGGAGGAAAGATGATCCTCGGATCAGACAGCCATACCCGTTACGGAGCTCTCGGTACCATGGCTATGGGCGAGGGCGGACCGGAGCTTGTAAAACAGCTCCTCAATAAGACATATGATATCAAGATGCCCGGCGTGATCGCGATCTATCTGGACGGCGAGCCGATGAAGGGCGTCGGACCGCAGGATGTTGCCCTTGCGATCATTGGAGCGGTGTTCAAGAACGGCTATGTGAACAACAAAGTCATGGAGTTCGTAGGACCTGGCGTGAAGAAGTTAAGCGCGGACTTCCGTATCGGCGTTGACGTTATGACAACAGAGACGACCTGCCTGTCCTCAATCTGGACAACAGACGAGAAGATCCAGGAGTTCTACGAGATCCACGGAAGGATCGGCGATTACAAAGAACTGAATCCGGGCGCAGTGACATACTACGACGGATGTGTTTACGTGAACTTAAGCGAGATCAAGCCGATGATCGCCATGCCGTTCCACCCGAGCAATGTCTATACGATCGACGAGCTGAACGCGAATCTGAAGGACATTCTCCACGATGTGGAGCAGAAGGCTCTGGTCAGCCTGGACGGCGCAGTGGATTACTCGCTGCAGGATAAGATCCGCGACGGTAAGCTCTATGTAGAGCAGGGAATCATCGCGGGCTGCGCGGGCGGCGGATTCGAAAACATCTGCGCTGCGGCAGACATTATCAAAGGAAGAAATATCGGTTCTGATGCATTTACATTCAGTGTATATCCGGCAAGTATGCCGATCTACATGGAACTCGTGAAGAACGGTGCAGTTGCCGATCTGATGGAGGCAGGAACTGTCGTGAAGACTGCATTCTGCGGACCGTGCTTCGGTGCTGGAGACACTCCGGCGAACAACGCACTGTCTATCCGTCATACGACGAGAAACTTCCCGAACCGCGAGGGAAGTAAGCTTCAGAGCGGACAGATCTCATCCGTTGCGCTTATGGATGCGCGTTCTATCGCAGCGACAGCAGCAAATAAGGGATTCCTTACTCCTGCGACAGCGATGGATGTGGAATATAAAGGACAGAAATATCACTTTGACAGCAATATTTATGCAAACCGTGTATTTGACAGCCACGGAGTTGCGGATCCGAGCGTGGAGATCCAGTTCGGTCCGAATATCAAGGACTGGCCGGAGATGTCTGCACTTCCGGAGAATCTGATCGTGAAAGTTGTATCCGAGATCCACGATCCGGTCACAACGACGGACGAGCTGATTCCATCCGGAGAGACTTCCTCCTACCGCTCGAACCCGCTGGGACTTGCAGAGTTCGCACTCTCAAGAAAAGACCCGGCATATGTGGGACGCGCAAAAGAAGTACAGAAGGCACAGAAGGCTATCGAGGCGGGCACATGTCCGCTGGATGCTCTGGAAGAGCTGAAACCGGTAATGGAGACGATCCAGAAGACGTATCCGGAAGTGGGCAAAGGAAATATCGGCGTCGGAAGCACGATCTTCGCTGTGAAGCCGGGAGACGGCTCCGCCCGCGAACAGGCTGCATCCTGCCAGAAGGTGCTCGGCGGCTGGGCGAATATCGCCGTTGAATATGCGACAAAGCGTTACCGCTCCAACCTGATCAACTGGGGAATGCTTCCGTTCCTGACCGATGCGGACCACGAGGCGCTTCCGTTCAAGAACGGCGACTATATCTTCCTTCCGGATATCAGAAAAGCAGTGGAGGAGAAGGCAGATGTCATCAAAGCATATGTAGTAGGAGATGACCTGAAGGAGATCGACTTAAGGCTCGGTGATCTGACCGATGTGGAGAGACAGATCATCCTCGACGGATGCCTGATCAACTACTATAAAGCAACTCTTTAAATTCGGGGCTGCGAGGAAAGTTCTGATTGAGGACAGCATCCGAAAACAGGAAATGCTGACAGAAGAATTCCTTCTTCGATAAGAGGAGGGCGGTTTCAGGTTCCGTTCCATAATCTGAGAAAATCTAAAGGAAGCGGTATCCCGCTAAAAGCAAGGGCTGCAATAAGAAATTCGCTCCGATTGGACAAATCTTATTGCAGCCCTTAACGCGTAACACCACTTCCTGAAGGTTTTCTATCAGATTATTCCGGCCGCCTGAACCGCCCTCCTCTTATCTTTGAATGGAAGTTCCGGTTTAGCTTCCCATGCTTTCTGTTTTAATTCGGCCAGAATTTTCCTACGGCAAACCCGAAATTTCCTGCAACAGTTTTGAGTTTTCCTGACTCTAATATATACCGGAGACAAAAATAGAACAGCCCGTCTGTTAAGTGCGCACTGTGAGAGGAGGGGGCGGATGTATGATTATGAAAACAGCCCGGAGCCGGAACTGATCCGGCGGGCGAGAAGAGGAGATATAAAGGCTTTTTCCACGCTTTATGCGGGAATATACAAGGATCTTTACCGGTTTGCGCTCTGTACGACAAGGCATGTGCAGGACGCGGAGGATGCTGTGAGCGAGACAGTGGCGGCGGCTTATGAGAATATCGGGAAGCTCAGGAAGGAGGATTCTTTCCGGAGCTGGATGTTCACGATCCTGAACAATCAGTGCAGGAAGATATTGAGGGGCAGGAACAGGACCGTATCGACTGATGAAAGAGATGATATCGCCAGAGATACAGAGAGCGCAGCAGGGCACGAGCCGGATTATGCGGGACAGCACGACGTCCGGGCGGCATTTGCGGCGCTTGAAGAGGAGGAGCAGATGATCATTGCATTTTCCGTATTCGGAGGATACCGCAGCGAAGAGATCGCGGCCATGCTGGATAAGAATGCCGCGACAGTCCGTTCCAGGAAGAGCAGGGCGCTTGGGAAGATGCGGAAGATTCTTGAGAAAGCGGATTTTTGAGAAGGGTATGGAAGAGTCAGGAAAGGGTGAGCAGTATGGATGAGAAGAAAATCAGATCAGACAGGGAGCAGTACCGGACAGATCAGGAACAGTACCGGGAAGATCCGGCGGCAGAGCGGAAGACAGAGGATATGATCCGCGAGATGGCGGAAGAGATTGAGATTCCGCATTCCGTCACGCCGGAGGCGGTGGAGGAAGCGCTGGAAAAGCGGAGACGGGAGCAGCGGCGGAGCAGGTTCAGGAAAAACGGATGGAAGTATCTGGCGGGAGCAGCGGCGGCATGTCTCTGCCTGGCAGTCGGGATCCAGGCGGGATATCAGGCACTTAACGGGAACAGAGCGGCGCTTGGCAGTTCATCGTCAGGAGGTAGCTCCTCGGCAGCAGCTTCATCGGGAAGCGCAGACACGGCAGGAGGACAGGAAGCTGGCAGCGGGAGCTATGGAGAGAACAGGATCGTATCAGCGAAAGACTATGACGAGGTCTATGATTACATTGAGGCCAGGCAGGAGTATCTGGACAGTATGTCTGAGAGCACGTCTCAGGCGGAAGCCAGGAGCAGCTATGCTATTGCGTCCAATCTGGATTCTGCTTCTTCGGGTACAGTGAAGAGCGGAAATTCAGAGAGCTACAGCGGCATGGAGGGAGCGGCGTCCTGGTCGGACACCAATGTCAGAGAAGAAGGCGTGGGCGAAGGAGACGTCGTGAAGACAGACGGAGAGAATCTGTATGTCCTGAACGGTCAGAAGATCAATATCGTCAGCGCTGCGGCAGGGGATCTGAACAGTTTGTCGGAGATCGCCATGGAAGAGTCTGATCTTGTGACGGAACTGTATGTGGAGAATGGAAGGCTTGTTGTGGTCTATTCAAGATCAGAGTATGAGGAAGGAACAGCGTCTGCTGATTCAGAAGAGGCAGATTCGGAAAACAATGGAGCTGAAGCGTCGACGGACATCGCTGTGATCGGCGGCGGTTATTACCGGGATTATACCTGCGCGGACGTCTATGATGTGAGCAGTCCGGCGGATCCGGTGCTCCTGGGCGGGATCTCTCAGAGCGGATATTACAATACTATGCGGGTGAAAGACGGCTGTGTGTACCTGCTGAGCAATTACTATGCGGACACAGGCGCGGCGAGAGAGGATGTGTCGGCGTACATCCCGGAGGTTCAGGACCAGATGATCGATGCTTCGGATATCTACATGCCGGATGGAAAGATGGGGGATGCATATACCGTGATCTCAGCGTTTTCCCTTGAAGACCCGGCGAATAAGACAGACAGCAAGGCAGTGTTCGGCAGCGCCAATCTCTGCTATGTGAGCGGGGAAAATATTTATATAACGGAAATGTGCTTCGGCAGTGATGATTCTGATGTAGATCAGACGTCCATACGGAAAATCTCATATGAAAACGGAACTCTTGCAGGGATCGCCCAGGCAAAGGTGGATGGTTTTCTCAATGACTCCTTCAGCATTGATGAATATGAAGGATATTTAAGACTGGTCACCACCATATCACCTTCCTCGGATATTGCTCTGTATCCGATGCCACGGGTGGGATCCTCGGAGGAGGAGATCGACAGCCAGGTGAAGGATACGAACGCTCTCTTTGTCCTGGACGGGAACCTGGAGACCGTGGGTGAGATCCGTGACCTTGCTGAGAATGAGAGCGTTTATTCGGCTAGGTTTATGGGAGATACAGGATATTTCGTGACGTTCCGCCAGGTGGATCCGCTGTTTTCCGTGGATCTCTCCGACCCGTCGGCCCCGAAGATCATCGGCGAACTGAAGATTCCAGGATTCTCCGAATATCTTCACCCATATGGGGAGGGGCTGCTCCTCGGGATCGGCATGGATGTTGACGAGAGCGGGACAACGACAGAGGGCGTGAAGCTCTCCATGTTCGATATATCCGATCCGTCCTCAGTACAGGAGATCCAGACCTACGTGATCGACGGCATGTACAGTACGAATGTGTACAATTACAAAGCAGTGTTTGCCGATGTGGAGAAAAATCTGTTCGGCTTTACAGCATACGGCGACAGCCCGGAATACTGTATTTTCTCCTACGACGCGGAGAAGGGATTTACGGAGGTGTTCTCGAGAACTCTGAGCGGATACGGAGATGCCAGGGGGCTTTATGTGGGAGATGTCTTCTATCTTGTGGAGAACCGGACAGTGGAGTCCTATACATTGAACGGGTTTGAGAAAATAGATGATATCGTGCTGTAGGCAGATATGTGGAAACGGCGCCCTCTCCCCAGGGGGCGCTGTTTTTCTTTACTTTCCGTGGAAAGCAGGATAAAATGTTACTAATGCGTAGGCGCAGGCGGAGTGTCCGCCGCGCAGAAACATGGAAAGGATATGAAAAATATGATATTTGATACACATGCTCACTATGACGATGAGCAGTTCGATATAGACAGAGAGGAGCTCCTTGATTCGATGGCGGCGGGAGGCATCGGGACGATCGTAAACGCAGCGGCATCACCGGAATCCTGGGATAGGATCCTGGAGCTTACGGAGAAGTATCCGTTTATCTATGGCATGATCGGCGTACACCCGGACGAGGTGGGATCTCTGGACGAAGAGAAGTTCGGCAGGATGGAAGAACTGCTCGGACGTGAGAAGATCGTTGCCGTCGGTGAGATCGGGCTGGACTATTACTGGGATAAGGAAGGGCATGACACGCAGAAGTACTGGTTTATCCGTCAGCTTGAGCTTGCGGCGAAGAAGCATATGCCGGCCGCGGTCCACAGCCGGGAGGCTGCCGCGGACACAATGGAGATCATGAAGAAGTACGGGGTGGGAATGCAGGCGGTCATCCACTGCTATTCCTATTCCGCGGAGATGGCGCGGGAGTATGTGAAGATGGGATATTATATCGGAGTAGGCGGCGTGGTGACATTCAAAAATGCGCGGAAGCTGAAGGAAGTCGTGCAGGAGGTCCCTCTGGAGCGGATCGTCCTCGAGACGGACTGTCCCTATCTTGCGCCGGTGCCGTTCAGAGGAAAAAGAAATTCTTCCCTGAACCTTCCATATGTGGCGCAGGCTGTCGCGGAGCTGAAGGGAATATCTGCGGAAGAAGTGATCCGGCAGACAGATGAGAACGCCAGGAAACTGTATAACCTCTGAATACTCAGAGAGGAATCAAAAAAAGGAGTATAGTTTATGAAAGAACCCACATTAGGCAGTCCCCAGAATACGATCGCGGTGCTGCAGAAATACAATTTTGTGTTCCAGAAAAAGTTCGGGCAGAACTTTCTCATCGACACTCATGTGCTCGACAAGATCATCCGGTCGGCTGAGATCACGAAAGATGATTTTGTCCTCGAGATCGGTCCGGGGATAGGAACGATGACCCAGTATCTGGCGTGCGCTGCGGGAAAGGTGGTCGCGGTGGAGATCGACCGCGCGCTGATCCCCATCCTTGCGGATACACTGGATGGATATGACAATGTGACTGTGATCAACGAGGATGTGCTGAAGGTGGATATCGCGAAGCTGGCAGAAGAGCAGAACGGCGGAAGGCCGATCAAGGTCGTGGCGAATCTTCCGTACTATATCACCACGCCGATCATCATGGGTCTTTTTGAGAAAAATGTGCCGATCAAAAGCATCACTGTCATGGTGCAGAAGGAAGTGGCGGACCGGATGCAGGTGGGACCCGGGACGAAAGATTACGGCGCGCTCTCTCTGGCGGTGCAGTACTATGCGAAACCGTATATCGTGGCAAATGTCCCGCCGAACTGTTTCATGCCCCGGCCCAAGGTGGGATCGGCGGTCATCCGCCTGGAGCGCTATGAGGAACCGCCGGTGCAGGTGAAGGATGAAAAATTGATGTTCCGTATTATCAGAGCCTCCTTCAACCAGCGGAGAAAGACACTGGCGAACGGGCTTAAGAATTCTCCGGAGCTGGATTTTACGAAAGAAGAGATCGAGGAGGCGATAGAAACACTCGGGAAAGGAGCGTCTGTCCGTGGAGAGGCGCTGACGCTGGAAGAGTTTGCAAGACTGTCTGATGTGCTCTGTGAGAGGAAGGATCCCGCTGTCTGAAAATGGCGGAAAGATAATAGACACGCAGTTCATAAATATTTAATAGTCAGTTAATTGTATAAATTGCATAAATTTAGTATAATAAAAAGGTCATACCGATAAAAAATATAAGAGAGAAGGAGGAAACGCACATGGCAAAAGATATTGACAGCATTTTTTTCGATATTACTCCCGAGATTGAAGAATTAGCTCTCAAGTGTGAAACGAACAACCAGATTGATAAGGACCTGTACACGAAGTACGAAGTAAAGCGCGGGCTTCGCGATCTGAACGGGAAAGGTGTTCTCGCCGGACTTACGAACATTTCCGATGTCTGCGCTTCAAAGATCGTCGATGGAAAGAGCGTTCCCTGTGAAGGAAATCTTTACTATCGAGGATATAATATTAAGGATCTGGTCAAAGGATTTCTTGACGCAAAGCATCCAGGTTTTGAGGAAACGGCATATCTGCTGCTCTTCGGAGAACTTCCCAGCAAAAAAGAACTGAAGAATTTCCAGAATATGATGGCTGAACGCCGCATGCTTCCGCCGAACTTTACACGGGACGTGATCATGAAGGCTCCGAGCCGCGATATGATGAACAGCATTACGAGAAGTATCCTGCAGCTCTATTCCTATGATGAGAAGGCTGACGATACGAGCATTCCGAATGTGCTTCGCCAGTGCCTGAACCTGATCAGCCAGTTCCCGATGCTCATGGTATACGGATATCACGCATACAACTACAGAAGGGGCGAGGACTTGTATATTTATGCGCCGAAGCCGGAACTCTCCACAGCGGAGAATATTCTGATGATGCTCCGCGAGGACAGGCAGTATACGGAACTTGAGGCGAAGATCCTTGATATGGCGATGGTGCTCCATATGGATCACGGCGGCGGAAATAATTCAACATTTACGACCCATGTCGTTACGTCCTCCGGAACAGATACTTATTCTACGATCGCGGCGGCGATGGCATCCCTGAAGGGACCGAAGCACGGCGGAGCGAACATCAAGGTAACGCAGATGTTTGAGGATATGAAGAAAAATCTGACCGATTGGAATGATGATGATCAGGTGCGAGCGTATCTGGAGGCACTGCTCGACAAGAAAGCGTTCGACAAGAAGGGCCTGATCTATGGTATGGGACACGCTGTATATTCAATCTCTGATCCGCGTGCAGATATTTTCAAAGCATTTGTGAAACAGCTCGCGCATGAGAAAGGACATGATGCGGAATATGCACTGTACGAGAAGGTAGAGCATATGGCTCCGGAGATCATAGGCGAGAAGCGCAGGATGTACAAAGGCGTCAATGCGAATGTGGATTTCTACAGCGGACTGGTGTACAGTATGCTGGATATCCCGCCGTCATTGTACACACCGATCTTTGCGGCAGCGCGTATCGTCGGATGGAGCGCTCACAGAATGGAAGAACTCCAGAATGTGGATAAGATCATCCGTCCGGCATATAAACCGCTCGCGCCGTATCGTGAATACATAAATTTAGATGACAGGTAGTGAGTAACATGAGAGATGAGTTTTATTTCCCGTCAAAAGATGGCAATACCGAGATCCACACAATAGAGTGGAAACCGGAAGGAGAAGTGAAGGCTGTCCTGCAGCTCTGCCACGGAATGGTCGAATATATCAGAAGATACGATGAATTCGCAGAATTTATGTGCGGCAGAGGCTACTATGTGGTGGGAAATGACCATCTTGGGCACGGCAAATCCGTGCAGAGCAAGTCAGAGTATGGGTTCTTCCATGAAAAATACGGAAATGCGTGCGTGATCGGCGATATGCATACGCTGAGACAGCGGACGATGAAGAAATATCCGGATGTGCCCTATTTTATGCTCGGACACAGTATGGGCTCGCTTTTGGTGAGGCAGTATATCCAGATGTATGGAAACGGGCTGAGCGGGGTGGTACTCCTGGGGGTAGTTTCAGACCGGAACAGAGCGCTGCTGCACTGCGGCAGACGGCTCTGCCGCCTGATGGCGGTTTTTCGAGGATGGCATTACCGAAGCCGGTTTATTGACGGGATGGTGCTCGGCTCTTATAATAAGAAATTTAAACCAGCCAGGACGCGGGCGGACTGGATGACAAGCGACAGGGAACATTTGGATGCTTATGTTTCTGATCCGCTCTGCTCCTTTGTATTTACCGTGAATGCTTATTATAGTATGTTTACGGGGATGCTGACAATGGAGAAGAATGAGAATCTGCCTATGGTGCCGAGGATGCTCCCGATCCTGCTCGCGGCAGGAACAGATGATCCGGTAGGAAATTTCGGCAGGGGCGTGAGGAAGATTTATGATCAGTACAGGACTTCGGGACTTCAGGATGTTACGCTCAGATTCTATGACGGAGACCGCCATGAACTTCTGAATGAGACGGACCGACAGCAGGTATACGAAGATCTGTATACATGGCTGGAAGAAAAGAGAATAAACGAATAAAGAAAGCGAGAAAAAACCGTCGGCTGATGACCGACGGTTTTTTCTCGTTTTTATAGTTATCTAAAGGAATGAGAGTAAAGTGCGACACCTTCTGGTGTCTATACTTTATGAGGGGGGAAGATAGTTGTTTATCAACTATCTGTCTCATAGTATAGAGGGAAAATGTGTCAAAAGTATGAGAGAAGTCTTAAGGAAAACGAAAAAATATAAAAAAGTAATTAAGTTTTTGGGAAGACTGGTAATCTGAGCAAAATCCGCACAAAATTTCGGGATATATAAATTGTGCTAAGAAAAAATGGGAAAAAGTTTTTAAATTTGCACAAAAACACATATTTTTTGCACTTAAAGAAAAAGAATTAAAAAACTATTGTACAAATAATACATACATATTAGTATAATACTACACGCATTTGTGCTAAATTGTGCAAAAAAGGAGGAAAAGCGCTATGAAAAGAAAACTTGTGCTGCGGCTTTTAAGCCTTTCTTTGGCTGCAACCGTGGCAGGAACGATGTTTCCGTCCAATGTTTACTTTGTCAATGCGGCGGAAAACTCGGTTGAAGCGCAGAACAGCGCGGAAGACGGCATCAATGACGCATGGACCCAGGATCCGGAGAGCGTATCCGGTTCCGGCGCGGTCTGTGCGGTGGAAGACGGATGGCTCCACCTGAAGTCTGATCCGTCCAACGGGAACAATCCCGGTACAAAGCCGGCGATCTTTGTGAACCCGAACACCTTTGATTTCAGCCAGGATGGTTTCTTTGACTTCACGCTGAAAACGAACAATGCCAATACAGGTACAGGCGACTGCGACCGGTTCGGCGTTTATCTGGGGTATGACACAGATCAGAACGGCATGTTTGTCGGCTATGACAACGGCGGATGGTTCTGGCAGAAGTATACCGGAGGAGGCGGAGACTGGTACCAGGGCTCCCGACACGCCGCTCCAGCACAGGGAGAAGAAGTGGCGGTACATATCGAGTGGACTGCGGACCACAAGATGACGCTCACGCTGGATGGAGAGACCGTCTTTGAAAATGAGGACTTCTCCGGCATTGCTGATGTGCTCGGCACCCAGATCGCATTCAAAGGCGGAAGCTGGGAACAGAACGTGACAGACGTCCTGGTGAAGGACATCCACTATGCAGGACAGGCTGAGGCGGCTGTCTATCAGGTGACCGGAAAGGTGACAGACGCGGAAGGCAGTCCGGTGGAAGGCGCAAAGGTAACAGCAGGAGACGCTGAGGCAGTGACAGACGCGGAAGGAACTTATACGCTGGAGCTTGCCGATGGCGTGTATGACATCATAGTCGTGAAAGACGGATATATCACCGGCACAGGAAGCGTTGAGGTAAGCGGACAGAACGCCGAGGCAGCAGACATTGTGCTGGATGCAGAGCCGGAGATCGAGACGGAAGTCCTTTCTACAGATGAGATGGATGTCTATGTATCCAAGACCTTCCCGAGCGTTGTGAAGTATGAGATGAAGGGAAGCCTGGAAGGAAAGACCTTCTATGGACAGACAGAAGCTATCAACACGATCCGGATCAATGACATTGATATCCAGGTCGCGCCGGAAGATGTGAAGGCAGAGTTCGACGGAACGACAGCGACCTATGTCATGAACGTCAAAAATGAGAAGAAACACATCGACGCTGAGATCACGGCAGAGCTGAAGGCAGAAGGGAACCAGCTGGCGTTCAACATCACGAAGATCGACAATAAGCTCCAGGATCAGACGACTACAAACAAGTACGGGGATACAGTGGAGACTTATCCGCTCCAGACGATCTCGATCCCGAACCACAGCCTGATCTCTGTAAGGAGTACGCAGAACGGAGCCAACTTAAAAGGCGCGGTGATGTCCTCCAATACGCATTACAGCGGAGATGAGCTGATCCAGGTCAATGCAGATATGGGTTCTTATGAGAACAGAGACTACATGTACGCATTCCTGTCTACAGATGAGATGAGCGCCGGCATGTGGAGCAACTCTGAGCATGACGGACGTGTTGTAGCAGCCCCTGTAAAGGGAGGAAGCCAGAATACCCGCATCTACGCGACGTCGGAAGAGCGGGACGGCTATAAGACCATGGGGCTTGCCAGCGCGGAGTGGTACTACCACCGCAACGTGACGGATTCCAAGGGCGTAGAGTATACTGTCACAGAGACGGAGATGCCCCAGTCCAAGATCATTATCACAGGGGATATGAATGAGGACGCGCAGATTGACTGGCAGGACGGCGCTATCGCATTCCGTGATATCATGAACAACCCGTATAAGTCAGAGGAAGTACCGGAGCTTGTGGCATGGCGTATCGCAATGAATTTCAGCAGCCAGGCACAGAACCCGTTCCTGACTACGCTGGATAACGTAAAACGTGTGGCGCAGCATACAGACGGCCTGGGACAGTCCGTACTTTTAAAAGGATATGCAAGTGAAGGACATGATTCGGGGCATCCGGATTATGATAACATCGGCGAGCGGATCGGCGGAGCCGAGGATATGAACACGCTGATGGAGAAGGGCGCAGAGTACGGCGCACGGTTTGGTATCCATGTGAATGCCAGCGAGATGTATCCTGAGGCGAAGGCGTTCAGCGAGGAGCTGGTGAGAAGAAATTCCGCCGGGGCGCTGAGCTACGGATGGAACTGGCTGGACCAGGGCATCGGCATTGACGGCATCTATGACCTTGCAAGCGGCGAGAGACAGGCACGTTTCGACGCACTGAAGGAGAAGGTCGGGGACAATATGGATTTCGTATACCTGGATGTCTGGGGCAACCTGACTTCAGGAAGCAGAGAAGACTCCTGGGAGACAAGAAAGATGTCCGATATGATCACGGACAATGGCTGGCGAATGACCACTGAGTGGGGATCCGGAAATGAGTATGATTCTACTTTCCAGCACTGGGCATGTGACCTGACCTACGGCGGATATACCTCCAAGGGCGAGAACAGCGAAGTGATGCGTTTCTTAAGGAACCATCAGAAGGACTCCTGGGTAGGAGATTACCCGAGCTACGGCGGCGTTGCGAACGCACCGCTCCTGGGCGGTTACAACATGAAGGATTTCGAGGGATGGCAGGGAAGGAATGATTACGATGCGTATATCACGAACCTGTATACCCATGACCTGATGACTAAGTTCCTGCAGCACTACCAGGTAGTGAAGTGGGAGGACGGCGATCCGGTCCAGATGACAGACAACGGCGAGACTTATACATGGACGCCGGAGAAAGAGATCACACTGAAGGCAGATCCGAAGAAATCTTCCGCTGAGACCGACACGGTCGTTGTCACAAGAGGAAGCACGGATCCGAGCGACGCGGCATACCGCGACAGGACAGTGACCCTGAACGGCATCGTGATCTCCCAGGGATCTGTGACCCAGGGCGACAACACCAACGCCAAGGGAACCGAGTCTTATCTGATCCCGTGGAACTGGGATTCTGAGACGGGCGACCAGGTGGCTTCCGAGGAAGAGAAGCTGTACCACTGGAACACACAGGGCGGCGAGACGACCTGGGAGCTTCAGGACAGCTGGAAGAACATGACCGATGTGAAGGTGTACAAGCTGACAGACCTGGGCAAGACCGAGGAGCAGACAGTGCCGGTAGTAGACGGTACGATCACCCTGACCGCAGAGGCGGAGACGCCGTATGTCGTGTGCAAGGGCGATGAGGCGAACCTGGAGATCACCTGGAGCGAAGGCATGCACATCGTGGACGCAGGCTTCAACTCCGGAAACGACGGCCTCAACGAGTACTGGGAGAAAGACGGCGAGGGCTCAGCAGAGATCGCGAAGAGCCAGTACAGCAACCCGATGCTGAAGATGGACGGCGAAGTTTCCATGACCCAGGAACTGACAGATCTGACTCCGGGTCAGGAATACGCGGTCTATGTGGGCGTGGACAACCGGAGCGAAGCGAAAGCTTCCATTACTGTTAAAGCGGACGGAAAGGTCCTGGATACTAACTATACGGAAGAGTCTATCGCGAAGAACTATGTGCAGGCATATACGCACAGCAATTCCAGCGCAACTGTAGACGGCTCCAGTTATTTCCAGAACATGTATGTATTCTTTACCGCGCCGGAGAGCGGAACAGTGACGCTGACGCTTTCCAGAGAAGCTGGAGAAGGAAGCACCTACTTCGACGATATCCGCGTAGTTGAGTCCGAGATGGATGTCGTGAAGAAGGATGAGGACGGAAACATTGTCGGAATGGAGCAGGATTTCGAGAACAACGCACAGGGTATCTACCCGTTTGTTATCGGAAGCGCCGAGGGAGTTACGGATAACCGCACCCACTTGTCCGAACTGCATGAACCATATACGCAGGCTGGATGGGATGTAAAGAAAGTGGACGATGTTCTGGACGGCAACTGGTCTGTCAAGACAAACGGACTGACACAGTATAATGGTATGATCTATCAGACGATTCCGCAGAACTTCCGTTTTGAGCCTGGCGTGAAATACAGGGTAAGCTTTGACTATCAGGCGGGAAGTGAAGGAACCTATGCGCTTACAGTCGGAGCAGGAGAGTTCGCGGGCGGAACAGAGCTTTATCCGATGGCGAAAGCGATGGGAGAAGACGGACACTACAGTATTGATATTGTCGGCGATATCAGCGGACAGACATGGTTCGGCATCTACTCTACATCAACAGCTCCGGATCTGCAGGGAACCAGCGGTTCTGAAGCAGATTTCGGCGGATATAAAGATTTCATCCTGGATAATCTGAAGATTGAGCGCGTGGATGAAGAGTTCAATGCAGAAGACTTAAAAGAACTGGTACAGCAGGCGGAAGAGGGATACGACAGAGGATCCTATTCAGCAGAAGACTGGCAGTATCTGAAAGATGCGCTGGCTGATGCAAATGCAGTGCTGGATAAAGAAGATGCGTCGGCTGATGAGATCCTGGAGGCTTACTATACATTAAGAGCAGCAATGCAGTATCTGGATACGATCGATCCTGCATCCAATTCGTCCTATGACATCCCGCTGGACGGCGTGACACTGACGACTCCAAGCGAGGAACTGAACGGAACATTCGGCGCTTCATGCGGACCGAAGGAATACGCGATCGACGGTGATCCGCAGACAGGCTGGATGACGGCATATGACGGCTGGCAGAGCCTTGTTTCATCAGGAGAAGGATGGATCGATATGCAGTATCCGGAAGCACATACGGTGGATGGAATCCGCTACATGGCTTCTGTTCCGAGCAGCTATAACTATAACGCAATTACTGATGCAGACTATGAGATATGGGTGAAGACAGCTGATGCGGCTGCAGATCCTGATGCTGACGGATTTGAGGCAGAAGGATACCAGAAAGTGGCTGAAGGTACATGGCAGTATGATTCTTCATGGAAGATGATCGAGTTTGACGCAGTAGAAAATGTTACTAATATCAGAGTGCGGCTTACGAGAGTTGCTGACCACAATTATTGGGCGCTTGCATCCGAGATCCGCGGAATGAGCAAGGCGGAGAATCCGATCGAGGAAGAGCCGGCTGAAGAGATCTCTACAGCAGTTCTGGAATATGCGATTGAGCTTGCGGGCGGCGTAAACACAGACGGCGTTATTGACGTTGTAAGAGAGAACTTCGAAAATGCGCTTCAGAATGCTCAGGACATCCTTGCAAAAGTACAGTCCGGAGATACATCCGTGACACAGAGCCAGGTGGACACTGCATGGCAGAACCTGATCAAGGCGATGCAGTACATGGAGTTCAAGGAAGCAAATAAGGATGACCTGGCAAAGGTCATCGCTCTGGCGGAAGAGATGAACGCTAACCTGGATAAATACCTTGAGGATGGAAAAGAGGCGTTCACATCAGCACTTGAAGAAGCAAAAGCGGTCTATGAAGATCCGGTCGCGACTCAGGAAGAAGTAACCAGTGCATGGCAGAATCTGCTGGACGCGATGGCGAACATGATGCTCAAGCCGGACAAAGCTCTCCTTGAGGATCTGATCGCACAGGCAGAAAATCTTAACGAAGCAGATTATGAGGCGCAGAGCTTCGCAGTGATGCGCACAGCCCTGGCGGCAGCGAAAGATGTATTCGAAAATGAAGCTGCAACGCAGGAAGAGATCGATGCATCCGCAGCAGAGCTGAAGGATGCCATCGCGAAACTGACAGCTGCTGACAGCGGCGAGGATCAGCAGGGCGGAAATACTGGAAGCACTGATCAGACAGGCGGTGCGGTAAGCTCCACAGAGCCGCCGACACTTGTTTCCTCAGGACAGAACAGCGATACTCTGTATGCAGGAAATACGACAGCCGGAGCGGCATCTTCTTCACAGAATTCCGGTTCTGCAGCTAAAGCGACGAAGACAGGAGATACATCCAATGTACTTCCGATGGCAGCGTCGGCAGCGGCAGCTGTGCTTGCGGCAGGAGCAGTTATAGCCCTGAAGAAGAAAGAGGAGAATTAAAAAAAATCTCAGATGGGGAAAGTTTATGAGATCTTGATTTAGAAGGAGAGCGGCGTGCGGCGGATCTATCCGCTGCACGCCGCCCTCTCTTTATGTTCAGATTACCGGGATTCCTGAAAAGCAGAGATGAGGCGTCCTGTCCGCCGGAGGCGGCATGCGGGCGCCGGACCTGCATATACACGAAAAACCGTCAGCCTTTCGACTGACGGTTTTCGCTGTTTTTATAGTTATCTAAAGGAATGAGAGTAAAGTGCGACACCTTGGGTTGCCCCAAGATGTCTACTTTATGAGGGGGGAGATAGTTGTTTTATCAACTATCTGTGTTTTAGTATAATCAGAAAATGTGTCCAAATTATGTTTAAAGTCTAAAAGAAAAAGAAAAATAATAATGAATTTCTTAACTGGTTACGGGATTTTGATCGTTGTCCCGGCGTAGATCCGATCGGGATCTGAAATGCCGTTGAGAGCGGCAAGCGCGCTTACTGTCGTACCGAATCTGGCTGCGATCCCGCTCAGCGTGTCGCCGGACTGAATCGTGTAGGTCCTTGTTCCGCCGGCTGTTTCCGGAACCCGGATCGTTGTTCCGGCATAGATCCTGTCAGGGTTCGATATATTATTCAGCGAGGAGAGCGTGCTCACTGTCGTGCCGAACCTGGCTGCGATCCCGCTCAGCGTATCTCCGGGCTGGATCACATAGGTGATGTATTCCGGGGATGGGACAGGAGACGGCGCGGGGGCGGATCCGGTCAGGCGGTTCAGACCTGCCTTTCGGATCACAGAAGGGTAGTCGACATAGCTTATGTCCAGATCCACACTGCCGCTGATCCCGGGGACGCTCCCCTGGCTGGTGTATTGCCATATACCGCAGTCGGTTCCGTCAAAAGTGTCCGTGTAGCGGGCATACCAGAGTGCATAGCGGCGGGGGAGTTCTGTTCCCAGATAGTTATCGAGAAAGTTCCTATTGCTGTAAAACATGGCGAAGTATCCTTTTTCCTCGATCCGGCTGCAGAAGCTCTGCACCAGCTGTTTTGCCAGATCGGGAGTGAACGTGACGCCCTGGCCGGCTGCATAGTCGGCGCTTGCCTGTTCAATATCATAGCAGACGGGATAATCCAGCTTATAATCAGAGATTGTGCTTATACACCCGTCCGCTTCCCGGGCAGCGGTTTCGGGACTGACGGCATAGCAGAACCAGTATGCGCCGATTGGAAGGCCGATACGGCTGCATTCGGAAGCGTTTCGGCGGAACTGTTCATCTACTGTATTGAAGCCGTAGCCTGCGCGCAGCATGGCGAACTGATAGCCGGCCGCTTTAACCTGCTCCCAGTCTACTTCACCCTGAAATTTACTGACGTCAATTCCTTTTATGCTCATAGAACAGCATCCTTTCAGAAAATATGACATCAGAGTATCCTGCCTGAGGACAACTCGGATGTCATTCGTTTTTATAATATCAATATATGTGTTTGGAAAATAACTGTGAGAAAAACTGTGCAAAAATAAAGGAATGATAAAATATTCTATGTTTTTTCGTGAAAACTCATATTGACAGGAAAAGTGGAAGAAACTACCATGTATATGGAAAAATGTGGATTACTGCACATAAATGTTAGTCGCGGCGTAAATCTGCATTGGATTTAAGGATTAATTAAGGAGGGCTGAAAATGAAGAGAGCATTTTTAGCGGGTCTTCTCTCTGCTGCCATGACCGTCAGTATGATGGCAGGGACAGTGTCAGCAGCGGGAACTGCGGCGACTGTATCTGCCCAGGACAAAGCGGCACAGGCGGAAGACAGAAGCTGGGATTTTACAGCAGCCAGCAGCATGGAGCGCCCGGCACTGGAGGGCAATTCGGGAGAATATGACGGCATTCAGATTGATGCT
Source organism: Lachnospiraceae bacterium UBA1818 (assembly GCA_904419285.1). Classification (GTDB taxonomy): domain Bacteria; phylum Bacillota; class Clostridia; order Lachnospirales; family Lachnospiraceae; genus Mediterraneibacter; species Mediterraneibacter caccogallinarum. The sequence continues at coordinate 102,297 of CAJFQZ010000002.1, forward strand.
TTGACAGGCAAATTTTTCCCGAGAGAAAACGACACACAGATCAACGCAGGAACGGTCCTGTCTGTCCCGGTATCGGCGAATGAGAACGGAGGTACGCTGAGTATTACACTTTCCGGAGGATCAGCCTCAGTGGAAGCTGGCGGAGAGCAATATACTTCTGCCGTCGGAAGTGTCAGCATTCCGCTGACGGCATCGGAAGAGGACGGGTACTGTACGGTGACATTTGTGAGCCAGGCATATATTAAGGGCATCACGGTTTCTTACAGCGCGCCGGTGGAAGAGTATCCGGGCGTGCCGGAGAGCGCGGCTGCGGAGGACAAGACATGGACCTTTGACAGCGCGGAAGGCCTGCTCGACGAGAGCGGAGCAGCTGCGGCAGGGGATAAGCTGGAAGGAAATAAAGGAATGTTTGACGGCATGAAGATCGATGCCGCAGCAGGAAAATTCAATATCCAGCCGGAGCAGAAAAGGACAGTCATCAATGCAGGGACAGTCGTCTACATCCCGGCTGCCTATGACGCGGCGGGAGCGGCGCTTCTGATCGCAGGAACGCAGGATGGAAACACGCCGTCAGAAATCAAGGTGGATGGAGTAAGCCATACGACAAACGAGGAGATCGCCCTTGATATGTCGGAGGCTTCTGCGTATCCCCGTTACCTGAAGGTGGAGTTTGATACGATCGCATATGTGAATTCCATTTCGCTGAACTATGTAAGCGACAGCGATTTTGACGCTCCGTCGGTCGAGGCGAAGGACAAGGTGTGGGATTTCACAGAGTCGAGCCAGGTGGAGCGCCCGACGGTGCAGGGAGCCATGGGAGAGTATGACGGCATCCAGATCGACGCGGTCACAGGAAAGTTTGGCCCGCGTACTGCGGCGCAGGGCGGAAGCGACACGCAGGTGGGAGCGGGTACATCGCTCTATATCCCAGTTGCCCCGGATGAGCAGGGAGCGTCTATCACGGTATCCGGAAATAATTACAACAATCTTACAGTGACGCTGAACGGGACAGAGATCGAGGTCGGCAAAGAGACAGCGCTTCCGGAAGTGACTGAAAATACTTATGTTGAGCTTGCCTTTGACAGCGCAGACGGTACGGGAAGCTGCTATCTGACAGGAATTACGGTTGACTATCTGAGCGACAGCGTGGTAAATGAGAACGTTGTCACCGTCGGGGCAGACGGCGCTTATGACTATACGACGATCCAGGCGGCGCTTGACGCCAATGAATCCAGCGCGGCAGAGCCGCTCGTGCTCCTGATCGCGCCGGGAACCTATACCGAGCATGTCACAGTCGACAAGCCGTGGGTGTCTTTCCAGCCGATGTACAGGGACGGCGGAGAGATTGTGATCGAGGAAAGCTATTATTCTTCGAATACATTTGATGAAAACGGAACTTTCATCCCTCAGGATGAATACGATGTGGGAACAGATCAGAGCGGAACTGTGCTCCTGACTGCCAATGCGACAGGATTCAGCGCATCGGGCATTACGTTCAAGAACAGTTACAATATTGACGATCACACTGCAAAAGATGAGCAGACTCCGGCTGTTGCCTTCGGATCGGCGGCAGACAAGGTATACCTGAAGGACTGCCGGTTCATCGGGCGTCAGGATACACTGTATCTGCACGGCGCAGGTTCCAGAGTGCAGGTGGAGGACTGCTATATCGAAGGTACTGTGGACTTTATCTTCGGCGATGCGGATGCATATTTCACAAACTGTGATCTGTATATGGCGTATTTTACAGGCAAAGATAATGGATACTTTACTGCGGCCAACACAAAGAAAGGAAATGTGGGATTCGTATTCACACAGTGTACTCTGGAGGCAGATCCGGCATACGGCGAGGACGGAGATGTGAGCCTTGGACGTCCGTGGCAGACGGAGATCTATACAGAGACAGCGAGAAACGAGGATGGAAGCAGCTATCTTACAGCATATGATCCGGATCGTAAGAATCCGACTTATGAGAATACATCCTCAGCAGTGACTTTTATCGAGTGTACAATGGACTCGTCGATCCAGGATGAGAGATGGAACGTGTGGACCAGAAAAGACAAAGATGGAAATACAGTGGACGTGACTTACCACGGCGACGTCCGCTTTGCAGAATATAACAGCAAAGATGAGGCGGGCGCATACCTGGATCCGTCTGACTATACAGATATCGTACTGGGAACAATGGAGACGACAGAGGATGCAGAAGGTCTTCTGGATTCTCTGCTTGCCCAGATGGGATTCGGCACAGGTGTAGGAAACTGGAATCCGGCATTTACGGATCATTCCGGGGTGAAACCGGAAGAGCCGGTTCCGGGTACCGGTGATAATGATGGAACAGCCGGTGGCAGCGGTACAGAAGGAAACAGTGGCGCGGCCGGCGGAAGCAGCGCTGCTGGAAACAGCGGAGCAGCGGGCGCTGCAGGTGGACAGAACGGTGCGGCAGCCGGAGTGAACAAGGCTGCGAAGACCGGGGATACGTGGACTCCTGCTGTATGGGCGGCAGTCATGCTTCTGTCAGCAGCAGGCGCGGCATATGGAGCTGTGAGAAAGAAAACTCACAGATAACAGCAGGATAAAAACAGAATAGCGGACTTGAGCCTCCCTTTCGATAATGATAAAATGATTGTAACCTTATCGGAGGGAGGCTTTTTTAAAAAAAGCTGTCCACTTTTTTGTCCACAGTTGAATTTCAAACCGGTATAGGGTATCATGATATAGTTTAGAAGGAAGCAGATTTCATGAAAAAAAGAAGAAAGAAAAAATATTTACTGCTAATGATAATACTGCTTATTATTCTTCTTCTGGCAGTGTATATTCTGATCAGTCTGTGGGTTTCGGTGAACCTTCTGACGGTTCGTGAATTTACGGCAGAATTCGGGGTAGAACATCCGGTGAAGACAGTGGTTATCGCTGACCTGCATGACCATGAGTTCGGTGAAGATAATGAAAAGCTTGTTGAAAAGATACGTCAGATCAGCCCGGACCTTATTCTCATGGATGGAGATATGCTGAACGCCGAGTCAGAGAATGCAGACGTCCCTTTGACATTGATCGAAGCATTGAGAGATACGGCGCCGATCTATTATGCACTTGGAAATCATGAGATCGGGTATATTGAAAACGGTCATTCGGAATTGACAGAGCAGCTTGAGGAAGCAGGGGCAGTCGTGCTGGATAAGGAATATACAGATCTTGATGTGAATAGAACGCAGATACGCCTTGGCGGAATGTATGATTATGCCTTTGGCCTCAACGGAAATAATGACGCTGCGGCAGCCCCTGATGATACTTTGAATTTCCTTCAGGATTTTCAGAATACAGATCGTCTGAAGATCATGCTGGCACATCGCCCGGACAGTTTTATTTTCGGAGATGCGAGCAAGGTGTGGGATGTGGATCTTGTGATCAGCGGACATAACCATGGCGGACAGGTCGTACTGCCTTTCCTCGGCGGACTGTACGGAGGAGATCAGGGATTCTTTCCAGAGTATATACATGGAATGTATGAAAAAGATAATTTCCAGATGTTTGTGACGAGCGGGCTGGGAAGCGACAGACAGAAACTCCCAAGATTCAATAATCCGCCGGAGATTGCAGTGCTCAGTATCAGTTGAGTGGAATGATCTGCCAGCAGAGAGAAACCGATGGAATTGTATGTGATCTCAGGGAGAAATTCAGACGTTTTCCGACATTGCATATCAGACAAGAATAGTGTAGAATAACCTGTATAAATCTATATGGTATAAGGAATAGGAATATGAAGGTACAGAAAGAGTTTGTCCTGCGGGAAATTGCAGGGGATTATGTGATCATTCCGACCGGGAAGACAGTGCTGAGCTTCAACGGTCTGATTACCGTGAATGAAGTCGGGGCGGACCTGTGGAAGATGCTTCAGTCAGAGGTTACATTTGACGATCTGCTTCACGGGATCCTGGAATCATACGATGTGGATGAAGAGACGGCAAGAGAGGATATCCGGGAATTCCTGGATACGCTGATCGAGGGCGGAGTGCTGGATGATCCGGCGCAGCAGCCGGCCGGTGAGGAACAGAGTACAGACAGTAAAAAAGAGAAAGCTGATAAATAAGCATATTTTGCGGCAGCCACGAGGAATGTCCTTGTGGCTGCCGCATTGTTCTTCTATGGGAAAACGAAAACTCTTCCGGCTGCGCTACAATTCTGACCTCCTGAGCAGTACTGCGTTAAGGGCAAGTTCCACACCTGAGAATACCAGCCCGAATACCGCTATGGACAGGAAGAGGCACAGCGGTTCAGCGAGTTCTGCCTTTGTTCCGTACTTGCCAAGGACGATAAAAAGATAGACTGCAAGGCTGAGCAGCAGGAAAATCAGCAGCTCCCGGAGGAGGAGCATTGCTTTCGCCCGGAACATTTTTTGCAGGTCTGCCGGTACAAAGCGGTATTTATGCAGCAGGAAGATCCTCTCGTTCTGCTCCCTGGAGAAAAACAGGGCACTGTTCGTCAGCGCAAGGCAGGCACCGAGAAAGATGAAGCAGAGCGGCAGGCTGAACCGGATGGGTTCCGGCACATTGTCCGCCGCGGCCTCTGTCCCTGAGACTACGTTCAGGAGAAAGCAGAAGAGAAAGAAGCCCATACAGATCCGGGAATCAAGGTTTTTCAGATGTTTCTTTTCATATCTGTAATAGCTCATCGCGCACCTCCTCTGTGCTCCAGCTCCAGAAGATCACGGATGTGCCGGGCATTGCGCCCTGTGATGTCCGCATAGTCATCGCTGAGCTGTTCTTTTGTCTCGCAGCGGGACAGTTTTCCATTTTCCATGATCAAAAGATAGTCTGCCATCCGGTCCAGATCCTCCGTGATGTGGGTGGAGAGAAGGATCCCCATATCCAGATCCAGAAGATCCCGGAGCAGATCGAGAAAGCTGCGGCGGAAGACCGGATCAAAGCCGTCCAGCGGTTCGTCCAGGAAGAGAAAGCGCGGATGGTGGGCAAGGACGAAGGCTGTCTGGAATTTCATGGACTCGCCCTTGGACAGGCCGCAGACCTGCCGGGACGGATTCAGCTCGAAATGTTCCAGATAACGGAGGTAATCTCCGGAAGACCAGTTCGGATAGAACTCCCTGTACAGCTCCCCGTTTTCCAGAAGAGATTTTTCCAGAAAGAAGGGGCGGGCCTCGCTGATATACCCAAGTTTCTGCCTGTATTCTACCGGAGTGTTTTTCAGAGAGGCTCCGTCGATCCGGGCGTCTCCCGTGAATCGGTCTGTCACCCCGCTGATGCAGTTGAGCAGCGTAGTCTTGCCTGAACCGTTGACTCCAATCAGTACATAGAAGTATCCGCTTTCCATTGAAAATGAGATGTGGTCCAGCTGGAAATTTTTAAATGACCGGCTGATCCCATTGCATGTAAATTCCGACATTTATTCCACCTCCTCATCTGAGAGTATGATTTCTACGGCTTTCTTGACCAGCTCGTCGCGTCCTTCACGTATCCCTTCCACTGTCGGACGGCATTCGATATCCGGCGTAAGCCCGATCCGCTGAGTCTGCCCGCCGTCCGGTGTATAGACCCCGAGCCCGCTGATCGAGAAAGAGATCTGTCCGGGCAGGGATACGTCGACCACGTCTCCGTCGGTTCCGAGAGAAGGGCTTCCGACTACGACTGCCCCGGGGGTCTGGCGGAGCGCCATGATGGTGAATTCACTCCTGCTGACGGAGGTGTCGTCCATCAGGATGACAGTGCGGCCCTGGTAAAGAGGGTACTCTGTATCATCCTCGCCGGTTGAACGAAGGTAGCCGGAGCCGCTGATACAGTTGTCGTTGAAGTAAAAGCTTCCGGGCGCGACCGGATTGGGGAGCGACATGGTGGCAAACTGTGCCGGCTCAGGGATGAGATACTCACCCAGAAGGCGTCTTATGAAATTTGACGGATAGTACCGCAGATCCACGATGATCCCTTCGGTATCCTGAAACTTTGACATGATCTGCTTCAGCTCGTTCTCGCTGGAGACGGTGGGATTCAGGTAGCCGATCCTCCCGTCTGAGATCAGCCGGCTGGAGAGATTCTCTGTTGAGCGGAAGGAGGATTCGGAGCACTTTACGGTGAGGGAGAGAGGAGCTCCGTTTCTGATCACATCCACGCGGGCTTTGTCCTGATCAGACTTTAAGAGGGAGCTGTCCATGAGGGAGCCGATCTTTCCGTCCTCGGGAACAGCGATATACCTGCTCAGCGTTTCTATCCGTTCATCGATGGGGATTCCGTTGACAGCTGTGATAACGTCGCCGCGCTGAAGGCTGTCTGTGCTCTCCGAATCAGACGTCTCTGAGACGACGACCTGTCCTTCTGCCGTCTGAAACCGGCAGGGCAGAAAATAAGTCCCATAATAATTGTCTATCGTATCCTCTGGATCCCTTACAGCAATGTGCGCGTCGCCGGTCAGGGCGGCGGTCTCTGCGAGAGCGAGGACATAATCCCGGTAGGTGTCCGTCTGGACTATCTTCGGGATCCCCTGCTTCAGCGCCTCATCCCAGTCGATCTTTGTGATGCTCACATTCGGCGAGTAATATTCATAGATATTCCAGAAGCGGAACAGCGCCAGCAGTTTGACGCCGTCGTCCTCCGGGGAACAGGGCAGAGACTGCTCGTTGTCAAAGCTTACCTTTGCAGTGATATCGAAGGAGGCATAGGAATCGCCCCGGTCTGCAGTATACACCTGGGAAAGGTCTGTCAGGTATCCGCTCAGGGCTTCTCCGAGAAGATCAGTGTCTGAGATCCAGACGGCGTCGGCGGATATTCCGCCTGCTTCCTCCTGAAGATCAAGCCATAATCTGGCGGTGCTTCCGGGCTCGGCTGTGGTGAACGGAAACTGCGACAGCCAGAGGTAAAGTACGGTGTTCGCTTCATCCGGGCTGCCGGCGGCCAGAACGTCGGGCATGACGCGGAAGAGCTCTGCATCCCAGTTCAGTGAGCCGTCGATCACAGACGGATGCCGGTATTTTGCATATCCCCATACCTTGCACAGCTTATAGAGAGACTCTGACTGCAGGTCCGACAGCTGTGAGATCTCGATCCCGGAGCCGGAGCGGAATTCATTGTCCCTGTCCCTGCCCAGGCCTCTGGGCGCGGCGAAGAACAGAATGGCGATGAACGAGACCAGGACGATAACGCCGCAGATGATCGTTGAAAGAGTTCCTTTTTTCATTATCGGTCCACCTCCTTATCCCAGAGCAGACGGATCATGTCGGTCAGTTCTCCGGGGGACAGATTCAGGTTTTTTGCTTCACGGACGATATCCTCCAGATGATTTTCCAGAGTCTTGAGCTGTTCCTCCATCAAAAGGTTCGGATTGAACCTGCTGACGAAGAAGCCTCTGCCCTGCTCGGAGTAGATCAGCCCCAGTTTCTCCAGCTCCTCGTAAGCGCGTTTTGTGGTGATGACGCTGATCCCCAGGTCTTTTGCGAGAGAGCGGATGGACGGGAGCATATCTCCGGGAGCAATCTCGTGATTTAATATGGAAGTTTTGACTGCAGACACGATCTGTTCATAGATCGGAAGGCTGCTGTCTTCTCTAATAAATATGTTCAATGTCTTTTCTCTCCGTTTCGTTCTGGATCGGGAAATAGATCTTCTCATACCGGAGCACATGGCGCAGGACGGGAGAAGTGTGTTTCAGTGCAAGATAAATATTCACAAGGAGTATGGGGATCCAGAGGGCGGCAAGCGGCCAGGTCCATTCTGTCCCTGCGTAGACCAGGGAGTAGAACAGAGTGTTCTCCAGGATCAGCAGAGCGCTCCAGTAGACAGAGACAAAGGTCTCGCTGCTGCGCTCAGTCACCATGTCCGGACATTTTTTCTTTGCCTCCCGCCGGTTCCCGGGATCCGTATTCAGGCTGAAGGCGAGAAACAGAAATACCGTCAGGCTGATCTGGATGGCGAAAGCAGGAGCGCTGGTGGAGAGAAAGAGGGTTTTCCAGTACAGGGAGCTGAGGATGAGCAGAAGCAGCATGAAGATGAGCTTCCCTGCAAGGTACAGCTTAAGGAACCGGAGCTTCTCTTTCTCCCCAGCGGCGCATGCGTAGAGCGCCCTGGGAAGCCGGAGCGGCAGCCGTGCTGAGACCAGTCCGATCAAAAGGAGTGTCAGAGCTGATATCCCGCAGGCAAAAGCGGAATATTCCTGCGTCAATAAGCCGGTCAAAAAGTTCTGTATAAGTTCCGGGCTGTCGGACTGGTATATATGCTGCACTTCGGGCATCTCCCAGACGCGCTGGGTAAAAACAGCCATCATGATGACGAACGACAGGAAATAATAGCATACCGCACAGAAGAGGAGCAGAGGAATATTTCTGCGGAGCTCCAGTCCGAGTTTTGTCAATACAAGCTTCATCATCGGATACAGCCTCCTTTCTGGAGATAGTAGAGAAGTTCGGCAAGCGTCGGCGCCCGGGAGGAGAGGCGGCCGGTCAGTTCCGGTCCGGGATATTCTGCCAGCGCCATGCTTCCGTATTCTTCGTGGACCTTGGCGAGGATCCCCGGGGATTGGAGCGCCTCTATTTCTTCCCTGGACCCTTCCAGGAGGCGGAACCGCTCCCGGAGGCTTTCCTTGTCCGAACAGAAGAGAAAATGTCCGTCGTCGATCAAAGCGATGTAGTCTCCGATCTGATCCAGATCCGCGGTAAGGTGGGTGGAGAAGAGAATGCTCCGGGTGCCGTCCTCCACCAGTTCCTGCATATAACCGGTCAGCTCCCTGCGAAAGAGAGGATCCAGGCCGGAGGCAGGCTCATCCATGATGAACAGCTTTGCCTGGTGGGAGAGCGCGAAGGCGAGCTGGAAGCGGGTCTTCTGCCCTTTTGAGAGCTTTCCGGCTTTCTGCTTCGGGTTCAGTTCGAACCGCTTGCAGAACCGCAGGAAAAGGTCATGGTCGTAACTGCTGTAGGTGGAGCCGAACAGGCGCCCGTTGGAGGCGATGCTCAGCTTTTCCTCGAACAGGAATTCATCCAGAACGAAGCCGATCCGGTCCTTTGCCTCCCGCTCCATCGCGTCCATGGGATATCCGTCCACGGTAACAGTGCCGCCGTCCTTCTGGTACAGGTTCATCAGCGTCCGGATGAGTGTAGTCTTCCCGGCGCCGTTGCGTCCGATGAGCCCGAAGATATATCCCGGCTCCAGGGTCAGGGTGATATTTTCAAGATGCAGAGAACCGATGCGTTTTTCAAGATTTTCGATCTTAAGCAGGGGCGTCATGGCGGGAATCCTCCTTTCAAAAATAACTGTATATGTTTATATATACAGTATATGCACACCTATGGGGAAATGTCAAGGGGAGTTTGTGAATGTTCCCGCCTGACCGCCGCCCGCAATCAGGGATAGTGATTTAATAAAATCATAAGATTTTTCCTTCCCCCTCTTAAAAAAAATTCGATATCATGTATACTGTAAGGGAGGTGATGAAGATGTACAATATTTTAGTATGTGATGATGATAAAGAAATAGTAGACGCGATCGAGATCTATCTGTCCCAGGAGGGATATCATATCCTGAAAGCCTACGACGGCATAGAGGCGCTCAGTATCCTTGAAAAGGAGGATGTAAACCTTCTGATCCTGGATATCATGATGCCGAAACTGGACGGAATCAGAGCCACCCTTAAGATCCGGGAGAAGAACAGTATCCCGATCATCATCCTGTCGGCGAAATCTGAGGATGCGGATAAGATCCTGGGGCTCAACGTAGGAGCTGACGACTATGTGACGAAGCCCTTCAATCCGCTGGAGCTTGTTGCAAGGGTGAAGTCCCAGCTCCGCAGATACACACAGCTCGGCGGGACTTCCCAGGGACCGAAGGAACAGGTCTATGAGGTGGGCGGACTGAGGATCAATGATGATCTGAAGGAAGTGACCGTGGACGGGGAACATGTGAAGCTCACTCCGATAGAGTATAATATCCTTCTCCTCCTTATGAAAAATCAGGGGAAGGTTTTTTCCATCAACCAGATCTATGAGTCGATCTGGAATGAGGAGGCGATCGGCGCGGACAATACGGTCGCGGTGCATATCAGGCATATCCGGGAGAAGATCGAGATCAATCCCAAAGAGCCGCGCTACCTGAAAGTGGTATGGGGCGTGGGCTATAAAATAGAAAAAGCGTGATCCTCTGTGTGGGAGCACAGGAAAGGAGTTTCATGAACAAGTGGTATAGAAAGACGGTGACAAAAGTTGTTCTGCTGGTCGTAGCGATCATCAGCGGGGCGGTGTGCATTACCAGCCTGCTGGGAGCCCTGACACTCGCCGGTACGTCCAATCCGGCAGAGGTGTGGAAACTTGCCGGGCAGCCATTCGAGGAGTCGGCGGACTTCAATTCTATGGTGCAGGGCATGATGAGACAGGTGATGGAGAGGATCCGCTTGGAACGGATGTTTGAGACAGACGGGTCCTACAGTCCGGATAAGCTGGTTGATGTTGTAGAGTATACAAAGAGCGGGAGGATATCCGGGGAGAATACTTCGGGTGTGGCGTATACGCTGGAGGAGCTGGAGAACTGGAGCGAGGATTACAATAGCGGCGAAGGAGACATTTACGACACCAACAGCGTGATCGTGTGCGAGAGGACGGACGGAAGTTATTACTATTATTATCTCAGCGATTTTATTACTTTGCTCGACAATGGGCAGCTTTCACTGGAAATGGAGGATCCGGACGATACGCCAGAGTTCCTGAACGGACTGGAGAACGGCGAATTGACATCTTCCGGATTTTATGAGTTCCGCATCCTGAACAGCAGCGGTGAGATCGAGTATACGGACTGCTGGAATTTTGGTCAGGCTCTCAGAGAAAAATACGCGCCTGACGGAGCGGAGAATCTTCTCCAGGTGGTGAACGGAAATCCGCAGCTCAACGGAAAACTGTCGATCATCTATGACGATATTGCATCCGTTTTGAACAGCATTTATTCGGATTATCAGACTTACCAGAGCGGCTGGGCATATCTGGGGGAGGGAAATACAAACTTTACCTATCTGTATATCAATGAGGAGACAAAGCGGGTCGAGACAAACCGGGGCGGCTATGAGAGCTATGAAAATGCAGCGGAAAACATAAAGAGCATGAAGTCGGGAGATTCCGTGAAGTATATGATCGTGTATCCGAAGCTGGGGGATTTTGAGACGAATATGAGCATATCTGCGTCCAGCGAGTGGGATGCGGTGCGTTCATATGAAAACCGGAGAAATTTCAACAGCACGTTCGCGGTTGCGGTGGATACGGATTTCCCGATCCGGGATCAGTTTTATGAAGGAAAGATAAACTATGAGCAGAATGCCCCGTTCCTGCAGCATTCCCTGATCCTGGCGATCGTCTCGGGGACCCTCTTCCTCATCGCGGCGGTCTGGCTTACGATGGCGGCGGGGAGAAACGAGAAGGACGATGAACTTCGCCTGACAGCGTTCGACCGGTGGAAGACAGAGATCGCGGCGGCCGTCGTGATCGGAGTATGGATCTGTGGTACATGGCTGTTCGCCATGTCGGGCAGCGGCATCAGCACGGTCTCCCAGGCAGCGGATTCGGCTTCATATTATATGGACGCGTATTCCTATGATGCGCCGCTGAACTACTATACGGGGCTGTTCACAAATATGCTCAGCCTTTTTGACATAACTGCCTTGTTCCTGTACGGGCTGTTTACATTCTCCTGTTTCTTCCTGGGCTACCTCAGCCTGGTGAAGCGGATCAAAGGGAAGCGGCTCTGGGCAGACAGTCTCTGCCGGATGCTGATCTCCTTCGGCGCAGTTGTGATTGGCGAGCGTGCCGTTACGACAAAGGCTGCGGTCATTGCCGGCGTATTTGTGATCCTGCAGTGGGTGGCGCTGGCTTCCGGAGGCAGTACGGTGCTTGTCCTGCTCATGCTGGCTGTGGACATTGCCGTGATCTATTTCATCCTGAGCAATGCTGTGGCTAAGGGGCGGCTGAAGAAGGGCATTGAGGAGATCTCATCGGGAAATATGAATTATAAGGTTCCGCTGGGCGGCCTGCAGGGGTCCAACAGAAAGCTGGCGGAGCAGCTCAACGACATCGGAGGCGGCCTGAACAAGGCGGTCGAGGAGGGCATGAAGAATGAGCGCCTGAAGACGGATCTGATCACCAATGTATCCCATGACATCAAGACGCCTCTGACTTCGATTATCAATTATGTCGATATCCTGAAGCGGGAGAATATCCAGGATCCGAAGATCAGGGGCTATCTTGACATTCTCGAGGCAAAGGCACAGCGTCTGAAGACGCTGACGGAGGATGTGGTCGAGGCGTCGAAGGTCAGCAGCGGAAACATCGTCCTTGAGTATATGGATGTGGATCTGGTGGAAATGATCCAGCAGACAGAAGGCGAGTTCGCCGAGAAGTTCGCGGCGAGGAATCTGAGCGTGGTGGTGAACCTTCCGGAGGAGCCGGCGGTGATCCATGTGGACGGGCGCCGGATGTGGAGGGTCCTGGAGAATATTTTCGGAAACGCGGCGAAGTATGCCATGCCCGGCACAAGGGTCTATGCGGACCTGTCCGTGGATGAAGAGAATGTCAGCTTTTCCCTTAAAAATGTTTCGGAACAGCAGCTCAACATCTCGGCGGATGAGCTGACCGAGCGGTTTATCCGGGGAGATATTTCGAGAAGCACGGAAGGGAGCGGCCTCGGCCTTTCCATTGCGAAGGAGCTTGCGGAGATGCAGGGAGGCAGATTTGAATTATATTTGGACGGGGACCTGTTCAGGGTGAACATCCGGTTCCCCAGAGTAAGGAGATAAATAATGCGAAAACCAGAGTGGCTTCGGAAGACAGAAGCGATATTCGGGACACAAGGGGTGGAGAAAGTAGCAGAGTACTGCAGGGAAAACTGGCAGGAAGACACGGCTCACGTGATAAGGGTGGCGGAGGACGCCTGCGAGAATACGTTTTTATTTGATTTCCGGTGGGATATGGAGAGGACATGGAAGCCGGTGCACTTTACTGACGAGATTGACTGGAATCTGGTTCCGTGGGGGGACCCGGAGTTTGTATGGCAGTTCAACCGGCACCGGTTTCTGCTCTATCTCGCCCAGGCTTACCGGCTGACGAAAGATGAGAAGTATGCAGCCCACTGTGTGCGGCTGCTGGACGACTGGATCAGACGGAATCCTTCGGTGGAAGAAGGCGCCGGAGGACCGTGGAGGACGCTGGAGACCGGGATCCGCGGGGAGATCTGGCTCCGCGCGCTGGCGGAGATATCCGGGAGCAGCGCTGTGAATGAAGGATTCCTCAAAAAGACAGAGGAGTGCATGAAGCGGCATCAGAAGCGGCTGATGGAGAATTTTCAGCCCCACAAATATATCAGCAACTGGGGTGTTATAGAATCCTGCGGGCTTCTGCTCTTTTCCCTGGTGCTCCCGGATTCGGAGCGCTGTCTGGAGACTGCGGTGAAGCGGCTTGAGGACGCCGCGGCGGTGCAGGTGCTGGAGGATGGGATGCAGTGGGAGCAGTCCCCGATGTATCACAACGAGGTCTATCAGTGCTACCTTACGGCGCTCTGGTACGGGGAACGGGCCGGCGTGAAGCTGCCGGAAGTGATCCGGAATACTGTGAGGAAGATGGCGTATGCGGACTACAAATGGAAGAAACCGGATCACACGCAGTTCGCCCAGGGTGACAGCGACGCAACGGATCTGAGGGATCTGATCACGGCGGGAGCGTTCCTGCTCGGGGACGGCGTGCTTAAATCCGGCGGTTACCGTCATATGGATTATGACAATGCCTGGAAATTCGGCTGGGAAGCCTGCAGAGAATATGGTGAGCTTCCCTCGGAGCAGCCGGAGTTTACCTCTTCAGAGCTTCCCTTCGGAGGCAATTATTATCTCAGGAGCGGATGGACGCAGGAAGACAATCTCCTTCATTTCCACTGCGGCCATACCGGCGGAGGCCACGGCCATGCAGACAAGCTCCATGTGGATCTTGTGATCCGCGGGGAGGATGTGCTGGTGGATTCGGGAAGGTACACTTATACAGACTGCATCGACCGGTATCGCCTGAAAGAGGCGGAGGCGCACAATGTAGTTCTTGTAGATGGAAGAGGCTTCTCCGAGTGTACGGATTCCTGGACCTACAGAAATCTGTGCACCTGTGCAAAGCAGCAGTTCTTTGACGGGAAAAAGGGCGCGTTTGTGGAAGGAACCCATTTCGGCTTCTGGGTAAGAGATGTGGTCGTGAACCGGAAGGTCATTTGGATCAAGCCGGATATCTATGTCCTTGTGGACCGGTTCCTGGCGCATTGGGATCATACATATGAGAGCCTGCTCCACTTCAGCGGGCACGGGACGACGGAGCTTCTGGACAACGGGATGATCCATTTTACAGGAGACCGGGCAGAAGCCTATGTACAGTTCGCGGGACCGGAGGAAGAAGGGACGCTGGAGGACACCGAGCAGTCCAGTTTCTATAATGAGAAGCATCCCAACAAGACATACAGGGGGAGGTTTCAGGGAGCGGAATACTGCGGCAGGATCACCGTGATCAACGGAGGTGAGAAGGGGAGCACAGATCCGGTCTGGATCGAGACAGTCCGGCTTTACTCGGAGGTTGAACAGGATTACCTGGATCCGCAGAAAGCGGAGGGGCTCCGGATCATCGACGGGGAGAAGGAATATGTACTGTTCCTGTGCTATCAGGAAGTGATGACTCCGACGGATATCCTCCGGTGGAAAAACTGTCTGGGACATGGGAACGCGGTGCTGTTCGACCGGTCAGAGGAGAAAGAACAGGTGATAACGGGAGAGATTCTTTCCTGGTAGGGACAGCAGCGGCGGATTCCCCCGCAGGGCTGAATTGTTGCCGGAAAGGAACTAACTTTCGGCAAATATCTTGTAAATTTTATTTTTTTATGTTACGATACCCAATGTATGGAAACAGATATATGGAAAGTTCTCCATGCAAATATTTTACGCGGCGGAATGCTGCATTATTGATTGAGTGAGGAACTCTAATTTTATAAGTTGGTTACTTTATAACCGGTGTGCATTGTACGCATACGCAACTTGTGAAACGGTCAATAAGAGTAGTAAAAGTAAAAATATTTGCTATATAGACTCTAACCAAAATATCTGTTTTAACTGCAGGCTGAATTGATAGATGATTCCGGCAGGATAAGATATAAAGTGACAGAAACACAGGACGGGCGCGCATGCACCTGTACCTGTGTTTTTTGTATGATAAGCCAGACGGGCGGGGAGGCAAGCCGGACCCTATGACGGGCGGCACAGCATGATCAGTGCGGCGCATGTACAGGATGCACAGTACCATTATATTTTGGAGGTTTTGCAATGGGAAAATTATCGCAGACGAGAGCGCCGATCTATGAGGCGCTGGAACGTTTCAGGAGGAACCGGATCGTTCCTTTTGACGTTCCGGGACATAAGCACGGAAGGGGAAATCCGGAGCTCGTGGAGCTTCTGGGAGAACGGTGCGTCAGTATCGACGTGAATTCCATGAAGCCGCTGGATAATCTTTGCCATCCGGTTTCCGTGATCAAGGAGGCAGAAGAGCTGGCGGCGGAGGCATTCGGCGCGGATCACGCGTTTCTTATGGTGGGCGGCACCACGTCTGCGGTCCAGTCTATGATCCTGTCCTGCTGCAAGAAGAACGATAAGATCATACTTCCGAGAAACGTGCACCGAAGCGCGATCAATGCCATGGTGCTCTGCGGGGCGAAGCCGGTGTATGTCAATCCGGATGTGGATCAGAAGCTGGGGATCTCTCTCGGGATGAGACGGCAGGATGTACTGGACGCCATCGAGAAGAATCCGGACGCTGTCGCTGTCCTGGTCAATAATCCGACCTACTATGGTATCTGTTCCGACCTGCGGGCGATCGTGAAGGCGGCTCATGAGAAGGGGATGCTGGTCCTGGCGGATGAGGCCCACGGGACGCATTTCTATTTTGGAAAAGATCTTCCGGTATCGGCGATGGAGGCAGGGGCGGATATCGCATCCGTGAGTATGCATAAATCAGGAGGGAGCCTGACCCAGAGCTCTTTTCTCCTGACAGGAAAAGGCGTGAATCCGGGGTACATCCGGCAGATCATCAATCTGACCCAGACGACAAGCGGTTCCTACCTTCTGCTGTCCAGCCTGGATATCTCCAGGCGGAATCTGGCTCTGAGAGGAGAACAGTCCTTCCGGGCAGTGACTTCGCTTGCAGATTATGCGCGGGAGGAGATCAACCAGATCGGCGATTACTATGCTTTCGGCAGGGAGATGATCAACGGGGACAGCATCTTTGATTTCGACCCGACCAAACTGTCCATCCATACACTCGAGATCGGACTTGCGGGGATCGAAGTGTACGATATCTTAAGAGACGAGTATGATATCCAGATTGAGTTCGGCGATCTGGGCAATATATTGGCATATCTGTCCATCGGGGATCGGATCCGTGAGGTGGAGCGTCTTGTGACTGCGCTGGCGGATATCAAGCGGCGGTATAAGAAGGACAAGACGGGAATGCTCTCCCAGGAGTACATTTCTCCCAAGGTAGTCATGACGCCGCAGGATTCTTTCTATGCGGAGAAGGAGTCACTTATGCTGGAGGAGGCGGCAGGAAGGATCTGCAGCGAGTTCGTTATGTGCTATCCGCCGGGAATCCCGGTGCTGGCGCCGGGGGAAGAGATCACGGATGAGATCATCAATTATATTGTGTATGCAAAAGAAAAGGGATGCTCGATGACAGGTCCTGAGGACGAGCGGATCGAGCGTCTGAATGTACTGAGGGAGAAGTGAGGTGAGAGAGATGGAAATGTGGTTTTCTGATATCCATACGGACGGCGTGAAGCTGTCCATCCGTATTGAAGAGCAGCTGTTCAGCTCGCAGAGCGAAGTCCAGCGTATCGATGTGCTGGAGTCCAGAGATTTCGGCAAGATCCTGGTCGTGGACGGAGATCTGATGCTCACTGAGCGGGATGAGTTCATCTACCACGAGATGATCACTCATGTGCCGATGGCGGTGCACCCGGGTGTGAAGCAGGTCCTTGTCATGGGCGGCGGAGACGGAGGCGTGGTCCGTGAGCTGATCAAGTATGATACGGTCGAACAGATCGATGTGGTGGAGCCGGACCCTCTTCTGGTGGAGGTGTGCAGAAAATATATCCCGGAGATCGCCAACAGTCTGACGGACAGCAGAGTCAACATCTATCATGAGGACGGTCTCCGTTTTATCCGTTCAAAGGGAGACGCCTATGATCTGATCATCATAGACTCTCCGAATCCGTTCGGAGCAGGAGAGGGGCTTTTCACGAAAGAATTCTATGGAAACTGCTACAACGCCCTCCACGAGGACGGGATCATGATCAATCAAAATGAAAGTCCCTTCTATACAGAGGAGGCGTTCCAGTGTCAAAGGATGCACAGAAGAATACTGGAGACATTTCCGATCTGCAGGGTCTATCAGGCGCATATCCCATCCTATCCGTCGGGGCACTGGCTGTTCGGCTTCGCTTCGAAAAAATATCATCCGCTGAACGATCTGGATAAAGTGGGATGGAAGCTCAGAGGGATCCGTACGAAATATTACGAGCCCAGGCTCCACGCCGGAGTGTTCGCACTGCCGGTCTATGTGGAAGAACTTCTGGAGGATGTGGAAAAGAGAGAGGGCAGGTAAGACTATGTGGAAAAATGTTGTAAATTTTATCGGGTGCGACGCTGAGTATGAGGAAGCAGGGATCGTTCTCTACGGAGCGCCGTTTGATTCGACTACTTCGTTCCGGCCCGGGACCCGGTTCGCGGGACAGGCGGTCCGGAGCGATTCTTACGGACTGGAGATCTACAGTCCGTATCAGAATACGGAGCTGACGGAAGGCGCGGTGTATGACTGCGGCGACCTTGAGCTGGCGATCGGAGATTCGAAGGCGGTTCTGGCACAGATCGAAGAGACCGCGGGAAAGATCCTGGACGACGGGAAGCTGCCGTTTATGATCGGGGGAGAGCATCTGGTGACACTGGGCGCCGTCAGGGCTGCGGCGGAGCGATATCCGGATCTCCATATCATTCATTTTGACGCCCACACGGATCTGCGGACGGATTATCTCGGAGTGGAGCTGTCACATGCCTGCGTGATCCGAAGGTGCTGGGAGATCCTGGGAGATGGGCGGATCCATCAGTTTGGGATTCGATCCGGTGAGAAGTATGAGTTCGACTGGGCGAAGAGCGGACATACGGATTTTCACCCTTTCGTTCTGGAGGGGCTTTCCGATACGATCAGGGAGATCGGCGGAGCGCCGGTATACTTTACCGTGGATCTGGACGTCCTGGACCCTTCTGTGTTTCCCGGAACGGGAACACCGGAGCCGGGAGGCGTGGATTTCCTGACGCTGATGCGGGCAGTAACGGAGGTCTGCGAGAGAGTCGATCTGATCGGCTGTGATGTGAATGAGCTGTGCCCTCCCTGCGATCCCACGGGAGCATCTACAGCTGTGGCGTGCAAGATCATTCGTGAGATGCTGATCGCCGCTGTAAACCGCTGAAGAGGAAGCGGAAGAAAGGTAAGTGGCAGGGAGAATGAGACAGGATTTATTCCATTTATATAGAAAAAGAAGAAAGGAGAAGATAAAAATGGGAAAGATCATGATCGTTGGATGCGGAGGAGTAGGAAGTGTTGCGGTGCACAAATGCTGCCAGAACAGCGACGCGTTTTCGGAGGTGGTGATCGCCAGCAGGACGCTTTCCAAATGTGACGCGCTTAAGAAAAAGCTTGAGGGTACGACAAAGACAAAGATCACTACCGCACAGGTGGACGCTGACGACACGGCGGTGCTGACGGAGCTGATCCGGCGGGAAAAACCGGATGTCCTGCTGAACCTGGCGCTGCCGTATCAGGATCTCCTGATCATGGAGGCGTGTCTGGCAGCGGGCGTACACTATATTGATACGGCGAACTATGAGCCGGAAGACACGGCGAAGTTCGAGTACAAGTGGCAGTGGGAATACAGGGAGCGCTTTGAGAAGGCGGGACTGACCGCTCTGCTCGGATGCGGGTTTGATCCGGGAGTCACGGGTGTATTTTCTGCGTATGCACTGAAGCACTATTTTGATGAAATAAACTATATTGATATCCTGGACTGCAATGCAGGCGATAATGGGTATCCGTTCGCGACAAACTTTAATCCGGAGATCAATATCCGCGAGGTGTCTGCGAACGGATCCTACTGGGAAGACGGACATTGGGTGGAAACGAAGCCCATGGAGATCAAGCGTACATATGATTTTCCTGAGATCGGAAAGAAGGACATGTATCTGCTCCATCATGAGGAGATCGAATCGCTGGCGGTCAATATTCCGGGGATTAAGAGGATCCGCTTCTTCATGACGTTCAGCGAGAGCTATCTGACGCATCTGAAATGTCTTGAGGATGTGGGGATGACGTCCATCGAGCCTGTAATGTACGGGGGACAGGAGATCATCCCGCTTCAGTTCTTGAAGACGCTGCTCCCGGATCCGGCTTCTCTGGGACCGAGGACAAAGGGAAAGACGAACATCGGATGTATCTTTGTGGGAAAGAAGAACGGAAAAGAGAAGAAGCTGTATATCTATAATACCTGCGATCATCAGGAGTGCTATAAAGAGGTCGGATCTCAGGCTGTGGCATACACGACAGGCGTTCCGGCGATGATCGGAGCAATGCTTGTCATGAACGGCACGTGGAGAAGGCCGGGCGTGTTCAATGTGGAAGAATTTGATCCGGATCCGTTCATGGACGCGCTGAACAAGTGGGGGCTGCCCTGGAAGATCAGTGAAAATCCGAAACTGGTGGACTGACAGATGAGAAGAGAGGAATTACGCACTCCGTGCTATATCATTCAGGAAAAGAAGATAAGGGAAAATCTGGAGAGGCTGAAACGCATCTGCGATGAGACAGGCTGCCGGATCCTGCTGGCGCAGAAAGCATTTTCCATGTATTCACTGTATCCTCTGATCGGAGAGTATCTAAGCGGCGCGACGGCCAGCGGGCTGTATGAAGCGCGTCTCGGGTATGAAGAGATGGGGAAGGAGAATCACATTTTTTCTCCTGCGTACAGGGAGGACGAGATGGATGAGATCCTGACGTACTGCGATCATATTATCTTCAATTCACCGGCCCAGCTGAAGAAATACGGGGAGCGGGTGAAAAAGGCGGGGCGGAGCGCGGGGTTTCGGATCAATCCCGAGTGCTCCACCCAGGAAGGACATGCGATCTATGATCCCTGCGCTCCTTTTTCCCGGCTTGGGACAACAGTGGAGAAGTTTCGCAGCGAGCTGTCTGAGGCTGAGATAGAGAAGCTGGACGGACTGCATTTCCATACGCTCTGCGAACAGAATTCGGACGATCTGGCGAAAACACTGGAGGTGGTGGAAGAGAGATTCGGGGATGTCCTGCACCGTATGAAATGGGTGAACTTCGGCGGGGGACACCACATCACCAGACCGGACTACGACACCGGACTGCTGAAGAAATGTATCCGCCGCATACAGGAAAAGTATGGTGTGGAGGTCTACCTTGAACCGGGAGAGGCTGTGGCGCTGAATGCGGGGATCCTGCTCACGGAAGTTATGGAGATCGTGGAGAACGGGATGGAGATTGCAGTACTGGACGTGTCGGCGGCATGCCATATGCCCGATGTGCTGGAGATGCCTTACCGGCCGCCGCTTGGAGGAGCGGGAGAACCGGGGGATGAAGGGAAGCCGTATGTATACCGGCTTGCCGGACCGACCTGCTTAGCGGGCGATGTGATCGGTGACTATGCCTTTGCGGAGCCTCTGCGGTGCGGTGAAAGGCTGGAATTCGGGGACATGGCGATCTATACGATGGTGAAGAACAATACGTTTAACGGGATGAAGCTGCCGGATATCGTCCTGGAGAAGGAAGACGGCGAGTGTGAGGTTGTGAGATCCTTCGGATATGAAGATTTTAAGTCGAGGCTTTGAGAGCCTC
The DNA here is from genome assembly GCA_904419285.1 of Lachnospiraceae bacterium UBA1818. Lineage (GTDB taxonomy): Bacteria > Bacillota > Clostridia > Lachnospirales > Lachnospiraceae > Mediterraneibacter > Mediterraneibacter caccogallinarum. Next base: position 123,244 of record CAJFQZ010000002.1, read on the forward strand.
GACTTTCTGACTGCCCGGGCATGCTCAGTTCGGATCGTGCTGCCCGGGCAGGATTCGTTCTGATCAGGCGGCGGATTTTTTCATCTCGATCCGGGACAGGGACCATATGGCGAGGAAGCCTGCGGTCAGCGTCAGGGCGCACAGCAGAAGTTCGCTTCCGGAAGGGATCCCGGGAAAGATCTCTGCCATGGATCCAATGATGAACCCGAGAATGATAAAATAGGTCGGGTGCGGGCGGCGGGTCAGCGCATACTCCAGAGCCTTGGTTATCAGAACGATACCCAGGATGAGTCCCGCGCCGAGCGGGAGCAGGAACGGCAGGTAAAACTCACTGACCGCGCGCATCATCTCATCGTAGATTCCCATGAGCAGGAGAAGATAAGAGACGCTGATGCCGGGGAGGACAAGCGCCGCCGCCGCGATGAACCCTGCCGCCATAAGGAGAAAGAATCCCGCAGGTCCGGCTGTCATCTCGGACTGAGAGCCTGACGAGGGTATGAGCGCAAACAGGGAGACTGTCATAAGCCCGAGAATGAGATAGAGAGCGGAGCGCCAGCTCACTTTCTGGACCCCGGACTGCTTTATGATCAGCGGGATCCCGCCTGCCACTGCCCCAAGAAAGAAGTAGAGCATGGGCATGGGGTAACGCTCAATGAGCCGAAGGAGCGGGCTGGCAAAGAGCAGTATGCCGAGTACGCCGCTGAGGGAAAAGATGATGAGAAATGCCAGATTCTCCTTTTTGCGCCTGGTAAAGGAGCTGACTGAGGTGATCAGGCGGTCGTAGATCCCCAGGATCATCGCCATGGAACCGCCGCTGACGCCGGGCACCAGCATGGTGCCGCCGATGATAATGCCCTTGAGGGCTGTGAGGATAGGAGTATTCTTCATAAGAGTGAGTAATCCTTTCTGAAACATTTTTAATGACAATGTTTGAAGCATTATATATAGAAGAAAGAGAACAGGGCAAGATTATGGTCATAGTTTTAGCAGAACCTTAACTTCTCATGCAGTGCTGATATGCTCTGTTCCATTTTATTTTTTTGGCGCGTGAGATATGAATATAATAAAAGCTGCAGTTTGGTCCGCGGCATTCGTTTAAGGCTGAATTTTGGCCAATAAAAAAATTATTTGACGAATACCATGAATTCTGGTATAATTCAGAAGATATCTGAATAGAATATTTCTACATCGCACAAGTGCGGTTCAATGCAGCCGCAAGGTGCTTCATATGTAAGGCGCAGTAGCCAAGTGGTAAGGCGTGGGTCTGCAACACCCTGATTCACCGGTTCAAATCCGGTCTGCGCCTCTGAAGAAAGCGTATCGCATGAAGGACTAGTTCTTCATACGGTACGCTTTCTCTTTTATTGTCTTAAATAGTTTTCCCAGGTGATTTACGGAAAGATCTAAATGATGAATCATCATTGACGCAGTAATCTTCTGTTTACGGCATGGGCAGGCGGTGGTATAATGGGAAAAGCAACCATTATTAAGATTGAAGGAGTTTTTTGGTATGGAACTGACAACGATTCGTGAATTATTTAAAAACAGAGAGGAGTATCTGGACAAAAAAGTGACTGTAGGGGGCTGGATCCGCAGCATTCGTGATTCCAAGACGTTTGGATTCATCGTTTTGAATGACGGATCCTATTTTGACACACTGCAGATCGTGTACCATGACAAGATGGAGAATTTCACAGAGATCTCCAAGCTGAACGTGGGAGCGGCCGTGATCGTGACCGGTACCCTGGTGGCAACTCCCCAGGCAAAGCAGCCGTTCGAGATCCAGGCGGATGAAGTCGTGGTAGAAGGAGCGTCCGCGCCGGATTATCCGCTGCAGAAGAAAAGACACAGTTTTGAATATCTGAGGACGATCTCACATCTTCGCCCGAGAACGAATACATTCCAGGCAGTGTTCCGTGTACGTTCCCTGGCGGCTTATGCGATCCATAAGTTTTTCCAGGAGAGGGGATTTGTCTATGTGCATACTCCGCTTATCACAGGAAGCGACTGCGAGGGCGCGGGAGAGATGTTCCGCGTGACGACGCTGGATATGGAGAATGTTCCGAAGAATGAGGACGGAAGCGTGGATTACACGAAGGATTTCTTCGGAAAAGAGACAAGCCTTACCGTGAGCGGCCAGCTGAATGGAGAGACTTATGCCCAGGCGTTCCGCAGCATCTATACATTCGGACCGACCTTCCGCGCGGAGAATTCGAACACGACGAGACACGCCGCGGAGTTCTGGATGATCGAACCGGAGATCGCATTTGCAGATCTGGACGACGATATGGAGCTTGCCGAAGCGATGCTCAAGTATATCATCAATTATGTTCTTGAGAATGCGCCGGAAGAGATGAACTTCTTCAATTCTTTTGTGGACAAAGGGCTGCTTGACCGCCTTCACAATGTGGTAAATTCAGATTTTGCAAGAGTGACCTACACGGAAGCAATAGATATCCTTTCGAAGAACAACGATAAATTTGAGTACAAAGTTTCCTGGGGATGCGACCTTCAGACAGAGCATGAGCGGTATCTGACAGAGCAGGTGTACAAACGTCCTGTATTTGTCACAGATTATCCGAAGGAGATCAAAGCTTTCTATATGAAGCAGAATGATGACGGCAGAACAGTGGCAGCTGTTGACTGCCTTGTACCCGGAATCGGCGAGATCATCGGCGGAAGCCAGAGAGAGGACAACTATGACAAGCTTCTGAACCGCATGAGAGAGCTGGGACTGAACGAAGAGGATTATGGATTCTACCTTGATCTGAGAAAATACGGATCCACAAGACATGCCGGATTCGGACTCGGATTTGAGCGCTGCGTGATGTATCTGACAGGAATGGCAAATATCCGCGACGTGATCCCGTTCCCGAGAACGGTCAATAACTGCGAGCTGTAGAGCGGAATTTCCGGAAAAAAGGATGGGAGAAACTGACGCGCGGACAGGAGTCCTGAAAGAAAAAGGTCTGACGCACCTGAATGATACGGCGGTGTATCATTTAGATCCGGAATACATAAGAGAGGGCGGGGCAGAACGATGCCGCGCCTTCTTTTAACTTTTTTGTGAAGGGAACGCGGCCGGGCATTCTTCCGGGCAGGAGATTACAGAAAAGACAAAGGCGCGCCGAAAAGCTGCGGCGCGGGGAGGAAGTATGAAATTTATCCATATCGCAGATGTGCATCTTGGCGCCCAGCCGGATGCGGGAAGAGCATACAGCAAAGAGCGTCCCCGGGAATTGTGGGACGCTCTGGAGAGAGTCCTGGATGTCTGTGAGGAAGAGCAGGCGGATCTTCTTCTGATCGCGGGCGACCTGTTCCATCGTCAGCCGCTGCTGCGGGAGCTGAGGGAACTGGACTATCTGTTTTCAGAACTAAGCCATACGAAAGTGGTGTTCATCGCAGGGAATCACGATTATATCCGGCGTGATTCCTATTACCGCACGTTCCGCTGGAATGGGAATGTGATCCCGCTGTTTGGGAGAAATCCGGAATATGTGGAGTTCCCGGAGCTCAGGACGGCGGTATACGGATTCAGCTATCACAGCAGAGAACTGAGGGAACCGCTGTGTGACAGTCTCTTTGCACAGGGGAAGCAGATGTATGAGATCCTGCTGGCCCACGGGGGAGATGAGAAGCATGTTCCGATGAACAGGACCGCTCTGGAAAAAAGCGGATTTGATTATATCGCTCTGGGTCATATACACAAGCCTCAGGCGCTGGTGAAGAACCGGATCGTTTACTCCGGCGCGCTGGAGCCGACTGACAGGAATGATACGGGTCCCCACGGCTATGTCAGGGGAGAGATCCAGCAGCAGGGAGTACGTACCCAGTGGATTCCATGTGCGTGCAGGGAGTATATACATCTGGAAATCCAGGCGGATGAAGAAGATACGTCCGGAAGCCTGAAGAAAAAGATAAATCAACGAATAAGTGAATATGGAAAAGAAAATATTTACAAAATTGTGATAAAAGGAAGAAAGAGCGCTGAGATCGTATTTGATACAAGGCATATGGATGAATTCGGGAATATCGTGGAGATCGTTGATGAATCCCGTCCGGCCTATGATTTTGCAAAGCTGTTACGGGAGAATTCTGATAACCTGATCGGAAAATATATTGAGGCGTTCAGCGGATGTTCCGAGGACAGTGTGGAGTATCAGGCAATGTGCGAAGGAGTGGAAGCACTCCTTGAGAATAAGGGGCAGCAGGAATGAAGATTACGGAATTATATCTGAAAAACTTTGGAAAGTTTCATGAGAAACATTTTTATATACGAGACGGCGTTCAGATCATTTATGGCGAGAATGAATTTGGAAAATCGACTATTCATGCCTTTGTCAGAGCCATGCTCTTCGGGCTGGAGCGCGGCAGGGGAAGAGCGGCTGGAAAGGATGCTTTCAGCAGATATGAGCCGTGGGAGAATCCGGGCTCTTATGCAGGTGTGATGCGCTTCTGCTGCGGAGGAAGAGCGTTCCGTCTGGAGCGGAGCTTTGGCAGGCTGGAGCGCCGCGTATCTCTCGTCTGTGAGGATGACGGCGAGGAACTGTCTGTGGAGCATGGGGACCTCGACATGCTGCTGGGAGGGCTGACGGCAGCATCCTTTGACAGTACAGTATCGATAGGACAGCTTCAGGCTTCGCCGGGACAGGAGCTTTCAGAGGCGCTGAAAAACTATGCTGCCAATTATTATGAGACCGGCGGCGGAGAGATAGATCTGAATAGTGCGCTGCAGACGCTGCGGGACCGCAGAAAGGAGACGGAGCGGTGTCTCAGAGAAGCAGAAGCTGACAGAGAGGGGGAACGGAGCAGGCTCATTCAGGAATGCAGATATCTTGAGCGGGACATGGAAAGCCTGCGAAGCGAATTTGAAGATAAGCGCCGTCAGGCGGCGGAGGCGGAGCGGACAGGATCCCGGAGAGCGCAGGAAAAACCTGAGAAAGAGACCGGGGCTGTTTCGAAAGAAGGACAGCGCGGGGCGTCAGTGCCGCCGGGAAGACTTCTGGCAGCCGGAGCCGGCGGTGTGGCAGCCGGAGCGCTGGGGCTTGTGTGGTCTCAGTTCCTGAGCGGGATGACAGGATTTTCCGGGGCAGCGCCTATGGCGCTGATCGGCGGCCTGATCCTTGCCGTTGGCATCATTTTCCTGGCGGCAGGGGTACGTTCTTATGTCAGAGAACGCCGGGAGGAAGAAAGAAGCGATGACGGAAGGGCTGCGGGGGAAGAGAACACCCGAAAAGGAGAACGGGAAGAGGAGGCTGACGACAGCAGGGATATTCTGCAGGAAGAGAATGGGAACAGTGAACTTGACCACCTCCGCTGGGAGATGGACCGGATACGGTCAGAATGGAAAGAAAAGCAGGTGCGCCGCGACAATCTGAAGGAGCAGGCGGATGAGATTGAACCGGGAGCGGAGGAGAAGAGACTGGAATTCAGAAAAAAAGCTCTTCAGCTGGCGGAGGAGAAGATGAAGGGGGCGGCAGAGTCTCTGGGCCGGCAGACCTCCGGGCGGCTGAACAGGCGTGCATCTGAGATATTCTCAGAACTGACGGGAGGAAGATACCGGGGAGTCTCGGTGGGAGAAAAGATGGAGATCACTGTCTGGGACGGCGAGCGGAATATACGGGCGGACCGGCTGAGCAGAGGAACGCTCGAGCAGATTTATTTCTCTGTCAGGATGGCGGCGGCTGAGCTGCTGCTGGAAGAACCAATGCCGGTCCTCCTGGATGATACGTTTGCGTTTTATGATGAGAAAAGGCTGGAATCTGTGCTAAAATGGTTGAGCAGTCAGAAAAGACAGGTTATAATATTTACCTGCCATAAGAGAGAACAGGAAATTTTAGATAAAGTCAGCAGAAATTCAGTCAGTATATGGTAACAGGAGAGGGGACGCCCCGGCAGATCCGGGGAGAGACCTTTATGTAAAGGAAGGAAGAGCGACATGAAGATAGTTCTGCCAAGAAAAGTAATGATGATCATCAATAATCTGCAGTTTCATGGCTACGAGGCTTTCGCAGTGGGCGGGTGCGTCAGAGATTCTATCCTGGCAAAACGTCCGGAGGACTGGGATATCACGACCTCGGCAAAGCCCGAGCAGATCAAAAAGCTGTTTCGGAGGACCGTGGACACCGGGATCCAGCACGGGACCGTAACTGTCATTATGGGAAAAGACAGCTTTGAGGTCACGACATACCGTGTTGACGGCGCATATGAAGACAGCCGTCATCCGAAAGAGGTCCGGTTTACGAATCGGCTGGAGGAAGATCTGAAGCGCCGTGATTTTACGATCAATGCGATGGCGTATAATGATGACGTCAGGCTGGTCGACATATTCGGCGGGATGCAGGACCTGAACCATCATCTGATCCGCTGTGTCGGGGATCCGGAGGAGAGATTTTCGGAGGATGCCCTCCGTATCCTGAGAGCAGTCCGCTTCTCTGCGCAGCTGAATTTCCCGATCGAGACGGACACGGCGGCTGCGGTCAGAAAGCTTGCCCCCACACTGAAGAATATCAGCGCGGAGCGGATCCGGACCGAGCTGGTAAAGCTGCTTGTATCTGCTCATCCGGAGCGGCTTCAGGACGCTTATGAACTCGGGATCACGCGGGTCATACTTCCGGAGTGGGACGCGATGGTGGGAGTGGCACAGCATACGCCCCATCATAAGTATGACGTGGCGGACCATACACTGCGGGCGGTGAAAAATGTGAAGCGGGATAAGATCCTGCGTCTCACAATGCTCTTCCATGACATGGGAAAGCCGGTGGTGAAGACCACGGATGAAAACGGGAGGGATCATTTCAGCGGGCACGCCCTGGTGAGTGAGGAGATTGCACGCCGGGTCATGCACAGGCTGAAGTTTGACAATGATACGATCAAGAAGGTCACACGTCTTGTCTGCTATCATGATTACCGGGTAGAGGCGACTCCGAAGAATGTCCGCAGGGCGATGAACCGGATCGGAGTGGACCTGTTCCCATACTATCTCGCCGTGCGCATGGCGGATGTGAAAGCACAGAGTCCGTATCACAGGCGTGAGAAGATAGAGAATATCGTGGAGATGAGAAGGCTGTATAAGGAAGCGCTCCTTCAGGAGGACTGTGTGACACTGCGCCAGCTTGCTGTGGGCGGCCATGAGCTGATGCAGCTCGGAATGAAGCCGGGCAGGGAGATGGGAAGCATGCTGAGCGAGCTGCTGGAATATGTGCTTGACGATCCGTCCCGGAACACTAAAGAGATTTTGTGCGATTATGTAAAAGATAAGCTTGGTTTATAGCATACTCGGGCTGTTCCCCACATACATTAGAAAGAACTTGAACGTAACCGCGAAGCGGCCGAGTCACTGGAACGGCTGCAGGCGGAAATGTGTGCACAGGCGGGAGAACGGTTCTCCTGTCCTGTGGGGACAGGGGGCAGCCATGAAAGAGTATGAGGCAGAAGTGCTGGAGCAGTATGATATGGAAGTGAGGGGCACCCGAAAAATGAGGGGTGCGTTTTTTTGCGATACGGATGAGGGGGCAATGCTGCTGAAGGAGACGAAGATCTCAGAGCGGCGGGCTTCCCTGGTCTATATTGTGCTGAGCCGTCTGGAGCTTGAGGGGAAAATGAGAGTTGACACGCCGGTCTTCGCGAAGGACGGGCGGCTGCTCGTCACGTCCCGGGATGGGACCAGATATATGCTGAAGCGCTGGTTTACAGGAAGAGAATGCGATATGAAAAGAGAGGCGGAGATCGTCAGCGCGGCAGGGAACCTTGCACTCCTTCATGAGCGTATGCAGTGGGACCCTGCATGGGGACAGAGCGGCGGTATTTTGGTCAGCCCTCCGGCAGGGAGAGATCCGCTCGAGGAGATGGAACGCCATAACAGGGAAATGAGAAAAGTGCGTTCCTTTATAAGGTCGCGCGTGTCGAAGAATGAGTTTGAATACCTTTATCTGGAACACTATGACAGGATGTACCGTCTGGCGGAAAGCGTAGTGCACCGGCTCCGGGAATCGGATGTGATGGAGCTTTACGGAAAAAGCATTTCGGAAGGAAGGATGGTGCACGGAGATTATAACTATCATAATGTGCTGAACACGACGGAAGGTACTGCTGTGACGAATTTTGAACATGCTCGGATCGATATACAGATGGGTGATCTGTATTATTTCATGAGAAAAGCAATGGAAAAGTATCGATGGAAACAAAAACTTGGCGCGAAGATCCTAGAAGCCTATGAGGAGAGCCGCAGGATCGAGCCGATGGAAAGAACCTTCCTCGGTCTGTGCCTTGCATATCCGGAGAAGTTCTGGAAGACTGCAAGCAGTTATGCCCGCTCGAATAAAGCGTGGCTGCCGGAAAAAAGTGTGGAAAAACTCCGCACTGCCGTGCGCCAGACCGAAGAAAAGTCCGCATTTCTGGAGAATCTGTTTTCACTGGATCTGCAGGGGTAGGAGGCGGCTGAGATCTGCCGGGGAGATCCTGATGTCTGTATCCGAACACTGCACGGACCGGCGCCTGGTTCTGACGTGCAGCCGCATGTCAGAACCACCTGTCAGAGCAGTGCGGACGGGGGCTCCCGGAGTGCCCAAAAAGCGCGTAAAACACGGAAAATTCTTGACAAAGACATATGAAACCGTTATAACAATACATAAGGGCAAAACCATGTGGACGTGAGGACTGGGAGCCTTTGAAAATCAAGAACAGAATTGTATATCAGTACAATTATTGAAGGAGGAAATTAATCCATGAACAAAACAGAATTAATCGCGGCAGTAGCGGAAAAAGCAGAAATTTCGAAAAAAGACTCCGAGAAAGCGTTAAAGGCTTTTATCGATGTGGTTACAGAGCAGCTGAAGGCTGGAGATAAAGTGCAGGTTGTTGGGTTCGGTACATTTGAAGTGAGCGAGAGAGCCGCGAGAGAGGGAAGAAATCCTCAGACAGGAGAGACGATGAAGATCGAGGCATGCAAGGCTCCGAAGTTCAAAGCAGGAAAAGCATTAAAGGACGCGATCAACTAATCAGAACGGATGTATATAGATTGGAAATTGCAGACGGACAGGCACTTACAATGTACAGCAGCATTGTAGGTGCCTGTTATTATTCTGGCGCCGTGGCAGCAGTCCCGGCGATTGTGGGAGGTAAGAAAATGAGACTAGATAAATTTCTGAAAGTATCAAGGCTGATCAAGAGGAGAACCGTGGCAAATGAAGCGTGTGATGCGGGAAGAGTCATGGTGAACGGAAAAGCCGCAAAGGCATCCGCGCAGGTGAAGCCGGGAGACGTGATTGAGATCCAGTTTGGAACCCGGACGGTCAAGGCGGAGGTGCTCCAGCTGCAGGATACGACCAAAAAGGAAGAGGCGAAGGAGCTCTTCCGTTATCTCTGATCTGAAGGCATAAATGCGAACAACCTTTCATATATATAGAAAAGCACAGAGAAGGGGGTTCGCGTATGGAGGAACAGCGGATAGCCAAGGCGCATAAGCTGGTCGTGAATAATAGAAAAACAAGTATGGTCACAGGAGTGCTCGACGTGCTCTCCTTTGACCTGAATGAGATCCTTCTGGAGACCGAGCAGGGGATGCTGATGGTGAAGGGGACGGATCTTCATGTAAACAGGCTGAGCGTGGAAAAAGGGGAGGTGGATCTGTCAGGAAATATCGACAGCATCGCCTATTCCAGCGCCGCGCCGACAGGGAAGCAGGGAGACGGTTTCCTGGCAAAGCTGTTTAAGTAGGAGCGGGTCATGCTGGGCATCGGAACAGAAGCGGAAATCTTTCTCTATGCCGGTTTGTCGGGGGCTGTGGTTTTTCTCTCATACAGAATCCTTGCCCTTGTAAGAAAGATCATCCCGCACGGCAGTCCTGCGGTGGGGCTGGAGGATCTCGTCTTCTGGCTCGCGGCGAGCGGTTATCTTTTTCGACAGATGTATGTGACTACTTATGGCAGCATAAGATGGTTCTTTGTACTAGGTGTTGTATGCGGCATTTTCCTGACATATTCCGCCGGAATCCTGACGAAAAAAATATATGTAAGAACCAAGAAAAGCCTTGAAAAGTTCAGGAAAAACCGATAAAATGTTCTTTATAACGGGGAACGGAAAACAGTGATTAATAAGTTGGGTGGGTGCGAATGAAAAGTGAAAAAACTGCCGGGAAAAACCGGCGCGTCAGGAAAAAGAAGTCACGTCTGGGCAGGCACAGGAAGAGTGTTCTGATGATCAGCGCGGTACTGGTCATGCTCTGCGGAGTGCTCACGGTCAATTCCTTTACACTGATGGCAAAGAACAGGAATTACGAGGAGCAGGAGAGAGAGCTCCAGAATCAGATCGAAGAGCAGAAGGAACGTGCAAAGGAGATCGAAGAGTATAAGGAGTATGTCAATTCAGACGAATACGTCAAAGAAGCTGCCGAGGAGAAGCTGAATCTTGTAGATCCGAATGAGATTATTTTTAAAGCGGCTCAGTAGCGGGGCGTCAATTGATAATTTGTGACAGAAATATAGCAGATACAAAAGAGACACCGGGAGAATTTCTCCCGGTGTCTTTCTTTTCAGGAACAGCGGAGGGAGTATAGATGACCATGAATGAAGGACAGGCGCTGCACAACAGCCCCTATGTAGAACAGATTGAAAAATTCGCGGCTTCCCTCAAACAGCTGTCGCAGACATTCCTCGGCCTGGAAGACAGAAAACAGGCCTTTTCCACGGATGAGATCGACGGCATGTTTGACCGGGTAAAAGAGCAGGTATGCGAAAAGTGTGAAAAATGTACCTGGTGCTGGGGAGAAAACTTTGTACATACTTATCAGATGGGGTATGAAGTGCTCTCGGCGGTAGACCATTACGGAAATGAACTCAATACAGAGACAAAGAGGAAACTCATGCAGCGGTGTATCATGGCGCCCCGGTTTCTGAGGGAAATGCTGGAGGGATTCCATGAGGCGAGGCAGAATATGATCTGGACGAACCGGATCGCCAGGAGCCGCGAGGGGTGCGCCATCCAAATGGATACATTTGCAGATATGATAAGGAGCACCGCAAAGGAGCTGGAGGACAGCATCTTTACGGATGAGCGCCTGGAGAAAAGGATCGTGTCACATCTGAAGAAGAAGGGGATCCGGGTATTGTATACCCATTTTTTTATGAACAGAGAAGGAAAATATGAGGTCCATATAACCGCGCGGGCGATGCAGAAGCAGAAGGTGCCGGTGAAAGATCTCGTCAAAGGGGTGTCCGAAGCGGCGGGGCGGAGATTCGTTCCCCAGAGTGACAGCGCGCAGATGGTCGGGCAGAGGTACATGACGATAGTCTGCAGAGAAGGTCCGGCATATTATACAATGTCCGGTGCCGCGAGGGTCGGAAAGGGCTGCAGCCAGATCTCCGGGGACAATTTTACGATGACAGAGCTGCCGGGCGGCCGGCGGGGAGTGATCCTGTCGGACGGGATGGGATCCGGGGAGGAAGCGTGCAGGGAGAGCACGATGGTGATCGAGCTTTTGGAGGAACTGCTGGATGCGGGGTTCCCGGAGAAGACTGCGATCCAGATGATCAATACGACGCTGGTGATGGGAAGGGAAGAGATACACTACTCTACTGTGGATATGGCCGTGTTCGATCTGTACAGCGGAGAATGCGAGATCATTAAGGCCGGAGCCTCTTCTACATTTATAAAGAAGAAGGACTGTGTAGAGCATCTGAGTTCTACCAGCCTTCCCATCGGCGTGATGAATTCTATTGAGATCGATTCCGTGAAGCGCCGACTGGGAGACGGGGATTTTGTGATCATGGTGACGGATGGAGTCCTTGATGCCCTGCCGGTAGGTGAACAGGATATCCTTCTGGAGACGATCATCCAGGGGAGCGCGATCACGAACCCGAAGGAGATGGCGCAGCATGTGCTGGAGCAGGTGCTGAACTGGACGGGGAAAGAACCGGCGGACGATATGACAGTCCTTGCGGTCGGGATCTGGGAGTGCTGAACTGTCTTGAAATTTGAGCATGAATTGGGTATAGTTTACATATGATGAAGAAAACGGAGATTAAAGTAGAAGAGTTTATCAGAAAATATCACATGATCGAAGAAGGTGACAGGGTGATCGCAGGCGTATCGGGCGGAGCGGATTCGGTATGCCTGCTTTTTATGCTCTGCAGCCTGCGGGAAAAAATGAAGTTTCAGATACTTGTCTGCCATGTAAATCACGGGCTGCGGGGCGCGGAAGCGGATGCGGATGAGAAGTTTGTGGAGGAGCTGTGCGAAAGGTTAGGCGTCCCCTGCCGTATTTTTCGTGAAAATGTGGAATTAACTGCCAGAAAAAGGAAACAATCTTTTGAAGAGGCGGGGCGTATGGTGCGGCGCGAGGCGTTTGAGGCCATGTGCAGAGAGTACGGCGGAACGAAGATCGCGACGGCGCATCATCAGGATGACAATGCGGAGACAATGCTGCTGAACCTGGCGCGGGGGACAGGACTGAACGGGCTGTGCGGCATCCGTCCGGTGCGGGAACGGTGGATCCGCCCGCTTCTGTGCCTCGGAAGAGCGGAAATCGAGAAATGGCTGGAAAGCCGAAAGATTGGTTTCTGCCGGGATGCGACCAATGAGGAGGATGAATATACACGCAACCGGATCCGCCATCACATTATCCCGGCATTGGAGCAGCAGGTGAACATGGGCACAGTGCGGCATCTCAACGAGCTTTCTGCTCAGCTGCAGGAAGTGTGGGATTTTATCAGAGAACAGACGATGGAAGCTTGGGACGCCTGCGTGTCCGTAAAGGAGGATGCGGCGGGAAGGCCCACAGTGCGGATCGATGGCCGGCGGTTTCAGGAGACTGCCCCGGCTGTGCGGAAATTTCTTGCGGCAGAATGCATCAGAGAGGCGGCGGGAGCCGGGAAGGATATCGAGTCTGTCCATATTGATGCGCTGACCGCGCTTTTTGAGAAGCAGACCGGGAAATCGCTGAACCTTCCATACCGGGTGAGAGCGGTGAAGACATATGCAGGTGTGGAGCTGACAAAAGGGGAGAAAGCCGGGAAGGACGCCGGGAAAGAGGAAGTGGAGCTCAGGATACCTGGAGAGGTCCTGTTCCCGGGGACAAATAAGAAGATCACCTGTACTGTCTTTGAGGCACAAGGAGATTTTTCGGCGAAAGAGATACCACAAAAAAGCTACACGAAATGCTTTGACTATGATATAATAAAATACGGTCTTTTTGCGAGATTCAGACGCCCCGGAGACTATTTTACGGTGGACCGGAAGGGCAGCCGTCAGAAACTGAAGTCCTATTTTATCAATGAGAAAGTTTCGCGAGAGGAAAGGGACAGAACGCTGCTGATCGCAGACGGAGGCCATATAGTCTGGATCCCGGGGATGAGGATGAGCAGCGCATATCAGATTGGCGGCAGGACAAAGAGAATCCTTAAGATAACGATAACGGAGGAACAGTAATATGTCAGAGACGATCAGAGAATTGATTTCAGAAGAAGATGTAGATAAGAGGATACGGGAACTTGGAGAGCAGATCAGCAGAGACTACGCCGGAAAGCAGATCCATTTGATCTGTGTCCTGAAGGGCGGCGTGTTTTTCATGTGCGAGCTGGCGAAGCGGATCACAGTTCCGGTTTCCATGGATTTTATGTGCGTGGGAAGCTACGGAGATGGGACCAAGTCAAGCGGTGTAGTCCGCATTGCCAAGGATCTTGACGAGTCAATAGAAGGAAAAGAAGTCCTGATCGTGGAGGATATCATCGATTCGGGGAATACACTCTATTACCTCATGGATGTGCTCCACAGAAGAAATCCGGCCAGCCTTCGGCTCTGTACGCTGCTGGATAAGCCGGAGCGCAGGGTCAAGGATGTGAAAGTGGATTATGTGGGATTCGAGATCCCGGATGAATTCATCGTGGGATACGGGCTCGATTACGCCCAGAAATATAGAAACCTTCCATATATCGGTGTTGTGGAAGGTGTTGAATAGGAAGGAGTTTTACAGCTTTGGATAACAACAAGAAATACAGAGGCGTCAGCGGTCCTACGATACTGAGCTTTATCGTGATCGTGGCAGTCGTACTCTGGATGGCAAACCAGCTCCAGATGCATCAGCAGGAGATGAGCTACAGCGCATTCGAATCGGAAGTGGAAGATGGAAATGTGACGAATGTGTATATCAATCAGAACAGCGCTGTCCCCACCGGAACTGTGTCGGTCACGCTAAAGGACGATGATACTGCAAGGAGAGTCAATGTCTCGGATGTCAGAGAGGTACAGAAACTTCTTGATGAGCACAAGATCGATTATGGAATGTCTGATGTCCCGAGGGAATCCATGCTGACGACCACTCTGATTCCGGTCCTTGTTGCGCTGGCGGGTGTGTTCCTGATTTTCTTTCTCATGAACCGACAGAACGGCGGCGCGAATGCAAAGGCAATGAATTTTGGAAAGAGCAGGGCGAGGCTGACGAACCAGAATGAGATCAAGGTCACTTTTGCAGATGTGGCAGGGCTGAAGGAGGAAAAAGAAGAGCTCGAGGAGATCGTAGATTTCCTCAAGGCGCCGAAGAAGTATATCCAGGTAGGCGCGCGGATCCCGAAAGGGGTGCTCCTCGAGGGACCCCCGGGAACAGGAAAGACCCTGCTGGCAAAAGCGGTCGCCGGGGAGGCGGGAGTTCCGTTCTTCAGCATCTCCGGGTCTGATTTTGTGGAAATGTTTGTCGGCGTGGGAGCCTCCCGTGTCCGTGATCTTTTCCAGGATGCGAAGAAGAATGCGCCGTGCATCGTGTTCATCGATGAGATCGACGCGGTCGCGAGACGCCGCGGCAGCGGGCTCGGCGGCGGACATGACGAGAGGGAGCAGACGCTGAACCAGCTCCTTGTGGAGATGGACGGATTCGGAGTGAACGAGGGCATCATCGTGATGGCGGCGACGAACCGGAAGGATATCCTTGATCCGGCAATCCTCCGTCCGGGCAGATTTGACCGCAATGTGATTGTTGGACGCCCGGATGTGGGCGGAAGAGAGGAGATCCTGCGCGTGCATGCGAGGAACAAGCCGCTGGGCGACGATGTAGATCTCAAGCAGATCGCACAGACGACGTCGGGATTCACAGGGGCGGACCTTGAGAACCTGCTGAACGAGGCGGCCATCCTTGCCGCGAAGGACAACAGAGTGTTTATCCAGCAGTCGGATATCCGTCATGCGTTTGTGAAAGTCGGCATCGGACCGGAGAAGAAGAGCCGCATCGTCTCCGACAAGGAGCGGCGCATTACCGCATACCACGAGGCGGGACACGCGATCCTCTTCCATGTGCTTCCGGATGTGGGACCGGTCTACAGTGTGTCCATCATTCCTACCGGAGGCGCGGGCGGATATACTATGCCGTTGCCGGAGAATGACGATATGTTTAATACGAAGGGGCATATGCTCCAGGAGATCACGGTCTCTCTCGGCGGACGTGTCGCTGAGGAGGAGGTCTTCGACGATATTACGACAGGAGCGTCACAGGATATCAGGCAGGCGACAGCGATTGCCAAATCCATGATCACCAAGTTCGGTATGTCCGAACGGCTCGGCCTGATCAATTATGATAACGACAGCGACGAAGTTTTCATCGGCCGCGATTTCGGCCACACATCAAGAGGATACGGTGAAAAGGTCGCAGGCACGATCGACGAGGAAGTGAAGCGGATCATAGATGAATGCTATGCAAAGGCAAAGTCGATCATAAAGGAGCATCATGCAGTACTGGATGCGTGTGCGCAGCTCCTGCTTGAAAAAGAAAAAATAACCAGAAGTGAATTTGAAGCACTGTTCGAGAGCAATGGAGCGGAGGCATGACAGCGTCCGCTCTTCCTGCCGTTTTGCCGGATTATGTTTCAACTTTGGAAAGGGGCTAGATGATATGAACAGAGAAGCGCTGTTTTGCGACGGTACACAGGATTATGTAATTCCGGCAGAACCAGAAGAAAATGAGAAGGTCATACTGAGATTCCGCACTGCGCACAATGATGTGGAGGAAGTGAAGATCCTGGTCGGTAACCGGAGTCATTCCATGTGGAGGGCAAAGTCAACGGATGAATTTGACTACTATGAAATCGAGTGTCAGCTGGGGACAGAGCCGTTCAAGTATTCTTTTGAGATCAAGAAAGGCGAGCAGATCTGTTATTTCAACCGATGCGGAGTCTCTGATCACAGGGAGGATTATTACGCGTTCATCATTGTTCCCGGGTTCTCCACGCCGGCCTGGGCGAAAGGGGCTGTGATGTATCAGATCTTTGTGGACCGCTTTTATAATGGAGATCCTACGAACGATGTGGAGGACGGCGAGTATATCTATATCGGGGCGCCAAGTGCGAAGATCCGTGACTGGGATCAGGTTCCGGCTTCTATGGATATCCGAAACTTCTACGGGGGAGATCTTCAGGGAGTCATGGATAAGCTGGATTACCTGCAGGATCTCGGCGTCGAGGTAATCTATTTTAACCCGCTTTTTGTGTCTCCGTCCAACCATAAGTATGATATACAGGACTATGATTACATCGATCCGCACTACGGCAGGATCGTAGAGGACGGCGGAGATCCGCTCCCGGAAGGCGCCAATGACAATATCCGGGCGGAGAAATACCAGAAGCGTACCGGAGATATCCGGAATCTGGAGGCGAGCAACGAGCTTTTCATCCGGCTTGTGGAAGAGATGCACAAGCGCGGGATGAAGGTGATCCTGGACGGTGTGTTCAATCACTGCGGATCCTTTAACAAATGGCTGGACCGGGAGAGGATCTATGAACCTCAGCCTGAGTATCCGAAGGGCGCCTATGTGAGTGCGGACAGCCCGTACCGCGGCTACTTTCATTTCCATGACAACAGGGATGAAGCGTGGCCGTACAACGGAAGCTATGACGGATGGTGGGGACACGATACGCTGCCGAAGCTGGCGTATGAGGATTCACCGGAACTTGAGCAATATATCATGGACATAGGAAAGAAATGGGTTTCTCCACCGTATAATGTGGACGGATGGAGACTGGATGTTGCAGCAGACCTGGGATGCAGCAATGAATACAATCATATGTTCTGGAAGCGTTTTAGAAAAGAAGTGAAGAGCGCGAATCCCAACGCTCTGATCCTGGCGGAACACTATGGAGATCCGGTCGACTGGCTCCAGGGAGATGAGTGGGACAGTGTCATGAACTATGACGCATTTATGGAACCGCTTACCTGGTTCCTGACCGGAATGGAGAAGCACAGCGACGAGCGTAGGACAGATCTCTGGGGGAATCCGGACAACTTTGTGGGAGCCATGCGGCACTACATGGCCAGCATGCTCACTCCGTCTCTTCAGGTTGCCATGAACGAGCTGTCCAACCATGACCATTCCCGCTTTCTCACCCGCACGAACCATATTGTGGGCCGGGTGGACAGCGTAGGATCGAAAGCGGCAGAGGAAGGCGTGAACAAGGCGGTCATGAGAGAAGCTGTGACCGTGCAGATGACCTGGGTCGGAGCTCCTACGATCTACTATGGAGATGAGGTCGGCGTCTGCGGATTTACGGATCCGGACAGCCGGAGGACTTTCCCGTGGGGACATGAGGACATGGAGATGCTTAGCTTCCATAAAGAGATGATACGGATCCACAAGGAGGAGAAGCTGCTTCGTACGGGATCCATCAAACTGCTCTGTGCAGACAGCAATCTCCTGGCATACGGGAGATTTCAGGGCGGCGAACAGATCATCGTGGTTCTCAATAACAGCAAGGAACTCAGAGAGGTCGTTGTGCCGGTATGGCTGGCAGGAGTTCCGATGAGCGGCCGGATGAAACGTCTGATCTATTCCTATGAGCATGGATATACAACGGATTATGACGAATATATCGTGAAGGACGGAGAGATCGTCCTGAACATGGGGCGGCATTCAGCGATCGTGCTCAAGCCGGTAAATGTACCGGCGCTGATCAGCTGAGGAGAAAGATTCGGGGCGGATACAGGATGTCCGCCCCTTTTGATATTCAGAGAGAAGACAGATGAGAATGATTTAAAGACGGGAGATGATAGTGAGGTGCTGGAGAGATGACGAAAAAGATAGCGGTCATCAATGATCTGTCGGGCTTCGGGAGATGTTCTCTTACGGCGGCGATCTCGGTCATTGCATCGATGGGAGTACAGCCCTGTCCGCTTCCGACGGCGATCCTGAGCGGACAGACCGGATACCCGAGTTATTTCTATGATGATTATACAGATAAAATGGATGAATTCCGCAGGGAGTGGAAGAAGATGGGAGTGTCTTTCGACGGAATCTATACAGGATTCATGTCGGATGGACGGCAGATAGAGAAGGTGTTTGATTTTCTGGACACTTTCTATAGAAAGAAGACGTTTCTGCTCACAGATCCGATCATGGGGGATGACGGGAGGAGATTCGGCATGTGTACTCCGGAGTTCCTCGGAATGATGAAGGAGCTTACAGCAAGGGCAGATATTATAACACCCAACCTGACAGAGCTGTGCCTCCTGACGGATACAGATTTCCGGATGATCGAGCTGATGACGGATGAAAAGCATCTGCTGACGATCGTGGAGCAGATGGCCAGAAATGTTATGGACAGAGGCACGAAAGCGGTCGTGGTGACAGGAATCCGTTTTACAGACAGCTCAGACGGCGTGCAGAAGATGGGAAATCTTGCAGTCACCAGGAAGGATAAGTTCCTGTCAGCATTCCCCTTTGTGGGAGAGAGCTATTCGGGAACAGGCGACCTTTTTGCATCAGTGATCGCCGGAGGCAGGGCGAGAGGCGATAAGCTTGAGAAGTCGATGGAGACTGCAGGCAGGCTGATCGGCCTTGCACTGGAAGATTCAGTCCGCGGGAAAGTGCCCAGAAATGATGGAGTGGACTACGAACAGTATCTGTGGATGCTGCGAAAAGAAGGACCTGACGCGGCGGTCTGAATAAGAATGCGATGCTCCGGGAATGATGGAACAGAGAAATAAAAAAAGGAAGGCGCGGATCCTGCCGGGGGTGTACCACAGCAGGCCCGCGCCTTACTACTTTTTTATCTGCTTACTTTGTCAGCACTTCAATCCCGTCTTCCTTCACCAGCACCATATACTCGATCTGTGCGGAAAGTCCGTCGTCGATGGTGTACACGGTCCAGTCGTTATCCTCATCGACGAAGAAGTCCGGGCTGCCCTCGTTGATCATCGGCTCGATGGTGAACATCATGCCAGGTACGAGGAGCATCTCAGAGCCCTTCGGCGTTACGTAGCTGACGAACGGGTCTTCGTGGAACGCAAGACCGATCCCGTGTCCGCCGATCTCCTCCACTACGGAGTATCCGTTGGCGCGGGCATGGGTGTTGATCGCGTCAGCGATATCGCCCAGGTGTCCCCACGGCTTCGCTGCGGCGAGCCCCAGCTCAACGCACTCTTCCGTCACGCGGATCAGCCGTTCTGCCCGGTCAGAGATCTTTCCCATCTTGAACATACGGGAAGCGTCTGAAAAGTATCCGTCCAGGATCGTGGAGACATCCACATTGATGATATCGCCTTCCTGAAGAATGATGTTCTCGTCGGGGATGCCGTGGCAGATCTCATTGTTGATGGATGTGCACACGCTCTTTGGGAATCCCTGGTAGTTCAGCGGGGCGGGAATGCCGCCGTGTTCTGTTGTGAACCGGTATACGATATCATCGATCTCGGCCGTGCTCATTCCGATATGGATGTGTCTGGCAACCTCGTCCAGCACCGCTGTGTTCAGATCAGCGCTTTTGCGGATCATCTCGATCTGATGCGGCGTTTTCAGAAGCTTACGGTCCGGTACGATCTCCCCTCTTTCTGCATGAAGCAGCATTTTTTCTTCGATCGGCATGTGGCATTTTTTGTATTTCTTACCACTGCCGCACCAGCAAAGCTCATTTCTCTCCATGAATTACATCTCCTTATTTTATGTTCCCTTTTATTTCTGCGACGCCGGGACCAAAAGACTATGTCTCTCATGCATGAAAAAGCATGACTCGCGGCTCCGGTATCATTTCTGTAAAAACGTTGTTTCTGGACTGCGCCGGCCCGGGGAGTCAGAAACGGTGTATGAACAGCCCGCTGCGCAGCTTGGGCTCAAACCATGTGGACTTCGGCGGCATGAGCATCCCCGCGTCCGCCACGCGGAGCAGTTCCTCCATTGAAGTCGGATACATAGAAAAAGCGATCCCGCCGGAAGCGTCCGCTCTTTCCGTCAGTTCTTCGAGACCGCGGATCCCTCCTACAAAGCGGATTCGGGAATCTGTCCTGGGATCATGAATGCCGAGCAGGGGTTCCAGGATCATATCCTGAAGGACCGATACGTCAAGGTCCTTCACCGGATCACTGCTGTCCCGGACAGCGTCCGTCCTCAGTCTGTACCAGTTCTGTTCACAGTACATGCCGAATTCACCTTTGCGCGACGGGTGAAAGGGCTCTCTGCCCATCCGCGTCACTTCAAACCTATTCTTTATCATACCAAGAAGTTCGTCAAATGTATACCCGTTTTTATCTGAGACTACCCGGTTATAATCGTAGATCTTCAGTTCGTCGGAGGGAAAGAGAACAGACAGAAAATAGTTGTACTCTTCATTGCCGGAAAAGCCCGGATCTGCGGCTCTCCGCCGCAGCCCCACCTTGACTGCCGAAGCTGCTCTGTGGTGTCCGTCAGCGATATAGAGGTGGGGGATGCCGGAAAAAATCTGAGAAATTTTCTCGATATCATCCGGACTGCTGATGCGCCATGCCTGATGGCGGATCCCGTCCTCGCTGATGAAATCATAAAGAGCGGTATTCTGCTGTGTCTTCCGGATGATTTCCTTGAGCTGTGCCTCCGGGCGGAATGTGAGAAAGATGGGGCCTGTCTGTGCGCTGCAGGTATCGACATGCCGGATCCGGTCCAGCTCTTTTTCTTCCAGTGTATTTTCATGTTTCAATATCACACCGCCGAGATAGTCGTCAATGGAGGCGCATCCCACGATCCCATTCTGTGTCCTGCCATCCATTGTCTGGGAATAGATATAGTAACAGGGGGATTCATCCTGCAGGAAGGAACCGTCCTCGATCATCCCGTTCAGAAGATCCCGGGCCTTTTCATAAACCTGATCAGAATAGATGTCTGTGCCTGCCGGGAACTGGGTCTCCGCCCGGTCGATCCGGAGGAAAGACAGGGGCGCCGCCTCCACAGCGCGGCGCGCCTCTTCGGTCGTATATACGTCATAGGGCAGGGCGGCGATGGAGGGGGCGAGGCCTTCCGCGGGCCGGACAGCCCGAAAGGGTCTTAAAATACTCATCTGATAACTCCTTTTTATTCAATACTCATAATAAGCACAGGTAAAAAAGTTTCGATCCAGATTCCCGCGTCACGGCAGGAATCTGCTGCACCCACATTCTAGCATAAAAGGCGGGCGTCGTCCAACCCTCTGGCACGCGGAGGCGGCATGCAGATGGAAAAGTGCTTCGAAATACAGCTCAGAAACCGCCGCGGTTCATGGGAAGAAGAGGTCAAAAATCGACAAAAGCTTCCAAAAAAGTACATCTGATGCTTGCCCGGAGAGAAAAAGTATAGTACCATAAGAAGTCAAAGGAGTGATTATAATATGTGGTATTGGATTGTGATGGCCCTGCTGGTCATAGGCTGTGCGGCTCTGCTCGGCGGAACCTTTGCAAGCATAAAGAAGAATAAAGCGGAGGCGGCAGGCGGAAGGCGCAGGAGAAGCCGCCGTTATCCCGATGAGGACGAGGATGATTATGATGACGACGATGAGGAGGAATATGAACCGCCGCGCCGCCGTGCATCTCAGAGAAGGCAGGCTGGAGAACAGCAGCAGGCTCAGAGACCCCGCCAGAAGAAGAGAAGACAGTGGAAGATCATCCTGGAAGACCTTGATACATGGGAGAAATACAGTTTTGTATTCTATGATACAGTGGGGATCGGAAGAGGAAGAGACGGCAGCATGTATGAGAAATACCTGCCGATTCCGTCAGATGCCAGAGTGTCAAAGGCGCACTGTGTGATCATACACAGAGGGGATAAGCTGTACCTGAAGGATGAGGATTCCAGAAACGGAACCTTCCTGAACGGCAGACGGATAGACAGGCCGATCGTGATCCAGAAGGATGATGTCATCGGCATCGGAGAGACACAGCTTGAGATCCAGAGGATACTCAGAGAAAGTGAATAAGGCGGCCGGGAGATGGAGAGATCCCGGCAGAACAGAGGGATTTCTGCGTGGAGCGGACACGCGGGGATCCCTCACATTTTGCTCTGCGGAGCATATATTACCAGTATAATCGTCTGCTTGGGAGTGAAAACAGAATGAATCAGAAACTGCCCTATTATATGGCATATCCGATGCCGCTGGCGTATGATGACGAGAGAATAGAGAGAATGGATTTTGAGTATTTGAAAAGCATGTATCCGGATGTTCCGAAACGGCTCCTTCCCTATGTCGAGGAGGAGTGCGACCGCATGGAATATGAAAACAGCATGATGTACGACGAGTATCCGGACCGGCTGCAGCTCCGGCTGATGTGCAGCAGGATCTGTGATAATATCAGTAAAAATGAAAAGATCCTCTTCGGGAGCGGGTATGACGAGGCGCCTGAGTCGGAGGAAAGCAGCGGGGCATCGGCCAGCGCACTGGCGGGAAAACGGAGGAGAGGAGACCGCTGGCTGCATGACCTGGTGGAGGTAATGCTCTATCAGGAGATCTACAAGCGAAGAAGCGACCGGCGGCGCAGGAGAAGAAAGTTTTACTAATCAGGCGAAACATGCTATAATATCCAGGTAGTCTCTGCGCCATACAGAGAAGCGATTTCTCTGCATGGCCGGAACGGCCATTTTAAAAAAGGAAAAGTACATATGAAAGATAATCTTATTTTTATAGGCATGCCGGCCGTGGGCAAGAGCACGGTGGGCGTCGTTGTTGCCAAGAGACTTGGAAAACGGTTTGTGGATGTGGATCTTGTGATCCAGGAGCAGGAAAAGAAACTGCTGCGGGAGATAATAGCAGATGTCGGAGAGGACGGATTCCTCAAGGTTGAGAACCGGGTGAACGCCGGCATAGAGGCGGAGAATTCTGTGATCTCACCGGGCGGGAGCGTTGTGTACTGCGAAGAGGCGATGCGGCATTATAAAGAGATTGGAACAGTCGTATATTTGAAAGCCTCCTATCAGACAATAAAGAGGAGGATTCGAAATCCGAAAAAGAGAGGCGTTGTGCTTCGGGATGGGCAGACGCTGAGAGATCTCTACAATGAGAGGGTCCCATATTTCGAAAAATATGCAGATATTACGGTATGTGAAGACGGATGCCGTATAGAAGAGACGATTGAAAACGTGCTGAATGCGGTGGAAAACTATAAAAAAACACTTGACAAATGAAAGGTACTGGGACTAGTATAATCATTTGACCGAGGGATAACATGGGGAGTAAGGAAAAAACGATTTTACAATCGGTTGTTTTATGGTATAATAATTGCGCTAAAAGCGCAGTTCGGACCGACGAAACGGTCCGCCCCGCTTCGCGGGAATTATACCGGCAATCCACGGCGTGGAAAGTAAATGCCGCTTCGCGGCTCTGTCTTTCCCACGTACAAGGTATATAATATCCGCGGACAGCAAACGGTACGGAACAGAGAATAAAATCGTATAGTCGAGGTGCGAAATGGAGCAATATATAATTAAAGGCGGGAATCCGCTGGTAGGGGAAGTGGAGATTGGCGGCGCCAAGAACGCGGCACTTGCAATTCTGGCAGCTGCGATCATGACAGATGAGACGGTACTGATCGAAAATCTTCCGGACGTAAATGATGTGAATGTCATGCTGGAGGCGATCAGCGGTATCGGAGCGATGGTGCAGCGGATCGACAGACATACAGCGAAGATCAACGGCAGCACGATCGGTGATTTTAATATTGAATATGACTATATCAAGAAGATAAGAGCATCCTATTACCTTCTGGGAGCTCTTCTTGGCAAATACAGAAAGGCCGAGGTAGCTCTTCCGGGAGGATGTAATATCGGCAGCAGGCCGATCGATCAGCATCTGAAGGGATTTCGGGCGCTGGGCGCAGACGTGGATATCGAGCACGGCAAGATCGTAGCGGAGGCTGAGCGGCTTCACGGGACACACCTGTATTTTGATGTTGTCTCCGTTGGCGCGACGATCAACGTCATGATGGCCGCGGCAATGGCGGATGGCCTTACGATCATGGAGAATGTGGCGAAGGAGCCGCACGTTGTGGATGTGGCGAACTTCCTCAACAGCATGGGAGCGAACATCAAAGGCGCCGGTACCGATGTGATCAAGATCCGCGGGGTCAGATCGCTCCACAAGACAGAGTACTCTATCATTCCGGATCAGATCGAGGCAGGCACGTTTATGTTTGCAGCGGCAGCTACCAGAGGAGATGTTACAGTCCTCAATGTGATACCGAAGCATCTTGACGCCACGATCTCAAAGCTTGTGGATATCGGCTGCGAAGTCGAGGAATTTGACGATGCAGTGCGCGTTGTGGCGAAAGGCCGCCTCAGATGCACGCAGGTGAAGACGCTTCCGTATCCGGGATATCCGACGGATATGCAGCCTCAGATCGGTGTCGTTCTGGCACTGGCAAAGGGAACGAGCACGATCACGGAAAGTATTTTTGAAAATCGTTTTAAATATCTGGATGAGCTCGCCCGCATGGGAGCTGTGATCAAGGTGGAAGGCAACTCCGCTACGATCGAAGGCGTAGAGAGATTCTCCGGGGCCAGAGTGAGCGCGCCGGATCTTCGGGCAGGCGCGGCGCTGTGCATCGCAGGACTGGCGGCTGACGGGATCACGATCGTGGATGATATCGTGTATATCCAGCGCGGATATGAACGCTTCGAAGAGAAGCTCAGGAGCCTGGGCGGCATGATCGAAAAGGTTTCCAGCGAAAAGGAGATCCAGAAATTCAAATTAAAAACAGGCTGAAACAGTATTGACATTTACCAGACATAGTTGTATTGTATTTTACTGGTACAGAAATAATTTCATAAAGAAGACTTTCTCTTATTCAGAGCAGTGGAGATACAAAGGATCTGTGAAGCTGCGGCAACCCCTTTTGTAAAGGAAGGTGCCAACCTGAGCGAGTGATCGAACAATAAGAGGATTGTTATGATAGATTGACAGTCCGCTTTCGCGGGCTGTTTTCGTTTGACGGAGACAGCCCGGCAGAGAGAGAAAGTGAGGAAAGGAGACAAAATGGAAAAAATCTTATTTACATCCGAATCAGTAACTGAAGGACATCCGGACAAGCTGTGCGACCAGATCTCAGACGCGATCCTTGACGCTCTGATGGAGCAGGATCCCATGAGCCGCGTGGCATGTGAGACATGCTGTACGACAGGTATGGTCATGGTTATGGGAGAGATCACTACGAAAGCTTATGTTGATATTCCGAAGATCGTGCGCGATACGGTGCGCGAGATCGGCTATACAAGAGGAAAGTATGGATTTGACGCAGACACCTGCGGAGTACTGACCACGATCGATGAGCAGTCCCCGGATATTGCAATGGGCGTTGACAAGGCGCTTGAGGCGAAGGAACATACAATGTCCGACGACGATATCGAATCCATCGGAGCGGGAGATCAGGGAATGATGTTCGGATACGCATCCGATGAGACAGAGGAGTATATGCCTTACCCGATCGCAATGGCACATAAGCTGGCGCGCCAGCTCGCCAAGGTGAGAAAGGACGGAACGCTTCCTTATCTCCGTCCGGACGGAAAGACACAGGTTACGGTGGAGTACAATGAGGATGGAACTCCGAAGCGTCTGGAGGCGGTCGTGCTCTCCACGCAGCATGATCCGGATGTGTCCCAGGAGCAGATCCACAAAGATATTAAGAAATATGTGTTTGATGAGATCATTCCGGCGGATATGGCTGACGAGGAGACGAAGTTCTTTGTGAACCCGACAGGACGTTTCGTGATCGGCGGACCTCACGGGGACAGCGGACTGACAGGGCGCAAGATCATCGTGGACAGCTACGGCGGTGTGGCGCGTCACGGCGGCGGCGCTTTCTCCGGAAAGGACTGCACAAAGGTAGACCGCTCCGCAGCATATGCAGCCCGCTATGCGGCGAAAAACGTGGTGGCTGCCGGACTTGCGAAGAAGTGCGAGATCCAGCTTTCTTACGCGATCGGAGTGGCTCAGCCGACTTCCATCGCCGTGGATACTTTTGGAACAGGAAAAGTTTCAGATACAAAGCTCGTTGAGATCCTCAGGGAGAATTTTGACTTCCGTCCGGCGGGTATCATCCGGATGCTGGATCTGAGAAGACCGATCTATAAGCAGACAGCGGCTTACGGCCATTTCGGACGCAACGACCTGGATCTTCCGTGGGAGAAGCTCGATAAGGTTGACGACCTGAAAAAATATCTTTAATATATAGATAAATTAGATGAACTGACAGGACTGCAGCATTGTTGGAATGCTGCAGTTTTTTTGTTTTTTTCTACTATTTATAGAGGGGGTGAGTAAATGAATACAAAAATATAATCTAAATGCGATGAAAATAGTGAAATACGTACAAAAATACATTTAAAATAGGAAAAAACTGGTGTATATTATCCTTATGGGTCAAAACGACAAAATTACTGAAAAAGAAAGACCCGGAAAAGGAGGCTGGTTTATGTGAAAAGTAGGAGCAGAGGATTAGCACTTTTGCTCACAGCGGCTCTTGTGGGAACAATGACGCCGACATCCGGACTGAATGTGTATGCGGCAGGCGGCACATCAGCGGACGGACTGACTGCTGCTGACAGCATTGCGGCGGATGTCGACGGCATCAAGTTCACTCATCAGGAATGGACCGGAAACGATTATACGGATGTTGACGGGACACAGGTTGACGCGGAGGATGTATTCGGGATCAACCGTGAGGATGCATCGACGTCGATCATTCCTTATCAGTCCGCAGAGTCGGCGGCAGCAGCAGTGTGGGATTACAATGCCCGGGAGAACTCAACGTATTTACAACTTCTGAACGGTGATGACTGGAAGCTTAATATCTTCCAGAATCAGTCGGAAGCGGAGAAGTATCTTACAGCAGGTGAGAACGGTTTTATGGACGCGGATTTTGATGCGGACGCGGAGGGATGGAACACGGTTGAAGTCCCGAGAAGCTGGACTACTTACTGGGATGCAGATTTTACCTTTGATGATTTTACGATTTACACAAATGTACAGATGCCGTGGCAGTCAAAGTATGACACCGGCGTCAGCGTGCCGAAGGCACCGACGAACTATAATCCGGTCGGATTATACAGAAAGACATTCACTGTAAATGACGAGATGCTGGAGAACAATAACAGGATCTATATCCATTTCCAGGGCGTTGAGTCAGCATACTATGTGTATGTCAACGGCAAGGAAGTGGGCTACAGCGAGGATACGTTCAGCCCGCACAAGTTTGATATCACGGATTATCTTGTTGACGGCGAGAATACGCTGGCTGTAGAGGTACATAAGTTCTGTGACGGAACCTGGTTTGAGGATCAGGATATGCTCTATGACGGCGGCATTTACAGAGACGTTTATCTGACAAGCGACCCGCTCGTACAGATCAAGGACTATACGGTCCGCACTGATCTGGATGAGAACTATGAGGATGCTGTCCTTCAGATTTCAGCGGATATCCGCAACCTGGCATCATCCGATGTAGAAGGATGGAGCGTTCAGGTTCAGGCGCTGGATGAAAGCGGCAGCGAGCTCGCTTCAGGAAATATTTCTGTTGACAGTGTAGCTTCAGCAGAGACAGCGACATTTGCAGGCGAGATCAATGTTGAGGATCCGGAACTCTGGTCCGCGGAGCACCCGAATCTCTATGCACTTGTCCTGACACTGACGGACGGAACCGGCGAGGCTGTCGAGATGCTTTCAACTCAGCTGGGATTCCGTGAGATCGGATTTACATCCACGGAAGTGGACAGCAATTACAGAGTAACGACGACCGAGTGGGATCCGATCACGATCAACGGCGAGCGCCTTCTCTTAAAGGGAACGAACCGCCATGATTCTGATCCGTACTACGGACGCGCGGTCCCGCAGTCCACGATGTTCGAGGATGTGAAGCTGATGAAGCAGTACAACCTCAACGCGGTCAGAACCTCACACTACAGCAATGATGACTACTTCTATTGGCTGTGCAACAAGTACGGACTCTATATGATCGGCGAGACCAACCTGGAGAGCCATGCGCTGATGAACGACAATGCAGGCAAAGGGCTTTTCTATGAGCTGGCAATGGATCGTACAGAGACTGCTTACAAGCGCCTGAAGAACAATCCGGCGATCGTGATCTGGTCCATCGGAAATGAGATGGTCTATACATCAGATCCGAACACATCCAACGGAATGTTCCGCGATATGATCTGGTATTTCAAGAACAATGATCCGACCAGACCGGTACACAGTGAGGGGCAGAACGATTCCATGGGAACTGACATGGGAAGCAACATGTACCCGACAGTGAGCACGGTTCAGAGCAGAGCCGGAGAAGGCAAGATCCCGTACGTGCTCTGCGAGTACAACCACGCAATGGGCAACTCTGTAGGAAACCTCAAGGAATACTGGGATGCGATCCGCAGCGCGGACAACATGCTCGGCGGATTCATCTGGGACTGGACCGACCAGTCAAGAGCGATCTCCCTTGATACACTCGGAAGCGTCTATGAGGTGGAAGATAAGACCGGTGTATCGGGAACAGCATATGGTGAAGACAGCGACTGGAAGACGGACGGCGGAGATGAGACGCTGAACGGCGGAACATCCTTCAGCGGATATACGGTCATGGACGACAATGCGAAGTACAACAGCGCACTTTCGGGAAGCGGAAAGGCTTTCACATTCGAAGTGATCGTGAAACCGGCTTCAGAGGCACAGAACAGCGTGCTCTTGTCCAAGGGTGACAATCAGGTCGCACTGAAGACCCAGAGCTCGGGAGTCGGCCTGGAGTTCTTCGTATACAATAACAACTCCTGGAAGAACTGTACCTGCAGTTTCCCGGAGAACTGGGTAGGAAACTGGCATCAGGTCGTTGGAACCTATGATTCCGGAACACTGACGATCTATATCGACGGCGTACAGATGAACACGACGACTGTTGAGGACAGCATCGCGGCATCCACCGATCCGGTAGGGGTTGGATATGATTCTGTTCACGGAAGAACACTTGACGGCGAGATCTCTGTCGCACGTATTTACAACAGAGCGCTGACAGCAGAGGAGATCAATGCACAGAATTCTGCAGAACCGGCAATCGGGGCGGATGACGACAGCGTGCTCCTGTGGCTGGATTATGCAGACGAGCATTCGGCAGCTGAGGTATCGGGATGGGATTACTACGCAGAGGATTATGCGATCGCCAACCTGTATGCCGACGAAGCGGCGGGCAACTACTACGGATACGGCGGAGACTGGGGCGAGTCACCGAATGACAACAGCTTCTGCCAGAACGGACTGGTCAGCCCGGATAGAACACCGCAGCCGGAGCTGAGCGAAGTCAAGTACCAGTATCAGAACTTCTGGTTCAGCGCAGATGTTAATCAGCTGAATAACCGAGAAGTAAGTGTTTATAATGAAAATAACTTTACAAACCTGAATGAGTATGACGTCAGCTACCAGCTCCTGGAGAACGGAGTCGTGGTAGATGAAGGCACAGTTTCTGATGTCGATGTTGCTCCGCAGACGACAGGAACGATCAAGGTTCCGTTCGAGATGCCGGACAAGATCGATGCAGGCAGCGAATTCTATCTGAACATCTCCGTAACGCTGAAGAAAGTGACAGACTGGGCAGAAGAAGGAGCCGAGATGTCTTACGTGCAGATCGCTGTCCCGGTAACGGTAGAGCAGAGCGCTCCGGCTGTAAGTGACAAGGACGTGACAGTGACAGAAGAAGACGGCGCTTATCAGGTTGAGGGAGAGAACTTCAGCTTTACGATCGACGGTTCTACAGGAACGATGGAGAACTATACATATGACGGTGAAGTCCTCGTAGAAAAAGGTCCGTCTCCGAACTTCTGGAGAGGACGCGTCGAGAACGACTACAACGCAGGCAGCTGGGGAACATTCGATACGAAGTGGAAGACAGCGGCCGACACGATCAATGTGGAGAGCATTGAGACTGCAGAGAATGAGAGCGGCCAGCAGGTGATCACAGCAAATCTGACGCTCCCGAATGCAGGAAATACTTCTGTTGTGATGACATACACGATCAACGGCGACGGTCAGATCACAGTGAACATGAAGGTAGACGCGACGCAGAGCGGCATGGGCGCATTCCTGAGAGTTGGATCCATGATGACGCTGCCGGCAGGTTTCGAGGATGTTGCATGGTACGGAAACGGACCGGTGGAGACATTCAACGACAGAGCGACGAATGCAAGACAGGGAATCTATGAGAACACAGTAAGCAAGTTCTTCTTCCCGTTCATGGCAGTGGATGACTGCGGAAGCCTTACGGATGTGAAATGGATCCAGGTGAAGAACGATAATGGCGATAATGGTCTTCTCGTTGCGGCATCCGACACAGTCGAGGCGAGCGCGCTTCACTTTACACCGAATGATCTGGATGCGGTGGATCACCCGTATAAGCTGACGCCGCGGGATGAGACGATCCTGAGCGTGAACTACGGATCACTCGGAACCGGTGGTGCGACCTGCGGACAGGCTCCTCTGTCTCAGTATCAGCTCCCGAACAATAAAGTTTATGAGTGGGAATATACGATGATGCCGATCGCAAATGACGCAGATACAGATGCTGTGATCGATGCGGCGGTGGCATACCATACTGTAGATTCCTTTGATCAGGACGCTTATGACCAGGAAAGAGCAGATGAAGTGATCCAGGCTGTGGATGAGTTCGTTGTATATGATTACAGCCAGCTGAGCGCAGCGGAAGATCTCCAGGCTTCTTACGAAGCTCTGACAGATGCTCAGAAAGAGCTTGTCAATGCAGACAAGAACAGAGAAGAGCAGATTGCATCTTATATTGAAGAGATCCAGGGACTTGAGGGATATGATACCTTTATCCCGGATCAGAGCAAGAACGGAATGCTGATCCCGTATGCGACGACAGCATCCTTTGCAAACAAAGAGAACGGAATCGTGATGAGCGGAAACCTGGCGGTACCGTTTAATGACATTCTTGATCCGGTGCTGGAGGGCAAAAACTCCTTTACGATTGAAGTCAATGTGACTCCGACAGCGGAAATGACCTATAATATGTTCGCAGGAAAAGGCGATTACGCATTTGCACTGCGTGGTATGACAAGTACTGTGGACTTCCACATCTATGCCGGCGGAAGCTGGAGAGCGATTGAAGCAGAAATGCCGGCTGAACTTGCGGCAAACTGGCTGAACAATGAGCATCAGATCGTCGGCACGTACAATGCGGATGCGAATACGATCGCAGTCTATGCAGACGGTGTGCTCCTTCGTGAGCTGGCAACAGGTACGACAGACGGCGTGGCGCACTCAGATTATAACTTTACGATCGGTGCATGCCCGTCTACGGGAAGAACATCCATGGCAGATTTCAATGACGTCCGTGTCTACAGCAGAGCGCTGACGGCGGAAGAAGTTGCAGCGCAGTATTCTGATACACCGGCGATCGGTGCAGATGATGCGAGCGTAGAGCTGTGGGTAGACTTTGAAGAGTTCGTACATCAGACAGAAGCTCAGATCAGCAGCGTGACGCTGAATCCGGCAGGCGCGTCCATCGAGCAGGGTTCTGCTGTGGACTTCGCAGTTAAGGCAGACATCGCCGACGCAGAGATCACGAGCGCTGACTGGGCAGTGACAGACGAAGATGGAAATCCGGTGGAAGGCATCACAGTGACGCCTTACAGCGAGAATCCGGCAATGGCGGCGGTAGCAGCTGCTGATACTGTAGAACCAGGAACTAAGGCAGTCGTGAGCGTGGCAAATGTAAACGGCAATCCGGATCTTTACGCAGAGGCGCAGATCGTGGTTACGGAACCGAAGATGATCGTGGATTCCAGCCGCAACGGACTGGATACGAGAATGCCGGAGACGCTTCAGTTCGCACAGGCTGAGGACGGAAGCAGCAATGCGGTTCAGGGTTACTTCACGGTCAACGATCCGGAACAGATCGTAAACGACGCCATGACAAACGGCAGCAGCTTCACAGTTTCTTCCAGAGTTTACGTTCCTGCATCTGTGGCAAGCGACGCGACAGGAACTATGGAGAATGCTGAGAAGCATACAATGATCGCAAGTATCGGAGATAATTCCTTCGCATACAGGATCTACTATGACAGAAACAGAAGCCTCGTCAAAGTAGACGCTTATGTGAGCGACGGAAATGCTTGGGACCAGGCGTCCTCAGAGGCTCTTGACAGCAGCTTCTTCGATGCATGGCATACGCTGACAGCGACATATGACCCGGCGGCAGGTCTGAGCATCTATATCGACGGCGTGCTGAACGGACAGGCAGAACCGCAGAATGTAACGAATGTAAATAAGAACGGAGAGATGTTCTCTGTAGGCTATGAGCCGCAGAAGACGACGAGATATTCCGAGCTGACCTTCGACCAGGTTGTCGTATACAGCGAAGCGCTTACCGCTGATCAGCTTGCAGAGAGTCATAATGCTTCTGATGAAAATGTAGTTCTCTGGCTCGACTTTGATGAGAATCCGTCAGAAGAACCGGCAGAACCGCTGAGAACAGCGATCCTGGAATTCGCGCTTGAACTTGCAAACGAAAAATCCACAGAGGGCGTTGTACCATCAGTTGCGGAGATCTTCGAACAGGCAAAGGCTGACGCACAGGCGATCCTTGACGCAGTGGCAGCAGGGGATGGCTCAGTTACACAGGAGCAGATCGATGAGTGCTGGAAGACATT
Organism: Lachnospiraceae bacterium UBA1818; assembly: GCA_904419285.1. Classification (GTDB taxonomy): domain Bacteria; phylum Bacillota; class Clostridia; order Lachnospirales; family Lachnospiraceae; genus Mediterraneibacter; species Mediterraneibacter caccogallinarum. The sequence goes on from CAJFQZ010000002.1 coordinate 156,128, forward strand.
GATAGAGAGCATGCAGTATCTGTCCTTCCAGCAGGGAGACAAGACAGATCTCGAGAAAGTGATCGCATTCGCAGCTGAGATCGAGGCAAAACTTGATACTTATGTTGAAGCAGGCCAGGCAGAATTTATCGATGCTCTGGCAGCGGCAAGGACAGTCTATGATAATGCGGACGCTATGCAGGAAGAAGTAGACGAGGCGTGGATGACTCTTCTTGAGACAGCGGCTGATCTTCGCTTGAAGGCGGACAAGTCAGCTCTGGAAGACCTGATCAATTCAGCGGAGTCAATTGATGTATCCGCATACACAGAGGACAGTGTGCAGGCATTTAGAGCGGCATTTGCTAATGCCCTGAATGTACTGGCGGACGATAGTCTTTCTGAGGATGACCAGAATGTGGTGAACGAGGCGGCTGAGCAGCTTGCGGCAGCGCAGAGCGCGCTGGTCGTGAAAGACACAGCATCCGAACCGGAGACGCCGGACCAGGGAACAGATGATCCGGCACAGCCGGAGAATACGGATCAGAACGCAGGCGGAAGCTCTGACCAGGGCGCAGGAACAATCGTTGCGGACAACGGCGGAGCAGCAGGAAGCGCAGACAGCGGAAACGGCGCGGATAACGGCGGCCAGAACAGCGGAACGAATACAGCTCAGAAAACGGCTTCCGGAAGCAATGCGGTGAAGACCGGCGACAGCGCGGCTCCGATCGCAGGAACTGCAGCAGTGATGGCACTTGCGGCGGCAGCAGCGGTGATCATTATCAGGAAGAAAAGAGCATAGCGCTCTTGTAGAAACAAGCTAATAAGCAGAAGGGTACCCTCATCCTGCACAGCCATCGGGCTGTGCGGGGGAGGGTACCCTTCTGTTTATAGAAAAAATTTCGGGATCTCTGTTTTTGACTGAAATTTTTTGTATGATTCTATGCCTGAACAGAAAAGAATTGTGAAATATGACAAAAAATATAAAAAATAAGGCAGGAATATGCTTGTAAGATGTAGAGAAGTCTGAGATAATTATTATAATGATGTACCGTACTGGCGTAAAAAGAACAACGTTCAAGATTTTTGGGGAGGAGATTTTGTGAAAAGTGCTGATTCGCGCGGAACGGAAAAAAAGAAAGGAAAGAGGCCTATGAAAAAGAAAAAACTATTGGCGTTTCTTCTCGCGGCAGCGATGGTCTGCCAGAGCGGACTGACAGTCTTTGCCCAGGAACCGGGCAGCATCGATGTCTCCGGCGCTGAGGTGCAGGCGGATGATACTGCGGCAGAGCTGGAGTGTAAGACGTATCTGGAAGAGGAGCGTACCTATAATGGCGAAGCAGATTCCAGATACGCGGTTCCGGAAGAGGATCTGGAATTTATTAACGACCTGGGGAGCGCTACGATCACCGTGAGTTTTAAGACAGAGAGTAGTGGTCTTATGGCGCTGGCGGCGGTCAATTCCACCGTACATACGAACAGTTATATCACCCTTTATGTCAACAACGGGAACACTCTGGGAGTTGAGATCAGAGACGCTTCAACGAATATGACAAAGGGCTACACTGCAAATGTAGGAACTCTGAACGACAATGAATGGCATACGGCGACGTTCGTTATTGATGAAGGCGTCGGCTACAAGCTGTATTTTGACCAGGAGATGGTGAAAGAGGTCTCAGAGCCGGAAACCTATTTTACTAAGAACTTAAGCTGGGAGCCAAGCTCAGTGACTTTCGGCGGGGCGAACAGGATTTCCGGAAACAGTTATCTGTACACCGGAAGTATCAAGAACGCCAAGATCTACAACGGCGTGGCTTCCGAAGAGCAGATCATCCGGGATCACGGCGGCGTTGTCCTGGAGGATCCGGTCATCACATATGACCGCAATGTATTTGACGGTACGAACGAGTCGATCGCTGCTAAGGATGAAGACGCAGCAGTGATCGCAGGGCTTACGCAGGGAACATTCTCTTTCGCATACAAACTGGATGACTTGTCGAACAAGCTGAACGGACTTTTCTCCCTGTCGGAGAAAGGGGCTGAGAACGGATACGGAGCATTTTACGTGAATCCGTCAAATGGCAGGATCGGGTTCGAGGTAAGAGACGGATCGGGACATCAATATGTGACGGTTCCGGACGGAGCGGCAAACAATACGGACTGGCATACCATTACAGTATCGTTCAGCGGAACACAGGCGGCATTCTATTTCGACGGAGAGGCAGTCGGAACAGTGAACGCGGCAGGCGTGCTCACAGGAAGTACATGGACGGCGGACAGTGTGTCCATCGGCGGCATACAGAGGACAAAGACAGACAAATGGCCGTTCAGCGGCACGATCAACAGCGTCAACATTTATGATTATGTATTAAATGCTGATGAAGTGCGCCAGCTGAATAAGGATACAAAGCCGGAGGACCTGCCGGAATATGAAGAAGGCGTCATCAAGACTGAGGAGTACGGGCTCTTTGACATGGGCGACTACGGTTCGTTCAACTATCGTATCCCATCTCTCGTGACGACGGCGGACGGCGTTGTGATCGCCGGCGCGGACCAGAGACATGATCACTGGTCAGACTGGGGAAATATCGACACCGTAGTCCGTATGAGTACAGACCAGGGACAGACATGGAGTGACCTGACGACAGTGATCGATCTGAAATCACAGCCTTATGACACCGGAACACAGTCCGCATTCCTGATCGATCCGGTCATGATCGCCACAGAATCAGGACGTGTGTGGATGATGGTAGACATGTTCCCGGAATCTACCGGATTCGGTTCTATCTCACAGGCAGGCAATGGATTTGTCGAAGCTGAGGACGGCAATATGTATCTGGAGCTTACCGATGCTGATGGAGCAAAGTACACACTCCGCGGCACAGAAGTCTATGATGCAGACGGAAACAAGACAGATTATACAGTGGACGAAGGTTCGGCAGAGAACGCGTACCACAACAAGGGTGATCTGTATGATAATGGCGAATATGTAGGAAATATTTATCTCAGCGGTCAGAATACTGGAAATGATTCCGCACCGCTCCAGATTCTCAAGACATGCTATCTGTGGCTGACCTACAGCGATGATAACGGACAGACATGGAGCAATCCAGTCAATATCAGCGGCATGGTGAAGGAAGACTGGATGAAGTTCTGCGGTACCGGACCGGGATTCGGCATTGAGATCCAGAACGGCGAACATGCAGGACGTCTCGTGTTCCCGATCTACTATACGAACAACGGCGGCTTCCAGTCTTCCGCATGTATCTACAGCGATGACGGCGGCGTGACATGGCAGCGCGGAATGTCTCCGAATGATGCGAGAGGCGAGGGAATGGGAGATTCCCAGAATCCGAACTTCTCACAGCAGCTCACAGAGAGTCAGATCATCGAGCTGAACAGCGGCAATCTGCTCCAGTTCATGAGAAATACAGGCGGCAGCGGCCTTGTGGCAGTGTCCAGGAGTACGGACGGAGGCGCTACATGGAGCGCACCGGTCAACACACAGGCGACAGAGGTTTACTGCCAGCTGTCAGTGCTCCACTACGGCACGACAGAGGACGGAAAAGACAGAGTGATCCTGTCCAACCCGGGCGGCTCCGGAAGAAACAACGGAACGCTCAGGATCGGAGTTGTGACTGAGACAGACGACAGCTTCAGCATCGAGTGGACAGAATCCAAGATGTTCTCACCGGGAAATTATGCATACTCCTGTCTGACAGACATGGGCGATGATATGATCGGCCTGTTATATGAGAAATCAAATACGATCAAGTTTACATCATTTAACCTTGACTTTATCACCAGTGAAGTGAACCTGGTCAGCCCGACGATCACATCTGTGACCTATACGGTTGAGAAGGAGACGGATCATCTGTTTACACTTCCGGGAGATAAATATGTATTTACTGTAAATACAGACCAGAATGTGATCGCAGAGGGCGCTCCGACATTCCGCTTCATGCTGGACGGAGAAGCTCGTTACGCAGATTATGTATCCGGCGGAAACAATGACAAGTCAGTCGTATTTGAATATGTTGTGCAGGAAGGCGATGAAGGACAGATCGCTTACCGCGGACCGAAGATCATCTCTGACGAGAACGGTTCTGTGAGAAATGAGGCAGGCCTGTCCGTCAGCGCTATAGATACACAAGTAGATTTCGGTTACATCGGAGTAGATCCTTCCTATGACGGATATGATCTTCCGCTGGACAACGCATCTGCGACAGCCGGATCCAGCCAGTCAGGCCAGGGACCGGAGAAAGCGCTGGACGGTGATACATCGACGCTGTGGCATTCACAGTGGTCCGCAGGCCACAACCGCGCAGATCACTGGTTCGTGATCGATTACGGCAAGGAATATATGATGGACGGCCTTCGCTACCTGCCGCGTCAGACGGGGGGCACGAACGGCATTATCACGGAATACAAGATCGAAGTCAGCACAGACGGAGTGACGTATACAGAGGCGGCGACAGGAGAATGGGATTCCTCTACATCCTGGAAGACGGCAGACTTTGAGCCGGTGAAGGCGAGATATATGAAGCTGACAGTTCTGGATGCGCTCAGCGTAGAATCGGCAAATGATTATGCGTCGGCGACAGAGATCCGCGTGACGGGAACAGAAGCGCCGACAGAGCCGGCGGACAAGACAGAACTGCAGCTGGCATATGATCTGGCAGCTGCCATGGACCTGAGCATCTATACAGACGAGAGCAGGCAGGTGATGGAAGAAGCGATCGCAGCAGCAGCGGAAGTGCTGGCCAATGAGAACGCTCTCCAGGCAGAGATCGACGAGGCGCTGAACAACCTGAACGCAGCGAAGGATCAGCTTGAGCTGAAGGCAGTCGACAAGAGCGAGCTGGAGAAAATGATCGCACTGGCGGATGAGTATGCAGGCAAGATCGGAAGCTGCACACCGGATTCGGCAGAGGCATTCCAGGCGGCATATGACGCAGCGAAGACAGTATTTGAAAATGCAGAAGCATCTCAGGAAGAAGTGGACAATATAGTCGAAGTTCTTCAGAAAGCGATCGACGGACTGGAGCTCGCAAAAGAGATCTCCACAGCAGTCCTTGAATATGCATTAGCGCTTGCAGAGACAGCAGACACGGAGGGCGTGCTTGATTCTGTAGCAGAGATCTTCAACAACGCCAAAGCATCGGCGCAGAATATCCTGGAAAGAGTACAGGCAGGCGATGCGTCCGTCACTCAGGATATGGTAGACGAGAGCTGGCAGAACCTGATCAAGGCAATGCAGTACTTAAGCTTTAAGCAGGGAGACAAGACTGACCTCCAGAAAGTCATCGACCTGGCGAACTCACTGGATCTGAGCCAGTATCTGGATGAAGGACAGCAGGCGTTCAACGATGCACTTACAGCGGCAGAAGCAGTGCTGGCAGACGGCAATGCAATGCAGGATGAGGTAGACCAGGCTTGGAAAGCACTCCTGAAGGCTATGAGCGAGCTTCGCCTGAAACCGAGCAAGGACGCTCTGGAAGACCTGATCGCTTCAGCAGAGGGCCTGAACACAGAAGGCGCAGATGAAGAGACTGTTGCGGTATTCCGCAGCGCGCTTGCAAGAGCAATGAGCGTATTGGAAGATGATCAGGCGACAGAGGCTGAGGTAGCTTCGGCAGAGAAAGAACTGCAGTCAGCGATCGATCTGATGCTTGCATCGACAGATGGAAGCACAGACGGCAGCGGCCAGTCAGGAACAGGAAATGCAACTTCCAGCGGAAGCCAGAACAGTGGAGCGAATGCAAGCAAGACGTCCACGTCGGGAAGCAAAGCGGTGAAGACAGGCGACAGCATGTTACCGATCGCAGGAAGCGCGGCAGCGATGGCGATGGCAGCAGCAGTGATCGTCCTTCAGAGGAAGAAACGCAGCTAAGCGCTGAGAAAGAAAACTGGATAGAATGATAAAAGATGCGGTTCGATCACGGACCGCATCTTTTTTAAAACGGCGCCGGAGGATGATCTTTATGGGACGATCCTTCAGCGCCGTTTTTATTCTGCATTTAAAATTTCTGTTACTGCTTTTCGATATCCGGTGGGGCTGAGCCCGAAGAAGCGGAAGAAAAGCTTATTGAAATATGAGGGCTCGTCAAAGCCCAGGGCGAGAGCCACATCGCGGACGGAGAGATTTTTATCCTCCAGAAGAGGCCGCGCGTGATTCATTTTCAATTGATTGATATAATTTACGATATTATTTCCGGTCTCTGTCTTGAACAGACGACTTATGTAGTTCTCGCTCATATTGACGTTCTCTGAGAGCATCGAAAGTGTGATCCTGTGATCGATATTTTTTTCAATATAGTCACAGATCAGAAGGACCTCCCTTCGGCAGGAAGAGTTCGAAATCTTCAGTGTCAGCGGGGATAACGCCAGAAGATCAAAAAGCCTGCCGAAGCAGTCCAGATACTCCTTCAGCGTGCAGCAGTGCAGAAACTCCCGGCGCGTCTCAGCTGTCTTCTCAGGATCAGAGGACAGACGGATCGTCTCGTATAGAAGGAAAAATTCAAATGTCTTTTTCAAAAGGAGAACGGTCTGGCGGGGATGGTATTTTCTGCTGGCGAGCTGTGCGGTGAGATGCTTCAGCGCGGTCCTGCAGCCGGCGAAATCATCCTGGTCAATATACTGCCTCAGCTTTTGGATCAAGGGGGCTGGATTGAGCGGCTTATCGATGAAGCCGGTATATTCGTTTTCATCTATGATGGCTCCAAATCCGTGGTACAGGATGAGCTGTCCGGTCTCCGGAAGCAGGGAAACCATATGTAAAAACTGACTGCAGCTGCTGAAAAGCCCCGACAGAATAAATCCGCAGTCGGTATTCAGATACAGATGGACGAGCTTCTGCAGCCTCTGTGTAAACTCAGGACCGGAGGTCAGGCTGTTTACGTCCTTGCGCGGAAGGAGGATCAGGAGCGAATCGTCGGAGAGCTCCAGGATCGGAAATCCATAGCCGCGCAGGTGTTCTGAGGTAAGATTTTTCAGCGCGTTGGCAGCCATATTGTTCCCCGCCGTATCTTCGGTCAGGCTCTTTTTCGTAAATACATTGAGAAATGCATAGGACCCGGACAGCGGAATATTCTCTGCTGCAGCGCCTGGCTTCAGCGCATCTTGCAGAAGGGCGATGTCTCTGTCTGCGTCGGCCTCGGGGACAGCTTCGGGAGCCTGTTCCATGGCCGGGGCAGATGCATCCAGCTTTTTCTTGACCTTGAGCAGGCACTGCGTCAGAGACTGGGGTGTGATGTCTGTCTTGAGGATATAATCTGAGACACGGTTCCTGAGCGCCTCCACCGCATAGTTGAAGTTCTGATGATTGCTCAGGATGACGATCTCCCCTGTGTATCCGTCCTGCCTGGCCTGCTTTACAAAGTCAATGCCGTTCATTCCGGGCATCATGATATCGATAATGACCAGGTCCGGGCAATGCTCTTTTACGATCTGAAGCGCAGAGAGACCGTCCTCTGCCGCATAGTCTGCCGAAAATCCAAGATCTTCCCAGGAGATCATCGATTTCAGAGCGATCCGTATGATCTTCTCATCGTCTGCGATCAATACCTTATACATCGCTGTCCTCCTTTTCCTCTATCGCAATATCCATGGAAGTGTTTTTCTTGAATGGATATCTTATCGTCACGGTTGTCCCGATGCCCTTTTCACTGTGGATCGTGAAGCTCTGTTCCGTGCGGAACTCTAATTCCAGACGCTGCTTCACGTTTTCAAGACCAATGCCGGACATCTTGCTGCTCTTGATGATATTCGTCTCCTTGTCGATCTTTTCATCCATGTCGAAGCCGCTGCCGTTGTCCGAGATAATGATCTCGATCTGGCCATCCTTCCGCTCTGTCTGAATGGTAATGTCAAGGGTCTCTTTCTTCTGCATTCCATGGATGATGCTGTTCTCTACGATCGGCTGGAGCAGAAATTTCATGATGAGGCAGTCGTCTGTGCCGGGCTCGATCTGCTTGTGCAGCTCGATAAATTCCCCGTACCGGATCTTTTGGATCACGATGTAGTCCTCAATACAGCGGATTTCATCCGAGACCGTGATATAAGAATTATCGTCGATGATCGAGTTCCTCAAAATATGCGACAGTGAGGAAAGCCCCTCGCTGACTGTGTCAGCACGGCTCATCATGGCGGTGAAGCGCAGAGAGTCCAGCGTGTTGAACAGAAAATGAGGATTGATCTGCGCCTGGAGCAGACGGATCTCCGCCTTGCGCTTATCTTCCTGCTCCTGTTCGATCTGTGTGACCATGTTTTTCATGATCTTTACGATATTGTTGTATGACTGCGCCATGAAACCAAGCTCATCCCGGCTGTTATCGCTGAAATCGGTGTCGAATTTCAGCTCGGAGGTATCCTTTATGTAGGCGACCAGCTTCGTGAGCGGCCCTGTGATACTCTTCCAGATGTATCGGGATACAATGATGCACAGCAGGATGCAGACCAGCAGGAACAGGAGGATCGCGCCGAACATGTTCTGTATGGGAGCGGTCAGGACCCGGTTCGGAATGGAGGTGACCAGTGTCAGCCCGAGCTCCTCCATGGCCGAGTAATAGATGAAATCTTCGCTGCTTCCCTCATACCGCTGGATATCCTCACTTTTTTCAAGGGTTAAAATATCAGAGAAGGTCTTCTCCTGCTCTGCTGTTAAAGTGCCTGTGCCTGGCAGTGTCGACCCGAAGGAATCTAGGAGCACGATATAGGCGGAGTTGTCCAGATTAAAGCGGGAGTAAAGCTCGTCCAAAACATCTGCGTTGATGTGGATAATAATGTATCCCAGGATATCTCTTGTGGAAAGATTGGTAATTTTTCTGGACAGAACGATATAGGGCATATCGTCATACTGAGTCGTATACCACAGCAAAGGATCCTCGCTTTGAGAAATCCTGTGATAATTCAGCAGATCCTGCTCTGAGTTCAAATACAGGAAGCCCGTGCTGTAAATAGGAAGATTGTTTACAGTTACGATGCGTATGTCGCAGATGTCTGCGATCCGTGTATATTTCGAACGCACTTCGCTGTAGATATTCTGTACAGTCCAGTATTTCTGCGTGGAGTTCATATCTTCATAGGATTCCAGAGCGTTCCGCACTGTTGTATTCAGGATCAACTCATCAGAGAGATTGACAAACTCCTGCAGCCGCAGAGTGATATTCTGCTTGATGATGTCTACGAGCTTCTGATTATAATCGGCGGCTGTCCTGTAGATCGCCGACCGCGCCTGCAGATAGCCGAAACTGCCTACCAGGAGAATAGGAAGGACAGATACCAGTAAAATCAGGATTACGATTCGTTTCGAGATGGAAATCCTGCGCAAAAGCTGATTTTGCCTGTTCATAACATTACCGTTCCTTATACCACAAATTTCAGTATATATATTTTATACAATTTGTTGTGCGGATGTAAAGAGAATACTTTCAGAAAATGCTGTAAAGGTAACTGTGAACAGTTACCTGTAAAGTGAAGCGTTTCAGCGCGGCGGATACGCAGGATGCCGGAGGCTGGGGAGGGGGCTGCAATGTGTCTGCCAGCAGAAATGTATGAGCATCCAGAAGCTGCGGGATGGGGATCAGGCATCAGATCGGCATCAGAACATAATTTTTCAAATACAGAACAAAATATTACATTGTGCGCAAATTCGATATTCGGTAAAATGTAGACAGTAAAACTTAGAATTTGAGCTGGGGAGAAGTGAGTGTTTTTATGAAAAGAAGGAAAGCCGCGGCAGTATCCGCGTTTATTTTGATGAGTGTCCTGCTGGCCGGGTGCAGCGCACATACAGCGGCTGTCGACAAAGACAGCGCTGATGAGCCGGAAAAGACAAAACTGCAGATCGCCATATTCGAAGGCGGCTATGGAAGGGAATACTGGGATGCGGTGTGCGAAGCATTCGAGAAGGAAAATCCGGATATTGACATTGTGATGCAGTCTAATGCCGAGATCGGAGATATCATACGGCCGACGATCATTGCGGGGAATCCGCCAGATTTTGTATACCTTCCATCCAATAACATTTCCGGGGTAACTTCAGCGCTCATAAAGGACCACGCGCTGGCAGATATCACGGATGTGATGGAGGAGGTAGAAGACAAGCTCCTTCCGGGATTCCTGGATACGAAGAGCTGTCAGCCGTACGATGACGGGAAGATCTATCTGGCGCCGATGTATTACTCACCTATGGGAATGTGGTATAACAAAGATTATTTCGAGAAGAACAGCCTTGAGGTGCCGGAGACGTGGGATGAGTTCTTCGCACTGGGGAATGATGAGAGGAGTGCCGACAGAGCGCTTTTTGCCTACCAGGGGATCTATCCGGCTTATATGGAGAGCGTGATCCTGTCGTCCATCGTATCATCCGCAGGGACGGAGGCTATGGACGCCTGTCTGAATTATGAAGAAGGGGCTTGGCGCAATGAAAAGGTGAGGGAAGTGCTGAACAACATTGCGAAGATCGGGACAGAAGGCTATCTTCTGGAAGGGTCCATATTTATGGACCATACTCAGGCCCAGGCAGAGTGGCTGGAAGGGGAAGCGATGTTCATACCGGCCGGCTCGTGGATCGAAAACGAGATGGTGAGGGCAACGCGGGAAAACGGATTCAGCTTCGGGTTTGCAGCGGCGCCGGCTCTCGAGCAGGATGACGAGAGGTATGTATATACAAGGATCGAGGAAATGTATATCCCGGCGGCAGCGGAGAATATTGAAGCGGCAAAGGAATTTCTTGCCTTCCAGTATTCGGATACTGCGATCGAGCTGAATGCGAAACTGGCAAAAGGCGTTCCTCCAGTTGTCGGAGCGGCTGAGAAGATCAAGGATTATGCATCCGAGGCCGTTTATGAATCCTACCGAATCTTCGAACAGGGATACAAACCTTATATGGGTGAGTTTGCTGCGGTAACGGGAAGCAATATCGTTCCGAGGGATTCCTTCTATGCCCAGGTGGGGGAAGTGATGTCCGGGATGAAGACCGTGGATGAGTGGATCGAGGAGATGGAAGCGATCGGAGATCAGGTCAGGGACAGTAAGGTTCAATAAACAATAGAGTGAGAAATACAAGTGAAGGTGGTCATATGTCAGATCCCCCGCCGCAGAGATTAGGCTGCGGCGGGGGATCTTTTGATGTAAAAACAAAATAATACAAGGATTGTGCGAAATAGTACAAGTTGAGAAAAGATTGTGAAGAATAGTACAAAATGCTGACAAAATAGTTGATTGTATCGAGTAAACTGGCGATTTATACTAAAGAAAAAGTGGGAATGCAAAAAAAGGAGGGAAGGAAAGAGTAGAATTGCTGAGGTGAAAATTGAAAGAAAGCCAAAAAAATGAAAGGGAGGAAAAGAAACATGAGAAGACGACTTGGAACAAAAGCCATGAGCGCATTTTTGGCGGCGGCTATGACTGTGAGTATGTTCCCGGTACAGGCACTGGCAAACGATGAGGAACCAGTTGCACAGGTAGATGCGGATGGCTGGGTGCTCCAAAGACAGAGTACTGACACAAACGTAGAACTTCAGGAAGGCTGGATTGTGCCGGATGAAGACGGTAATGGCGTGACCATTGATTATGGAAAAATTGTAAATGATACCGGAAATGAAGGTTGGGTTGTGTTTGACAGTGATGAACCAAAATACAAGGACAGCTCTCTGGAGTACGACATCACATTTTCAGAATCCACGCAGGGAGACTGGATTGCAGTAGCTCCGGCAACCCGTGTTACGGACGGAAAAAACTATGAGGGATTTGCCATTACAAACGGCACAGGTCTTGAAAGAACCGGACGTAAGGATGGTTCAGAGTCTTATGCAGGTATTGATAATCTGCTGGGATTGAAGTTTGAGTATGATAAAACTTATCATATAAGAATGGAGACTATTGGAAGCAATATCACAGTTTATGTGACAAGAGATGGAAAAGAAGAAAAACTGACTTCTTTTGACAGCCCGATCGGATTGGAAGAAAGCACATATGGTTTCCGTATCTGGAGAGGCGGAAAGAAGATCACGCTGGATAACATTGAGCGCACAGAGATTGTCACATCCGATCTGGACAGAGATGTAGAACAGATTGAAGCTGACCGGTGGGGCACAGAAGATATCTCTGTCCCAATCCGTTTCGGTAATGGAGATTCCGTAGTATCTGTATATAACGGTGATCATGAGCTGATATTAGATCAGGATTATGCGATATCCGACAATATGCTTGTCTTGAAGAAGGAATACCTGGCAGCACAGGGAGGAAACTTCCGCCTTCAGGTTAATTTTGAAAAAGGAAGCACGGCGGCGCTTTGGGTGATGAAGATTGATCTGTCTGAACAGGAAGAATACATATGGACACCGGATCAGGGCATTGACATGTGGACACAGATGGAAGGGAATGGAACCTTCGAGCTTCAGGAAGATGGAATGCGGGTTACAGGACGCAACGTACTTGTAAATGAGCTTGCTCCGATGGCGGTCAACGGAGAAATCGAAGTCACATTTGAATTTCTGGACGATGACTGGGAAAGAGACCAGAAAAATCACGGCATCGGTACGCTGTTCCGTGCTGATCAGACGGCTGGCACATGGCAGAGTCTTGCGGTTGACGGTTATGTGAGCAGTACACCGATTTGGAAGTTTATCAACAGCGATGGGATAACGGCAGATTTTGCGCTTGACGGCGATGTATTGATGTCCAGAGATGGAGTGAAAGATTTCAAGATCAAACAGCGTTTTGAAAACGATTCTATCACGCTGTGGATGGATGACCAGGTAGTGCATTCTCAAGGGATCAGTAAGGCAGAGAATGTTCCAGGAAATATGGGTATCATTCTCAATGGAGATCTCGGAGATGTTCTGGTGAAAAAAGTTGTATTTCGTCAGCTCAATCCTCTTCAGGAAGAGACGGGAGAGTGTCAGACAACATCGATCTCAAACGACGGTCTGACCGTAAATTTAGATCAGGATTTCCCGCGTGTAGCAGACTATGAGCTGAATGGCAAGACGATGAACGGCTCAGAGATCCGATATAATTATGTTACCATCAATTCGGTAAACATGCCGGCAACAGCGGAGATTACGGAGCAGACCAGTGATTCAGTCACCTATCATGTAATACCGGATTCGGAGCAGAGCGGTGTGACGTTCGACGTGGTATTCCGCGTATTGGAAGAGCAGACTGTAGAGATGCTGATCCGCAATATCCAGGAGCCGGAAGGAGAACTTGTAAATTCAATCGGCCTTCCCAAGCAGCCTTTGATTTCTGCTAATAGCGCCCAGGAGGGAGCGAAGTTGGATGCAAGCTGGGTATTTAAAGGTCCGGGGGACTGGGGCATTCAGGATATTCATGAGACGATAGCAGATAAGGATATCTCCACGACAGCGCCTTTCGCAGTGGCGATTCCGATCATAACAACGGACGAGCTGTCAGCATCCATGTTTAACAATGTGTACCTTGATGGTGATGAGTTTGTGTACGGAGCCTTTAATCTGCCGGATGGAGAGATGAGCGCCGGATTCTGGAACAATGAGTTTATGTACCGCGGGCTGGACGGCGAAAAGGTTCTTCCGTTTGCATCAGAGCCGGATGAAGAGGATCTGTATTGCCGTATCGTGATTACTGAAGATACGAATGACGATGGACAGATGGACTGGCAGGACGGTGCAAATGCATTGAAAAAACTGACAGACGGCGTGATCCCGGGCGGTGATGATGCGGCGCGCAGATTCTTCCATGTCGGTTACAACTTTGCAAGCGGCGTGCAGCAGCCGTTCCTGAAAGTTGCGGACAATATGAAGCGGCTCAGCAATTATATGGATGGATTCGGACAGAATCTTGTCTTCAAGGGATATGCAAATGAAGGTCATGATTCCGGACATGCAGATTATGAGGACATTAACCACCGTGCGGGTGACGCTGAAGGAATGAATGTGGCTATCGCAGAGGCGGATAAGATCAATTCTGATTTTGGTATTCACATTAACCACCAGGAGGCTTATCCGGAAGCAAAAATGTTTAACGACCATACTATGTCAGGCGTGGACGGCTGGGCATGGATGGATCAGTCTAAGTATATCCGCAGGGATGTAGATATGCTGGAAGGAACGTTTGACGAGCGTTTGGATGCGCTTTTTGATCAGACTCCGGATCTTGATTTTGTATATGTAGACTGCTGGGAGAGTGACCGCTGGCAGGAACTTAAGCTTGTCGGAAACATGCTGGAGAACGGAGCTGAGATGTTTGCCACAGAGAACGCGCCGGATCTTCAGAGATTCGGGGTATGGGTTCACAGCACAGGTGGAACAAGCAGCAACAGTATCCATCAGTTCGTATACAATACACAGAAAGACATCTATCCGTCCAGTTCCATTTACTGGGGTGGATATAGCAGGGGCGTTTCAATGATGTCATGGCAGCATAACAATAATATCAACAGTCTTGTGGAACAGTTCTATACGAATCAGCTTCCGCAGAAATACCTGATGTGCCATGAGGTACTGAAACAGACAGATGTCCAGGCGGTATTCGAAGGAAATGTTACTTCTGGAAACTGGGTGATCACAAAAGACGGAAACAAGATCACGGATGGTCAGGGTAAGATCTTTATCCCGTGGTACGACGAAGACAGCGAGACTCAGAATCCTGACGAGGCAGCCAAGATCTATCACTGGAACAGCGACGGCGGAGAGACGACATGGACACTGCCGGAATCCTGGTCGAATCTGAAGAACGTTTATCTCTATGAGACGACACAGAACGGCAAAGAGCTTGTGGAGACGATCGACGTGGCTGACGGCCAGGTGACGATCAATGCAGAGGCGAGAACTCCTTATGTGGTATATCCGGGTGAGGCTGCAGCTGACGAGACAGAATGGAGTGTTGGAAGCCCGCTTAAGGATACCGGATTCAACAGCCGCGACTTCTCTATCTGGGAGAAAGACGGCGATGCGGAGATCGCATACAACGACGACGGCAACGGCGTATCCATCCTTACAATCAGCGGAACCGAGTACGGCGAAGTCAGCCAGACGATGGAAGGTCTGGAGGGCGGACAGAAATACCGCGTCGTAATCGAAGCGGGGGCGGAGAATGGCAAGACAGCCCGCCTGACTGTTGAGACCCCTGACGGTGAGATTCATGAAAATTATGTTGAGCAGGTTACAATGGCGAACCAGTACTTTGATAATTATGCAAAGGGCAAGATGGTTCAGCGCATGTGGGTGGATTTTGTTCAGCCGGAGGGCGAGACGACTGCAAAAGTGACACTTTCAGGTGATGCGTGTGAGTCCGCAGACGGTGTGGCAACATTCATGGAGAGCAGGATCGTCGAGACAGAAGAGCCGGATCTGCCGGAAGGATATGTAGCAAACGAGACATTTGAATATGTAGAGCAGGGCGCATACGGCATCTTCAATCCGGAGCGCTCAGCAGACGGTGTGCCGCATCTTTCTGAAACGCATCTTCCGTATACGAATGATACGATCAGTGGGGACTGGTCTTTGAAGCTGTACGGTCATTATGGACAGGGAGACGTTACGGTGAGGACAAGCCCATCTACGATGAGACTGGAACCCAACCGAGAGTATGAGCTGGAGTTTGATACACTTGGAAGCGGAACGGTATATGTGCAGTCTGAATCTGATTCTTCAGATGTGCTTCTGTCAGAGAACTTCTCGTCAGGACACAGTAAATTTACATTTGTGACAGGAGAGAAAGAAGACTATATTGTACGAATAGAGAGAGGAAGCGTTCTCGACAACTTTACTGTAAAAGATGCCGGAGAAGCACTTATTATACGTACGGAGTTCCCGACAACAGCATCCTCTATTAAAGAACTGATGAATAGTCTGCCGGATACAATCGAGGTGGAATACCAGGGAGTTGTAAGCGAGGCACCGGTGGTATGGGATGAATGCACAGAGGCTGAGGACTTTGCCGGATACTATACAGTGACTGGAAAGCTTCCAGAATTTGAGGACAAGGAGATAAGTTTTACTGTAGCAATCAATATTGTGGCAGTGGAAGCAGAGGATTATACAGCGGAGAGCGGAACGCAGTTTGAGGATTATCCGCCGACTTATGTCGCATATATAGACACAGGCGACTGGATGGAATATAGCGTTTCAATTCCGAAAGCAGGTTACTATACATTAAATTATGTGATTGCAGCAAATGGAAGTTCACCGATTGCGGGCGTGGAGTTCGTGATTGACGGGGAATCCAATGGAACGACTCCTCTGGAAGGAACGGGAAGCTGGCAGAACTGGCAGAACTTTGACGGCGGTACAGTTTACTTTGCGGAGGCAGGAGAGCACACGATTCGTCTGAATGTGGTCGAAGGAGGCTGGAATATCGACAAGTTTGAGCTTACATTAGCTCCAGCAGAAGACCTCTCCACCACAGTTCTCGAATACGCCTTAAGCCTTGCTGAGACAGCCGACACCGAAGGCGTGGTCGACTCTGTAGTCAAGATCTTTAACGACGCCAAGGCGGCGGCAGAGGATATCCTCGCAAGAGCAGAGGCTGGCGATCCGTCCGTTACCCAGGAGATGGTGGATGAGAGCTGGCAGAACCTGATCAAGGCAATGCAGTATCTGTCCTTCAAGCAGGGAGACAAGACAGATCTCCAGAAGGTCATTGACATGGCGAAGTCCCTTGATTTGAGCGAATATCTGGACGAAGGCCAGCAGGCATTCACAGACGCCCTCGCAGCAGCGGAAGCAGTTCTGGCGAACGGAGACGCGATGCAGGATGAAGTAGATCAGTCCTGGAGAGATCTTCTGAAAGCCATGAGTGAACTTCGGCTGAAACCGAATAAGGATGCACTCAAAGATCTGATCGATGAGGCGAATGCTATGAGCACAGAAGGCGCCGACGAAGAGATGATTGCGGTATTCGAGAATGCCCTTGCAGCAGCGATGAGCGTATACGACAACGAGCAGGCGACAGAGGAAGAGGTCGCTACAGCAGAGGAAGACCTGCAGGCAGCGCTTGACCAGCTTCGCGCGGCAGTTGGAGATACGGAAGATCCGGACAATTCCGGTGACGACGGAAATACTGGAAACGTCGGAAGCAGTGCGGATACTTCAGATAAGGACAATGCGTCAGCTCAGACAGATACGACTAAGAACAACAGTGCGCAGAAGAGTGTGAAGACCGGCGATACTGCGGCACCGATCGCAGGAATGGCTGCAGTGATGATGCTGGCAGCTGCAGCGGGAGTTATAGCTTACAGACGGAGAAGAGAGACGAGATAAACTGCCATGAAATAGAATGAGTATTGAATGAGCCCGCCTTTTTGGCGGGCTCATTCAGACTTGTTCCAGTTGTTGCTCTTCATTGTCGCCCTTGTCAGTCTGTGTTATCAGATTTTCAGGGGAAAGAAATAAGCCGCCACTACTGCCATAGTGACGGCTTGCCGCTTGCAGCCGCTTGCGGTTTCCCTTTTCTATTCATAATATAGCATAATGGCTGTCAGTATACAAGGAAAATTTTGCGGCAGTCCTGGTCTGTCTGATCCTGTTTACGGCAGCGGGGGCGGGCATCCGAATTTTTTCTGTATTTCCCAGCTGAACCCTGGAAGAGCGTTCTGAAAAAGGGCGCTCTTTTTGTTATGCGCCCTTTGGTTGTAGGAGAAAACAAAATAGTACAAAATGCTGACAAAATAGTCCATTGTGAGTTGGCTGTTATGCATTTATACTTATATATGTGAGATTTTGTGGATAATTATACAAAATTTGTTGACAAGGAGGAAAAAGAAAGATGAAGTGCAGAACTCGGAAAAGGAAGAGAAGAGTGCTGTCTATGGCACTTGCCGCTGCTCTTGTCGCAGGAACAGTGCCTGTAACGGCATTTGAAAGCCATGCGGCTCCGGATGAGGGACAGGAGATAAAGGACAGCGGGAAAAATGCACTGCGGCTTTGGTATACGGAACCATCGTCCCAGGGCGGGAAGACCGGGGAGGACGACGTTTGGCAGGAGTACACGCTTCCGATCGGAAACGGCGATATGGGAGCCAATGTGTATGGAGAGGTCGGGAAGGAGCGTATGACATTTAACGAGAAAACGCTTTGGACCGGCGGGCCCAGTGAAAGCCGTCCGGACTATAACGGAGGCAATCTGGAATCACAGGGGCAGCACGGCGAGACAATGAAGCAGATCCAGCAGCTTTTTGCTGAGGGAAAGGACAGTGAGGCCTCCAGCTTGTGTAATCAGCTTACGGGAACATCAGATGGATATGGGGCGTATCAGTCCTGGGGAAATATCTATTTTGAGAGTAAGAACCTGGATGAGTCGGATGTGACAGGATATGTCAGAGACCTGGATCTGACTACAGCTGTGGCAGGGGTCTCATTTGACAGCGGCGGGACACACTATGAGAGAGAATACTTCGTCAGCAATCCGGATAATGTCCTTGTAGTACATTTTACGGCAGACGGAGCTGACAAGCTTGATCTTGATATTACATTTCCGTCTAATCAGGGCGGTGTCACTGTGGCGGAGGGGGACACCCTTGTGCTGGCGGGAGAGGTCTCTGATAATCAGATGAAATATGACTCTGTCCTGAAGGCAGTGCCTGAGGGCGGATCTGTGACAGCAGAGGGGGATACCCTTGTCGTAGAGGATGCTGAGGCGCTTACCGTCTATGTCAGTGCGGATACGGATTATAAGAATGAATATCCTGAGTATCGCACCGGTGAGACGGCAGAAGAACTCCATCAGAAGGTTGAGGATACGGTTGAGGCCGCAGCCGCCAAATCTTATGATGAGGTGAAGCAGACTCATATTGAGGACTACAGCAGTCTTTTCGCGCGGGTGGACTTAGATCTGGGGCAGACTGTTTCCGAAAAACCGACAGATGAGCTCCTTGCCGCATACAATGGAGGAACTGCTTCGGAGGAAGAGCGGCGTCAGATTGAAGTTATGCTGTTCCAGTATGGACGCTATCTGATGCTGAGTTCCTCAAGAGAGAACTCAGAGCTTCCGTCCAACCTGCAGGGTGTGTGGAATAACAAAAACAATCCGCAGTGGAGTTCGGATTATCATATGAACGTCAACCTGCAGATGAATTACTGGCCGGCATATTCAACAAATCTGGCAGAATGTGCGGACCCGCTGATCCGATATGTGGATTCTCTGAGAGAGCCGGGACGCGTGACAGCGTCTGTTTATGCGGGGATCGACAGTGAAAATGGAGAAGAGAATGGTTTCATGGCGCATACGCAGAATACGCCTTTCGGGTGGACCTGCCCGGGCTGGGATTTCAGCTGGGGATGGTCGCCGGCGGCTGTGCCGTGGATTCTCCAGAACTGCTGGGAGTACTATGAGTACACAGGTGATTATGATTACATGGCAGAAAACATTTATCCGATGCTTCGGGAGGAAGCACAGCTGTATAATGCAATGCTGGTAAAAGACAGCGACGGAAAATATGTTTCTTCCCCGGCGTATTCTCCGGAGCAGGGACCGCGTACAGCCGGAAATACGTATGAGCAGTCACTGATCTGGCAGCTGTTTACAGATGCTATAACCGCAGGAAAACTTGTAGGCGAGGATGAGGCGGTCCTGGCACAATGGCAGGAGAAACTGGATAATCTGAAAGGTCCTATTGAGATCGGTGAGGATGGACAGATCAAGGAATGGTATATTGAGACAAAATTCAATCAGGATGCAGACGGCAATACGTTAGGTGAAGGATATGGGCATCGCCATCTTTCTCATATGCTTGGACTTTTCCCGGGTGACCTGATCACAGAGGATACTCCGGAGTGGTTTGAGGCTGCGAAGGTTTCGATGAACTTAAGAACCGACTCAAGCACTGGCTGGGGAATGGGCCAGAGAATCAATACATGGGCGAGACTGGGCGATGGAGACCGTGCGTATAAGCTGATCACAGATCTTTTTAAGACTGGAATTTACCAGAATCTCTGGGATACACATCCGCCGTATCAGATTGACGGAAACTTCGGTATGACTTCTGGTGTGGCAGAGATGCTTATCCAGAGCAACGCGGGATACATCAATCTGCTTCCGGCGATCCCGGATGAGTGGGCGGACGGGCATGTCAGCGGCCTGGTCGCAAGAGGAAACTTTGAAGTGACGATGGACTGGAGCGATACAGAGCTGACTTCGGCTGAGCTGCTGTCCAAGAACGGCGGAACAGCGGTTGTCCAGTCCGACAGGATCTCACTGGCAGTTGTCACAGATGAAGAAGGAAATGCAGTGGACTTTGAGGCGGTGAAAGAGAACCGGATCTCCTTTGAGACAGAGGCTGGAAAGACGTATACGATCTCTATGATCCCGGCAGCGGAAGAGACGATCCCGGGTCCGGCAAATCTTCAGGCAGTGAAGATCAGAAGCGGTGAGGCGCAGCTCTCCTGGGACGGCACAGAACAAGAAGGAGAAGCTTCCTATAATATATACCGTCAGATCGGGGAAGGAGAATGGGTTCTGATCGAGACGGGCTGTGAGGATACAGCTTATACAGACAAAGAGGCATATGATGTGCTCGGAGATCTGAATTATAAAGTATCTTCAATCTGCGGCGGAACAGAGTCTGAACTCAGCGATGCGGCTTCCGTTCAGGATCTGCGGGGCATGGCGGGCATGATCGACGATCAGGACAGCCGGATCGAGTATTCCGGCGCATGGGGCGACTGGTTCAACGACGCGGATAATTACGGCGGGACGATCAAGTTCCTCGAGACGCCGGAGGGAAATGAGACGGCAGCGCTCACCTTCTGCGGAACGGGAATCGAAGTATTCGTCTGTACAAACCGCGACCGAGGCACCATGGACGTGGAGATTGACGGTGAGACAGTGGATACGGTTGACACATATTCGGCGTCGACGGTAAGACAGGTAAAGATTTTCTCATCGGATGATCTGGACTATGGTATCCATACAATTGTACTTAAACCGACAGCAGAGCACAGTGCGTCGAGCTCTAAGGCGAAGATCGAGATCGACGCTTTGAACGTGCTGGACAATACTGCGGTAAAAGCAGAGTCTATTAAACTTAGCACACAGAGCGGTATGACGACAGTGAGCAAAGAGGGTTCCGTCCTTCAGATGGAAGCGGAGGTGAAGCCGGAGGATGCAGTGAACCGCGAAGTGACCTGGTCTGTTGAGACGAAGGAAGGCTCGGTTTCAGCGAAGATCGACGAGAATGGGCTGCTTACTCTCGGCAGTGAGAACGGTGTAGTCACAGTGACCGCGGCGCTGGCAGACAATCAGGCGGTGAAGGCTGAGATGGATATCACCGTGGCCATCCCATCGGCAGAGGCAGAGTTCTACATCGTCGAAGATTCTGTAAACAAATCGACTCCGAACCCGGCAATCACCTGGAATGGCTCCTGGGGAACCTGGGCAGGAGAGGCGGATCGTCATCACGGCGGAACGAAGACAGAGACGACACAGGAAGGGGCGTCATTCACCTATACCTTTACAGGAACGGGAATTGAGCTCTATTCGCAGAAGAATACACTGTACGATAAGTTTACGGTCGTTCTTGACGGAGAGGACGCGGGAAAGGCAGTGCTCCAGCAGCAGTCCGTCAGCGGCGAGGACCAGCAGCTTGTCTATTCTGTGAAAGATCTGGAAAACACAGAGCATACAATTACATTTACGGCAGCGGCGATCGATGCGATGAACAATGCCAATGTGGATTATCTGAAGGTATATGCGCCGGCAGAGGAAATCGCGGATAAGGCGGCGCTTCAGACTGCGGTTGAGACTTATGCAGACAGACGGGAAGCAGATTATGCCGAAGAGGTATGGGCTGAGTTCCGCGTGGCTTATGAGGCGGCGGTAGACGCGATGAACAGCAGCAGTACGACGTCTGAGGAGGCGGCGGAGCTGGCGGAGCGTCTGAACGAAGCCGGAAGGGCTCTGGATGAAGCGGAGATCCCGGTCCCGGTGATACCTGAGGATGCGGAAGCATTTACAGCAGGGATCGAATCCACTGCGGTTACTCTGATCTGGGAAGCAGTGGAAGGCGCGGATTCCTATCATGTCTATGCGCTGGAAGCAGACGCTCAGGATGCGGAACCGGTCAGCACGGAAGAGACCTTCATCAGGCTCACAGGACTGAAGCCGGGGACAGAGTATACCTTCCTTGTATATGCGGCGAACCGTAATGGAGAAGAGTCCGAGAGAGCGATGACTGCCGAGGCGGCGACACTGAAGGCGGCGGATACTGAGGCGCCGGAGCGTGTACAGGGAATCCTCTCGGAAGAGATCCCGGAGGCACGGCAGGTGAAGCTTACCTGGGAGCCGTCGGAAGATCCGCAGGGCGGCAGCGTTACATATCAGATCTACCTCAACGGAGTAAAGGCGGCGGAGACAGAGAAGACAGAATATGTCGTAGAAAATGTGGAGAAAGGCGAGACATATTATGTCCGTATCACAGCAGAGGATGAGGCAGGGAATGTATCCCTTGCGTCAGCGTACACATTTGTTGTGGAAGGCAGTACGACGGAGCCGGCA
The DNA here is from genome assembly GCA_904419285.1 of Lachnospiraceae bacterium UBA1818. Taxonomy (GTDB): domain Bacteria; phylum Bacillota; class Clostridia; order Lachnospirales; family Lachnospiraceae; genus Mediterraneibacter; species Mediterraneibacter caccogallinarum. The sequence goes on from CAJFQZ010000002.1 coordinate 178,583, forward strand.
GGCGACATCTCCACAGCAGTCCTTGAGTACGCGCTGGAACTCGCTGAAAATGTGGATACAGAAGGCGTGATCGATTCTGTTGTTGAAATTTTCAATAATACGAAAGCGGCGGCGCAGGATATCCTCGACCGCGCAAAGGCGGGAGATCCGTCCGTGACCCAGGAGATGGTGGACGTAAGCTGGCAGAACCTGATCAAGGCGATGCAGTACCTGTCATTCAAGCAGGGAGACATGACAGATCTTCAGAAGGTAGTCGACCTGGCGAACTCTCTGGACCTGACAAAATATCTGGATGCAGGACAGCAGGAGTTTAAAGACGCGCTGGCAGCGGCAGAGGCAGTGCTCGCGGAGGATTTCGCGGAGCAGACGGAGATCGACCAGGCATGGAAGGCGCTTCTCAAGGCAATGAGCGAGCTGCGTCTGAAGCCGAGTAAGGAAGCCCTGGAGGCGCTGGTCGCTTCTGCGGAGAATCTGAGCGTGGAAGGCGCGGACGAGGAGACAGCAGCCGTATTCCGCAGCGCGCTTGCGAATGCGGTGAGCGTACTTAACGACGACCAGGCGACGGAGGCTGAGGTTGCTTCCGCTGGAGAAGAGCTGCAGGCGGCGATGAGCCGGGTGCTTGCGTCTGCGGGCGGAAGCACAGACAAGCCGGATGGAAATACAGACAACGGCGGACAGCAGGGCAGCGGTTCATCTGATAACGGAACGGCATCCGCAGGCGGAGGCGAGAGCGGGACGAATACAGAGGGCAGCCAGACAGCCGGTTCCGGTACTAAGGCAGTGCAGACCGGAGACAGCGTAAGCTTCCTTCTCTGGGCTGTGCTTCTGGCGGCGGCTTCCTTGGCAGGGGCTTCTGCGGCGGTATCGCGAAGAAAGAGATAAAGAGTTAAGAGAAAGGGGAAAAGGGAGAAGATGAGAAAACGGCGAATCGGAAAAGCAGTTCTTGCAGGAATCCTGTCGCTCAGCCTGCTCCCCTTCCCCGGCGTTACAGCGCACGGGGAAGAGGCAGGAGTGAACCGCATGCTGGATGCTGTGGTTACTACATCGAGCAATGAAACGGCGAACCTGAATGGCGATAAGGTAAAGGACGGAAAATTTGAACGCACGGACAGGTGGGCGAGCGGCTATGAGGTGCCGACGACGAATATCTGGCTGAAAGCAGAGTTTGAGGAAGCTACGGAGATCAGGCAGATCGATATATATTTCTTTGAGAGAGACGTAGCGCCCATGCCGTCCAATGTACAGTCCTTCAGCATCAAGTATACAGATGAAGCGGGGGAAGAGCATTATTTGGAAAAAGACTATGAGAATCAGCAGGAGGACGGCGGCTATGCAGATCAGGTATCCATCCTGCTGGATGAAGCGGTTTATGCGGAAGATATCACTCTCTGCGAATTTGCGGCGACCGCTTCCAGCTACAATAATGTCAGTATAGCGGAGCTCGAAGTCTATTCGGAGAGACATGAAGAAGCTCCGGATCTGGACAGTGTGGCGGAAGGGATTCAGGGAGAGACGATCGAAACGGATGTGGATGTACTTTCGATGCCCGAGGTGCCGGAAGGATATTCTGTGGAACTGAATGGAGCGGACTTTGAGCAGATCGTTTCCAAGGACGGAGAGATCGTCCACCCGCTGACAGACAAGACGGTACAGATTTCCTATATCGTAACAGAGGAAGCAACAGGGAATACAAAGGAAACCGCAGATATTCCTTATGTGATCAAGGGGCAGTATGTGCAGGAAGAAGGCATGAATGCGAAGCCCAGTATTATACCGGAGATCGCGGAATGGTATTCTGACAGCACGGAGAAACTGGACATCAATACGATCACGGCGGCAGTGTATGATGATCCGGCTCTTGAGTCTGTCGTAGATGAATTTATTCTGGATTATGAAGATTTTACAGGCATCCGCCTGCAGAAAGAGACCGGCACGGCGAGAGCGGGAGCATATAATTTCAGCCTGGCAGCGCCGGATCCTCTGGCAGGAGAGGAAGGATACGCATTGACAGTAAGCGCTGATAAAGTGGCGGTGCAGTCGGAGAGTGTGACGGGAAATATGTACGCGATGCAGACGATCCTGCAGATGTATAAGCAGAACGGAACAGAATTTCCGGCAGGACAGATGAGAGATTATCCGCGGTTCCAGACCAGAGGATTTATCTTTGACGTTGCCAGGAAACCTGTCTCGATGGACATGATCCGAGAGGTTGCCAGGACGATGCGCTACTACAAGATGAACGACCTGCATCTGCACCTGTCAGACAATTATATTTTCCTGGAGAATTATGGCAAGGGAGAGAACGAGGATGCGGCGTTCGACGCATATGAGGCGTTCCGCCTGGAGTCAGGCCTGACGAATGACAAGGGAGAATCTCCTACAGCGAAGGATTACTCGATTTCCAAAGATGAGATCAGAAGCTTTATTCAGGAGCAGAGAGCGTACGGTGTCAAAGTCGTGCCGGAGATCGATGTGCCGGCGCATTCGCTCTCCTTTACGAAGATCTGGCCGGAATTGAAGGTGACGGGTATGGTTTCCCCGACGAGTACGAACCGCCCGCTCATCGATCACCTGGATGTATCCAGGCTTGAGGTCAGGGACAAGATCAAGGAAATTTTCGACGATTACACAAAGGGAGAGAATCCTGCTTTTGACAGTGAGACGACCGTACATATCGGCGCGGATGAATTTCTTGCAGATTATACTGCATACAGGGAGTTTACCAACGATTTGATTCCTTATATCAAGGAAACAAACACAGTCCGTATGTGGGGCGGCTTTACATGGATCGACGACAACAAGACGGAGATCGCCGAGGAAGCGATCGAGAATGTGGAGATGAACCTCTGGTCAAGAGACTGGTCTGACGGAGTTGAGATGTACAACATGGGCTTCAAGCTGATCAATACGATTGACGACTATGGCTATATGGTTCCGAGCGGAAGCCTCACAAGGGCGAACTCTTACGGCGACCTGCTGAATATTCAGAGGATTTTTGACTCATTTGAGCCGAACAAAGTGAGAGCTTCATCAGGATATGTAGAAATCCCGTCCGGAGACGACCAGATGCTGGGCGCAGCCTTTGCAATATGGGGCGATAATATTGATAAATCAGCTTCCGGATTATCCGAGTCTGACCGCTACTGGAGATTCTTCGATGCAATGCCTTTCTACGCGGAGAAGACCTGGGCGGCGACCGGAAAGGAAAAAGGGACTTATACAGCGCTGAGCGAGCTGGCTGCTGAGCAGGGAACCGGTCCTCGAACGAATCCGTACTATGAAGAGGAAGATACAGAAGGCGTCTATGAGGAATGTGATTTTGAGAACGGTCTTGCGGATGTGTCCGGGAACAGCAGAGACTTAAATATCCCGGAAGAGAGCGGCGCGGCGGTAGAAGAAAATGCACTGCAGCTGACCGGAGGCACAAGCTATGCGGAGACGCCGATCGAAAAGCTGGGAAATGAAAATCAGCTTTCATTCGACATTAAGCTTGAGAAGGCGGCTGAGCCGGGGACGATCCTGTTCGAGGCAGATGCGCCTTACGGCACACATGACATCAGGATCATGGAAGACGGAACGCTCGGATTCACAAGAGAGCTGTATGAGTACAGCTTTGGTTATGAGATCCCGGTGGGAGAGACGGTGAACCTTACGATTGTTGCTGAACAGCAGAGGACGAGCTTATATGCGGACGGCGAATTTGTATCCTACGCGGAAGGAAAGTTCGTGCATAACGGAATGGTGAAAAAAGAAGGGATTACGAACGCAACATTTGCGCTCCCGCTGGAGCGGATCGGATCCAAAACGAATGCGGCTGAGGCTAGGATCGATAATGTCAAGGTAACAGTACAGCAGCCGGTGGAAGATAAGTATGATAAGAGTTCCTGGACAGGCACGACAAATTCAGAGACAGTCTATGATGACCTGGAAGGTCTTCTGGAGTATGCGTTTGACAACGATCCGGCGACAAGATGGCATTCGAATTGGACGAGTGCAACAGACAAACTCAATGGGACAAATACGTTCTGGGCTGAATTAGACCTCGGGCAGTCCTACCGGATCAACCGATTTTCATTTACCCCGCGTATCGATCAGAACAGTGGGCAGGTGACAAAGGCTGATCTCTATATTAAGAATAGTGCAGAAGACGAGTGGCAGCAGGTGGCTGCGGACCAGACCTTTACGGCAGATAAGAGTAAAAAGACATTCAGTTTTGAAACGCAGGATGTAAGGTATATTAAGTTCGTTGCCAAAGAGTCTAACGACGGCTGGGTTGCGGTTTCAGAATTTAGCGTTGCATGCAAGGAAGATCCGCAGGAACCGGCGGGCGACATCTCCACGGCAGTCCTTGAGTACGCATTAGAGCTTGCGGAAAATGCAGATACGGAAGGCGTGATCGATTCTGTTGTTGAAATCTTTAATAATGCGAAAGCGGCGGCGCAGGATATCCTCGACCGCGCGAAGGCGGGAGACCCGTCCGTGACCCAGGAGATGGTGGACGTAAGCTGGCAGAACCTGATCAAGGCGATGCAGTACCTGTCCTTCAAGCAGGGAGACAAGACAGACCTCCAGAAGGTCATCGACATGGCGAAGTTACTTGATCTGAGCGAATATCTGGACGAAGGCAAGCAGGCATTCACAGACGCCCTTGCAGCAGCAGAAGCAGTCCTGGCAAATGGAGACGCAATGCAGGAGGAAGTGGATCAGTCTTGGAAAGAACTGCTGAAAGCCATGAGTGAGCTCAGGCTGAAACCGAACAAGGATGCGCTCAAAGATCTGATCGACGAGGCGAACGGCATGAACACAGAGGGCGCCGATGAAGAGACGATCGCAGCCTTCCAGAACGCCCTTGCAGCAGCGACGAGCGTGTACGATAACGAGCAGGCAACAGAGGAAGAGGTTGCGACAGCAGAGGAAGGCCTGCAGGCAGCGCTCGATCAGCTCCGCGCGGCAGTTGGAGACACGGAAGATCCGGATAATTCCGGTGACGACGGAAATACTGGATCCGGCGGAAACGGTCAGGATCAGAACGGTCAGAACAGCGGCAGCAGCGCGGATACTTCAGGAAAAGACAACGCGTCAGCTCAGACAGACACAGCAAAGAACAACAGTGCGCAGAAGAGTGTGAAGACCGGTGATACTGCGGCTCCGATCGCAGGCACAGCGGCGGCTATGATGCTGGCTGCAGCAGCAGGCATTTTAGATTACAGACGGAGAAGAGAGACGAGATAAACTGCCGTGAAATAGAAAAAGTGTATTGGATGAGCCCGCCTTTTGGCGGGCTTATTCAGCTATATGACCTGTTCCAGCTGTTGCTCTTCATTGTCGCCCTTGTCAGTCTGTGTTATCAGATTTTCAGGGGAAAGAAATAAGCCGCCACTACTGCCATAGTGACGGCTTGCCGCTTGCGCTTGCGGTTTCCCTTTTCTATTCATAATATAGCATAATGACCGTCGGTATACAAGGGAATTTTTGCGGCAGTTCTGGTCTGTCTGATCCTGTTTTAGCTGGCAGTGTCAGACCTAAAAAAGAAACGGGTTATTATTCCAGAAGGAAGTCACCTCAGAACGCGGTTGACTCATTAAAAAAATATAGGTAGAATTATACTGCACGGATATTAGTGTGAACAGCTGCACATGAACCGGCGAAGGCTTACCGTCTTACAGGAACGCTTATATTTATGAGCTGCTATATGCTATTATATATAGAAGATATCGAGTTTGTATGTTGGCATAGGAACGGATTTGAACAGGAGGAGCTGCGGATGAAACTTAGGACAAAACTGGTGATCGTGTTTCTGGCGGTGATGTTTCTTACCGCTTTTTTTACAACTGTGGCAATGCATACGTTCGCGTTTGAGAAAGCGAGCGAGATCCAGCAGCTCTATCTGCTGGTCGTTATCATAACAACGGGCCTGCTGATCTACTGGATCTACCGTACGATCTCTGTGCCGCTGGCGAAGCTGCAGAAAGCGGCAAGAAATATCAAGGAAGGCAACCTGGACTTTGAGATCAAGAGCGAGACCAACGACGAGATCGGCCAGCTCTGCCAGGACTTTGAGGAGATGCGGCTGAGGCTGAAGGCGAACGCGGAAGAGAAGGTGGCGTTTGACCGCGAGAACAAGGAGCTGATCAGCAATATTTCCCATGACCTTAAGACGCCGATCACGACGATCAAGGGATATGTGGAAGGCATCATGGACGGCGTGGCGGACACGCCGGAAAAGATGGACAGATACATCAGAACCATTTATAATAAAGCCAATGAGATGGATCTTCTCATCAATGAGCTGACGCTGTACTCCAAGATCGATACGAACAGGATCCCTTATAATTTCGCCACGCTTTCCGCAAAAGACTATTTCGGGGACTGCGCAGAAGATCTGCAGATGGAGCTGGAGGCGAAGGGCGTTGAGTTCGTCTATCGGAATCTGATGGATGAGGACTGCAAGGTGATCGTGGATCCAGAGCAGATGAGAAGAGTCATCAACAACATCATATCCAATTCATTGAAATACATGGACAAGCCGCAGGGCAGGATTACGATGGATCTAAAGGACGTGGGAGATTTTATCCAGGTTGAGCTGGGAGACAACGGCAAGGGCATCGCGGCGAAGGAGCTGCCGTATGTGTTCGACCGTTTCTACCGCACGGACGCTTCCAGAAATTCTTCCAAGGGAGGAAGCGGCATCGGTCTGTCGATCGTGAAGAAGATCGTGGAAGAGCACGGGGGAAACATCTGGGCGACCAGCGAGGAGGGCGCCGGCACGACGATGTATTTTGTAATAAGAAAATATCAGGAGGTACCGATTGATGAGTAAACGCATTTTAATCGTGGAAGACGAAGAGAGCATCGCTGATCTTGAGAAAGATTATCTGGAGCTGAGCAATTTCGAGGTGGAGGTTGCAAACGACGGAGAGACCGGTCTCAAGAAGGGACTGGAAGGAGACTTTGATCTGATCATCCTTGACCTGATGCTCCCGGGCGTGGACGGATTCGAGATCTGCCGTCAGATCCGCAGCCAGAAGAACACGCCGATCATCATGGTTTCCGCCAAGAAGGACGATATCGACAAGATCAGAGGCCTGGGACTCGGCGCGGACGACTATATGACCAAGCCGTTCAGCCCCAGCGAGCTTGTCGCCCGTGTGAAGGCGCACCTGGCGAGATATGAGCGGCTGATCGGAAGCAACGTGGAGGAGAACAAGGTGATCGAGATCCGCGGCCTGAAGATCGATACAACGGCAAGACGCGTGTGGGTCAACGGAGAGGAGAAATCGTTCACGACGAAAGAGTTCGATCTGCTGACATTCCTTGCCAGCCATCCGAACCATGTATATACGAAGGAACAGCTCTTCCGCGAGATCTGGGATATGGAGTCCATCGGCGATATCGCTACGGTGACAGTGCATATCAAGAAGATCAGGGAGAAGATCGAGTACGATACGTCCCATCCGCAGTATATTGAGACGATCTGGGGAGTGGGGTATCGGTTTAAAGTATAAGTTTGTTTTTATAAGCATCCAAGGGCACAGCAGTTCGCTGCTGAGTTCTTCGGATGTTTTTTTATATCCGAATATGGCTCTGCAGCTGTAACAATTCCCTCTTCTCAAATGTTACAGTAATAGAAGAACTAACAAAAAGGGGGTGAGGGTTTGGATAAAGCACTTCTGGAAGAACTGTACCAGCGCTACGGCGCAGAACTCTTCCGTTATCTGTACGCCATGTGCCGCGACCGGCTCCTGGCGGAGGACATCATGCAGGACGCATTCTGCCGGGCCCTCATCTCTCTTCCCACAAGCCATGTGAACGCCCGCGCCTGGCTGTACATGGTCGGAAGAAATCTTCTGATCAATGAGATGAAAAAGCGAAAAAGGGAAATCAGCTCAGACCACATCGAGGGAAGGAATGCATACAGGGAGAAATCCGGAAACGATACGGCAGATGGAGATCCTGAGGAAGAGGCGATCAGGAAAGAAGAGAACAGCATGCTTCAGGAAGCGCTTTTGTCTCTGGATGAGCGGAAGCGGGAGATCCTGCTCCTGAATTACTTTGAGCGGTTTACGCTCAAGGAAGCTGCTGTGATCATGGGAATATCTTATGAAAATGCGAGGATCCTGAGCATGCGTGCAAAGAGGGAACTGCGCAGGATTATGGAGGTGAACGGATATGAGATATCGTGAACTGCTGGAGCTCTACAGGAAAAAGGAACTCGGAGAGCAGGAAAGGGAGAGGGTAGAGCAGGAGATTGAGAAACATGAGGCGATCAGCGAGTATCTTTTTGAGCGGGAGGAGAGCGACACACTGAACTTTGGAGAGGACGCAAGCCGGAGGGAAGACGCAGATCCTGTGCAGAAAAGAAAGGAGGGCGGAGGCGGGGATGAGTTTACAAAGCGTGTGAACCGTGCGATCCGCAGGGCGTTTCTCAGGATGGGAGCCGCGGTGTGCGCTGTGACGCTGGTCATCGTCCTTCTGATCCTGTTCGTCCTTCCCGGAGTCGTTTCGCAGTTTTACTATGATCCGGGAAAGATCGTGGGGCAGGACAGCTATGGCGGCACGACGAATCAGATGAGTCTTGATATGGCAGTGTATACCGAGCTGGCTCTTCCGGGAACCTACAGGAATAACGTGCAGGTCGAGGACAGAGGATACGGCAATTATGATATTTCCATTTATCAGAATATCAGCAGGACGGGGCGCTTTCAGAATACGGCGGGGCAGATCCGGCGGGGAGAACTCCGGCTGTATGACATCAATCAGTTCAGCCTGCCTGTGTCCAATGCCTTTGGATGGTTTCAGATGGATATGGATCAGGAGGGAACTCTGACAGAACAGATCGCAGACGGTCAGGGACAGTTCTTCGGCGCGTCCGGAGACAGGGAGTTATGCCTGGAGAATCTGAATGCGCTGGATGACAGCAGGTTCTATCTGGCGTATGTGACCCTGGACAGGATCCTGCCTTATGAGGCGTTTCTTGAATTTTCAGAAGCACAGTCCGAAAGTATCATGGATGTGTGGTGCGCGCCCCGGACGATGACGGAAGGATCTTATCAGGCGGCCGGCCGCCCTGCAAATCTCGGATTTTATACATTACTTGGTCAATCTGCGTCGGTCGAGTGGGACCGCGAAAAGTATCCGGATCTGGTGATCTGGTCTTATGGAGATGATTCTGCCAGCGGGGATGAAGCGGAGGAGAGGATTGCTGATGAGACGTCCGCGGGAGAACATTTTGCAGTCATGCTGGACTATATGTCGGAGCAGGAGGAATTTCTGGAAATGATGGGTCAGTCTCCCGACGGTTTTGCAGAAGCCGCGGATTATGTCAGGGAGAACGGGCTGGAGATCTATGGATTTGCCTGTATAGCACAGAAGGATGTGCTTCTGGAACTGATGGAGACGGATGAAGTATACGGGATCTATACAGTGGAGTACAATTAAAGAAAGAGAAGCAGTGCCGGCGGTCTTGGAACATGATCTGAGACCGCCGGTTTCTGATGCTGTGACTACGATCGATTAAAGGATAGCAGAGCGGGATTAATGAATTTTAATGATATTCTGATGATTTAACGCATGAAAGATTAAGATTTTATGATTGCTGCTTGACAAATATATCAACTGACGATATATTATAATTAGAATATATCATTAAACGATATATCGTCGAACGAAAAAACCTGATATGGAAACAGAGAGGAGTGAGATGATGTCAGAAAAGGAAACACCGTTGACAGAGGCATTTTTTTATATCCTGTTAGCCCTGCGAAAACCAAATCACGGATACGGAGTTATTCAGGAGGTGGAGCAGCTGACGAACGGATGTGTGGTCCTGGGACCGGGAACCCTTTACGGCGCGCTGCAGACTATGCAGAAGCGGGACTGGATCAGGATCTACAGCCAGGATACAGAGTCGCGGAAGAAGAAGGAATATATTATCACGGATCTGGGCAGGACGGCTTTTGAAGCGGAGAAGAGCCGTCTGGAGGAACTGCTGGACAATGCGAAGCTGATGGAGGAGGTGGAAGCATGATTCGATTCAGACTGTATTTAGATAAAGATAAGGAAACAGAATGGCTGAATAAGATGGTGTCAGAGGGCTGGGCCCTGCAGAGCTTCTTTGCGGGATTCTACAAATTTACCCCGTGCGAGAAAGGCGAGTATATCTATCAGATCGATCTCGGAGACACGCTGTATTCGGTAAGCGACGAATACAGGGAACTGATGGGAGAACTCGGCGTAGAGATCATTGTGCTGTGGGGATACTGGATCATACTGCGCAAGCGGGCGGCGGACGGCCCGTTCGAGCTGTATACGGATGTGGATTCAGAGCTTGAACACTACCGGAAGATCCGGAGAATGTTCAAAGGCGCGACGATCATAGAGCTGATCGCATTCTTTATAGAGATTTTCGGGGGACTGGAAGGGAATGGCTTCGCATGGGTATTTGCACTTCTGATCGGCGTATTTGTGATCGCATGTGTAAATGCGGTATTACGGACCAATGAGGTGATCGCAAGGCTGGAGGAACAAAAGAGCGGGATCGTGGCGGAAAAGAAGGGTGGAAATACTCTGGCGCTGATCATTATAGCTATAGGGCTTTTGGCAAACAGCTTCATGCTGCTGCTGGAAGGTTTCGTATCGCCGTTTATAAGTTATCCTGTCCACATTTTCGCTGTTGTTATGATGGCTGCCGGTATCGTGCTCGCGGTAAAGGAAGGAAAATAGAAAGCCGGACATATTGTTAAAAATTATATCAGATGTATCCAGCGGAATCTGTGCTATAATCAAAATATGGGGCGCAGCCATATCAGAGGACAGTGGAGCGATTCGCCCTGCTGCAGCAGAAAAGACAGGAGGAATGAAAAATGCGAAAAAACCTTGGAGCAAACCCTTATGTATATCCCCAGCCGGTGCTCATCGTGGCAACTTACGGAGAGGACGGGACAGCAGACGCCATGAATGTGGCTTACGGTGGAATCGTGAATTCGAACCGAATCCAGATCAACATCGGGGTACGGCATAAAACTTCCGATAATATCAAGCTGCGGAATGCTTTTACCGTCGGTATTGCGGATGAGAAAAATCTCGTTGCCGCAGATTATGTGGGAATCGTGTCCGGGCATGATGTGCCGGATAAGCTGGAGAGATCGGGATTTCATACTGTGAAGAGCGAGTTCGTGGACGCGCCGGTGATCGAGGAACTGCCGATCACGCTGGAGTGCTGGGTAGAAGAGATCAACCAGTACGATAAGACACTTCGGATTGTGGCGGAGATCATAAATGTGAGCGTGGATGAGGCGATTCTGAATGAGGATGGAAAGATCGATCCGGAGAAGCTGAACGCGATTTCCTATGATCCGGCAAACCATAGCTATCTGAGAGTGGGAGGAAAGGCAGGGACAGCGTTCTCTGACGGGAATCAGTTGAAATAGAAATAACAGAAATAGAACACGATCATAGAAGAGAGAGGGCGCCCTTCTGCATTGCCTGCGTAGAAGCAGTGTGCAGAAGAGCGCCTGTTTTCATCTCTGTGTGTCCTCCTCTGTCCTTATAAGGAGAGTGTATTCTGTGACGTACCGTGAGGGTCAAGAAGAAATTTTCTGTTTCTGTCTCAGTTCCAGGGCACTGCGGATGATCTCCTCCACAGCCTCAGCTCCGATACTTGTGTCAATTGTGAGGTCATAGTTCTTGGAATGTCCCCAAATCCGCCTTGTATAGTAGTGGTAGTTATCCGAACGCCTGCGGTCCATCCTGCGCACTTTCTGGCGGGCGTCCTCTTCGGACAGATTTTCTGTATCCATGATCCGCTTTACCCGGTAATCTTCCGGCGCGTGGAGATAGACCTTCAGGCAGTTGGGCCGTTCCCGAAGAAAATAGTCCGCGCATCTGCCGAGGATGACACAGTTCTCCTGATCGGCGAGACTGCGGATGACTTTCCCTTCCGATTCGAAGATCGCGTCCCTGGGAGCTTCCTGTGTATCGGAGTAGATATACATCTGGCTTACCAGGTCGTAGAGGAAACTGTTCGTCATATTCTCTTCGTGCTCCTGTACGAATTTCGGCGTGTACCCTGTGGAGCCGGCGGTCATCTGTATGATCTCATTGTCGTAGAAGGCGAATCCCAGCTTCCCGGCAAGCTCTTTCCCGATGTCGTGCCCGCCGCTTCCGTACTGGCGTCCGATCACGATGACTGTGTGCGGCTCCGAAGCTGAATCATCTGCCGAAACCGAAGCGTTCTTCGAAACTGAAGCAGCGGCGGGAACCGCGGCAGTTTGTCCATCACTGCTTTTCTCATTCTTGCGGAAGAGAAGCGGCTCGAGAAAGGAGAGCCGCCGTCCGAACAGGCGGGCGATGAAGCCGACAAGCAGAGCGGCGATAATGGTTCCTTCTCTGACGCCGTCCAGACGATGGGCAAAGAGCAGGGAAAGGACCGCTGCGATGACGGTCAGCGACACGTCAAAAGCGACCTTTGTGGAGCCGAACTCTGTCTTCCATGTAGAAGATACTGCGCGGACAAACGACTCGCCGGGCAGCATCGCCACATTGGCAAGGACTTCCGTGTATACACCGAATCCCAGGATCACGCACCCGACCAGCAGGTAGACCACAGATGAAAGATAGGTCTGCGGATTTACAAAAAAGAGCATGACCATGGTCAGGTCAATGAAATATCCGAACAGGATGGAGATCGGGATCTGCAGCAGATGTTCTGCTTTAAAGTTTCTCCGCAGGATGATGAGCTGGATCAGGATCAGCAGAAGACTGAACGCGATCGTGAACTGTCCCAATGTAAATGGAAAATTCAGGCTGAGAACATAAGGAACCGATGAGATCGGGGATGTTCCCAGATTTGCCTTTGTGATCAGGCTGACGCCCAGTGAATTGATGAAAAGTCCGATAAGAAATACAATGTAACGCTTTAGTTTTTCCATATTTTAATCAATCCTCCCTCGAAATAACAGACGGCGCGCCAGGCGGACCGTCCGTTGATCTGTTGTCTTGTTTTGTGTCAAATAAGGCTTTGCTTCCGAAATGTCAGAGACATGTACTGAGATGTTCTAAGATGAGATGTTCTCATAGACCTGATGCATCAGGCGCATCAATGTTTCACAGTCTGTTTTTGACATACCCCGGAATGCTTCTTCTTCGATTTCGGAGAATGCTTCCGTCACCAGTTTGACCTGTTCCTGCCCTTTCTCTGTAAGAAAAACATATAGGCTGCGGCGGTTGCCGTTCAGTGTTCGCCGCTCTACAAGGCCGGCGTCCTCCATGCGGTTCAGGAGTGTGGTGAGCGTGCCCGGCTCGATGTGGCATCCCCGGGCAATGTCTTTTTGTCCGGCACCGTCGTGATCCTTCAGGTAGTCGAGGATCTTCGGCTGCCCTATGGTCAGTCCGGTATCTTTCAGACGGGAGAGAAGCTCCTTATGGAACATGGACTGCTCCGCCATGATCAGATAATGAAATGAATGGGACATAGTGTCATCTCCTTTACGGCAGTGTCCCCGACGGCAGAGCGCAGATTACGCGTTTCACTTGCACTCACGGATAGGAAACTGCATCTTACATGCTGGCATGACACTGTATTTTTCCATGAGTACTGGGGAACGGTAACGACTACCGCGGGCTTCAAAATGAACCTCAATAAAATTTGAATGCAAATAGTTTGAATTCAAACAATAAGATTATAGGAGCCGCGGAGAAAATTGTCAAGAAATATTCCGATGAAAACCGGTGACATCCGATGCCGTGTCTGGCATAATGGGGGCAAGGGGGATGAATTGAATTATGAGTGAGAAAGACAGAAATCAAAAACAAATGCCGCAGGTACTCTCTGTAAATGGAAAAGACTATAGCATCCTGAAACTTCTCGGCAGTGGAAAAGGCGGCTATTCTTGTCTCGCTGAGCGGGAAGGAAGTCGAGTGGTACTCAAACAGATCCACCATGAGCCCTGTGACTATTACCAGTTTGGAAACAAGATCGAGGCAGAGATTAGAGATTACGACCGCCTGCAAAGGATTGGCATTCCGCTTCCTGAGATGATAGATGTCGACAAAGACAATGAACGGATCATTAAAGAATATATAGACGGGGATACGGTTTACGAAATGGTCCTGGAGGACAGGCTCCCGGATACCTGCCCGGAGCAGGTGAAAGCAATGTGCGGCCCGCTTTATGCCGCGAATATAAATATCGACTACTTCCCGACAAATTTTATCCTGCAGGACGGCACGCTGTACTATGTGGATTACGAGTGCAATGAGTATATGGAGGAATGGAATTTTGAAAACTGGGGAGTGAAATACTGGTCCAAAACACCGGAATTCCTTAAATATGCTGAGGAACATATTCATATCGTCAATTTGAAAAACTGGCCGCGGTTAAGTGTGCAGGCAGCGGAATGGTTTCATGAGAAATGGCAGATCCCTCTGGAGGAATACAGATTCAGCATAGAAGCCTCTGTAAATGGGGAAAACCCTGTGCCGCAGTGGTATGTGGCAGTGAAAGGAGAGCGGATCATAGGCGGCCTGTGCAGGATGTATGTCCACAGGGAAAAAGGAAGAAAATAAGTGACGAATACACAGAGCGATAGCAGAAAATAACCTGGAGGCCGAAAGCAGCATGAGAAAAATCATACTATATATAGCCATGAGTCTGGACGGATATATTGCGGATGAAAACGGCGGAGTGGACTGGCTGTCAGGTCAGGATCCCGAAGACAAAAGCGAGAGCTCTTATCCCGAGTTTGTCCAAAGTATCGATACAGTCATCATGGGATGGGAGACATATCATCAGGTGATAACAGAACTTTCCCCGAGCGAATGGGTTTATGAAGAGCTGATGACTTATGTGATCACGCACCGTGAAGAAGCGTCTTCTGAGAAAATCAGATTTATCCATGAATCTCCTTCCGCTCTGATCCGGAATCTGAAAGAAATGGACGGAAAAGACATCTGGATCTGCGGAGGTGCGAGTATTGCCTGGCAGCTGATGCGGGATGGTCTGATCGACAGGTTCTATATCTCGGTCATTCCTGTTCTCCTGGGGGCAGGCGTCAGGCTGTTCGCAGAACTTCCGGAGAAAATGGAGTTAAGGCTTGTGGAGACAAAAAGTTATAACGGGATTGTGGAACTGAGATATGAAAAGCGTTAAAATGTAAATGGAAATATAATATAATCACTGCAGGGTGCAGGGGGAAAACAGTGGAGGGTACAAATGGAAATAGATCTTAGTAAATTCAAATGGACAAGAGAACCGGAAAGCTGCGTCATTCATGACGGAGTAATAGAAATCGTGACAAAGCCTCACACAGACTTGTGGCAGAGGACCTACTATCATTTTCGCAATGACAATGCACCGGTATTTCAGATAGAGACAGAGGAAAGGTATTTCAGCTTTATTGTAAAGACAGATTTCCGGGAAAGCCATCACAGGTTTGACCAGTGCGGAATCGTGATGTATCTGGACAGCGAGAACTGGCTGAAGGGATCAGTGGAATATGAGAATGAAGAGTATCAGCATTTGGGCAGCGTTGTTACGAATCAGGGCTATTCAGACTGGGCGACTACAGTGATAGACGCCTCGGTAAAATCAATGTGGTACCGTTTCAGCCGGAGAGAGGATGACTACTGCATTGAATGCTCTTCAGACGGGATCCGCTTTCAGCAGATGAGGATCTGCCACATGCAGAAAGGAGACGGGAAGATTCGATTCGGCATCTACGCTTGTTCGCCGGAGGATTCTTCATTTAAGGCGGTATTTTCCGATATGAAATTGACAGAGTGCCAGTGGAAGGCGCATGACGGGCAGCAGCCGGATGAGTAAATATATCAAAAGGAGATACATAGATGATCATCGAAGGAAATCAGAAAGAACTTGACGCAATGAAAGAATTTCACAAAGGAAACCGGCAGGAGGGGCTGAGACTGCAGGAGGAATTCGCGGCAGAATTCCGCGAGGAATATAAAGATAAGGATCACTGCCCCTGTAAGAAAGCATGCCGGTATCACGGCAACTGCAAGGAGTGCGTGGCGATCCACAGGGCACATCAGGAGCATGTCCCAAACTGTATGAGACCTCTTCTCAACAAGAAGATCAAGCTTCTGTCCGAGCTGACAGAGCATTCCATCGCCAGCGAGATCGAACCGCCGAAAGAGGTGCTTCGGAAAGAATTTCAATGACAACCTCGAATAAAGAATGACACACAATCAGCAGTGCGTGAGCAATCAGAAAATCCAAACCGCCTGTCTCTTTGGCCGCGATAAACGGTCTTTACCTTGAATGGGCGGATAGACGGGGCTATTTACTGTCAGGATAAAGGTCGATTTTTGGCGTTTTCTTTCGCTGTAAGCGGCTTTTGAAGGGCTTGCCATATTCCGATATTCCCGCATAGAGGAACGCCGCTCAGAGCGCAAATCAGGTGTTTCTCCGTCCCTCCACATGGGGAATATCCACACATGGAAAATCCAGATGTGGCGAATCCACACGTGGAAAAACCACACGGGGAAAATCCCGCACAATATAAAATACTAAATAAAGAAATATCAAAGAATCAAGTAACAATCTAATTAAATATCAATCTATCAATCTTGATGGGCAGCATGATTTGGAAAAATAAACCGTCTGCCACTGCGTTGATCTAATCGGCTTACGGGGCAGACGGCTTTTTGCTTTGCAGCAGGGGTAGATAGGATAATTTACTGTCAGGATAAAGGGCGATTTTGGGGGATTTCTTCCGCTATAAGCGACTTTTGGACGACTTGCCATATCCCGGTATTCCTACCCCGTCAAACGGCGCTCAGAGGCTAAATAATTTGCTTTCCGACTGATCCGTATGGGCAATATCCGCGCAGGGGAAATCCGTAAACGGAAAGCCCGCATACGGATAATCCGTTCACGGGAAAACCGTACACGGAAAATCCCGCACAATTAAATACTAAATAAAAGAAATACCAAAGAATCAAATAACAATCTAATTAAATATCAATCTATCAATCACGAAAGAAAACTCGTTTGCTAAAAAGCCATATTCTATGCCGTCAATCAGAACGGAAATATGCCTGATGGTGTACCATGACATCGTCTAGAATGCCTGAGTCATCAAAACCAAGTCTCCAAGACGCCGGATCATAAGGATTATCAATTTCGTATTTCAAGCTATATCCACCGTAGGTTGCCTCAAAGCTATCGTTTGGTTGACCATACAGCTTTAATACATCTTCTCTGGTTGACCATCCCAGCATCAACCCACAGGGAATGCGTAGTTCCGTACCGGAAAAGTCGTAGTTACCATATATTACATGAATACCTCCCACCGTGCTCTCGGCGACACGGATATCGTGCTTTCAGTGGTGTTGAAGACACAGATACTAACAACCTGTTCGCGGTCATTAGTCAACGAGATCCATTCCCATTCATAGGACGCATTTGGGCCAACCGCGCCAGCCAGAGAAAGCCCGGCATCCTCCTCGGAAATCACCCACCCGTCGTCAAGGAAAGCCGCAAGGGGAACCGGTAATGTATAAACCGTATCATTGATCTGGATAGAAAAACTTTCCCAATCATTCGGGAGTTCAGGGGATGGCGGGTACAATTCTGCCCCTGCCGTGTCGAGTTCTGTCATAAATTCGAGCGTCATCAAGGTGGAGGTGTGCGGCAGGTAGGTGACTTTCGCAAACAGATTGTAGTCGTTCTCGCTCCACAGCCCACGCCCGTCCTCGAAGCTCTTTTCACTGATATCAAACGAATGGCGTTCACCGGTCATATCTACGCCGCGCAAATAATAGGAGTCTGAACCATAGTCCCCGATTCCCCTCTCATAATCAAATTCCAGCCGTTCCAAATATGCGGCTTCCGGGTGCTCGAGATAGGGTATATCCAAGATTAGAGGGCGGACAAGGAAAAAAGCAGCACCCACACACACAATGATTACAACCGTTCTTCCAGCCAGTTTTACCATAGAAACGAGGGCTATAATCACGGCCAATAGTCCCAAAACGCCATTGACAATTACAGTTTGTATGTATCCTGTAATTCCGATGGCAAGAGCATCGGAACTCGCAAACCAATCCAATACTGCAAAGGCAGTAATAGGTAAGAAAATAAGGATTACAAGCGACAAAACAAATAGTTTTATCCCTTTTTTCTCTGATTTGCAGTTGTGCTTTTCTTGATTAATTCTATCATCGTCCATAGTGTATGCCTTTCATCACAGATAGGAACATGATTCGTTGAGGTACAATACCTTAGCCGTTTGTATCCATTCGGGGCAAGGCCAATACATCACCAGTCTCTGGATTTAAGTAAAGTGTAACCCACTGGCCAATTTCATAACGCTTGCCATGGATAATGGGCAGGGTGACTTCTTTTTCCTCGCCATTGACTCTGACAACACAAAAGGCGTGAACATCACCCTCGCTGTCTTTGCGGAATCCATGAACCTGAGCGGTGATAGGCCGTAGCTCTCCCAACTCGATTTTACGGCGGGAGCGATGAGTGCCGACAAAACGCCGGATCAAGAATATAACGAGATACAGCACCGCGCAAAACAAACACAATGACATTTCGGAAAGGGAAAATCCCTGTGGCAAATGTGAACACGCCAAACTAATCAATACTGGCAGAGTAACAATCATAACCAAAAACAACCAAGTTACCATACGAGCGTGTCTGTATTCCCGTTTCTCAGCCGCACTCATGACGAGCCGGAAATCCTCCTTCTTCGGATGATAGCGCAGCTGAAGAATATCACCCACTTTGGGAAGATCGTATATACGGGAGAATATCCAGCTTCGATACCAGTCTATACCCTGCCATTGAAAAACAAGATCCAGTTTGTACTTTCGCGGCTCTAAAACGCCATCGCTATCCTTTTTGTCAATTGCCTCAATATGCAGGACACGGGCTGTTATCGGCTTCCACTTTCGTCGTTCCAGCCACTTTATGACGCGCCACAGCAGGAAGAAAACGATAATCAGGATAAAAGGCAGAAGCGTCGGGAATATGATACTCCAAAATGCCGTCGAATTGTCCACGAGCCACTCCTCCTTTCGGCTATGTATACAATCATTCAAGTTTATTATATATTGCAAGCAGTAAGGTTGCCACCATTTGAAAGTAAAACCCAGATAAACTTTGGGTAAACAAGAGTGCCTTTGATAAAGGTTGAAGCTTAAGGGTTTGGGACTATCCCAAAATAGAAAAATGGCGCTTCGGCAGACAGCCCGGAGCGTCATTTTTCCGGTGTGTGGCCACACCGGATGTGCTTGCTAATCAGCAAGCCACTCCGGTAT
>CAJFQZ010000003.1 GCA_904419285.1 Lachnospiraceae bacterium UBA1818
TCTGACATAGCCTCGATCTCTTTCAGACGTTTTACACGGCTCTGGATCGTCTTGAAGTTTGTGAGCATACCGCCCAGCCATCTCTCGTTTACATAGAACATTCCGCAGCGCTCAGCCTCTGTCTTGATGGCATCCTGAGCCTGTTTCTTTGTTCCTACGAAAAGGATCGTGCCGCCCTCTGCAGCGATGTCAGAAACAGCTTTATATGCATCGTCAACCATTCCTACAGACTTCTGCAGGTCGATGATGTAAATACCATTTCTCTCTGTGTAGATGTACGGAGCCATCTTAGGGTTCCATCTTCTTGTCTGGTGTCCGAAGTGTACACCGGCTTCCAGTAACTGCTTCATTGAAATAACGCTCATGTTTCTTTCCTCCATTTGGTTTTTGATTCTTCCGTATGTTTTCTCTTTCCCTGAGACCGTCCGTTTTCCGGCTTGGGCACCTTCAGGAAAATCCGCATACGTGTTTTTTCGCAACGTGTGTAGTATATCACAGAAATATCGTGTTTGCAAGCCAAAAAAGGAAAAGCCTCCGCTTTTCGCGAAGGCTTCTGCTCTTCTGATTCAGTTCTTGATGGATCGCGGATCGGATCAGCCGCCATACCGGACATAGATCATGCCGCTCTGGACCGGTCCTGTGATAACTCCCACGCCTTCTGTCGCCGCGTGGATCATCCTTCCGCCTCCTATGTAAATGCCGCAGTGTCCGTTTCCTACGCACACATCACCCGGCTGTGGATTGCTTACTCTCGGCCATCCCATAAATGTAGTCGTATTGCCAAGTCTCACATACTGTCCTGTCAGACAGTAGCTCACGAGACCGGAACAGTCAAATGCTCCCGGGCTGCATGCCCCCCAGACATATGCCGCTCCCAGACAGCTCTGCGCTCTGGCAACAACCGCGTTTCCTGATCCTACGCTGTAGCTCGGAGCACTGCTGCTTCCTGACGAAGTATTGCTGCTTCCGGAAGATGTACTGCTGCTGCTCTGCTGGGCCGCCGCCTGCTGGGCTGCCGCTCTTGCCGCGGCTTCCGCTGCCGCGCGCTGGCGGGCTTCCTCTTCTTCCTGGGCTTTTCTCGCCGCCTCCTGGATCATATCATCCAGGTTATCGATCTCAGCGCTCTTGTCTTCAAGCGTTGTGTTCAGTTCTTTCTGCTGGGCTTCATACTCGGTCTGGGTACTCTCAAGATCATCCTGCTTTTCTTCCAGAGAAGCCTTAAGCTCCTTTACCTTCTCCGTAGTTGCAACATACTCTTCCAGTTTCTCTCTGTCATAAGTATGTACCTGCTGTGAATACTCCGCCTGGCTCAGCATTCCTGACATGTCGCCGGATGACAGCACTCTGTCGAGATCAGCGGAGCCTGTCCCCGCTTCATACATATACTTGATGCGGAGCTTCATGGCCTCATACTGTTCCTGCTCGTCCTCTTCCGCCTCCTTGAGATCTTCCTCTGTCTGAGTGATCTCCTGTCCTGTGGAGATCAGCTCATTCTCGAGATCTGACATCTTCTGTACAAGCGTATCCAGCTGTGACTGGAGATCCTTCACTTCATTCTGCACGTTTTCTTTCTGCTGCTTCAGATCATCCACCTCGTCAGCCAGAACCGGCATCACGGAAAGTGAACACGTCAGAGCCGCCGCAAGAAATACAGTAACTGCTTTTTTAAATTTCATTTCTTCACCAATCCTTATTTTTTATCTATGTCCCCACACACATGCTCCATCTTACAACAAAAGAGCGTTCATTTCAACACTCTTCTGCGGGAAACAGCAGTCCGGAGACTCTAAAAAACTTAATCTGTCTTTAATACGTTATAGATTATAATAAATCATTCGGAAAATTTCAATATATTTTTAACATTTCCGTAATATTTCACAATTTGACTGGCGGATACTGCTGTCTGTACAAAAAGATTCCTATATACACCGAAGACCGGCGCGCTGCCGCACCGGTCCTCTTCTGACTTTTCTTTTATTTTTTAATATCTGATATAATATGTAGCACGTACTTTGCTCACACAGATCGGGACTCCGTCCTGCTGTGCTTCGATCATCTGTCCGTTGCCGATATAGATTGCAACGTGTCCCGGAGTCCAGCAGATATCCCCCGGCCTCGGGTCGCTCACGATCGTACCGCTGTTCTTGATCGACGTACTCTGTCTTGGGATCGAGATACCCGCCTGTGCATAGCACCACTGGACCAGGCCGGAGCAGTCAAAGGAGACATACGGAATCTGCGTCCCCCAGACATAGGTGGCCTTTCCAACCTGAGACCATGCCGCTGATACAATGATATCCGCTGCACTCTGATTATAGTCAGGTGTATAGACCGGAGTATCAGACGCACTGTTGTCTTCCGAAGGCGTTGATGCCGGCGGTGTTGAAACGGAAGGAGTCGACGTCGAAGGTTTCGACGTATTATTGTTCACCGTATTGCTTTCTGTTTTCGTCGTTGAGCTCCCTGTGCTGCCGGATGTATTCTTATTCGAAGTACTGCCGCTCTGCTGAGCCGCCTTTTTCGCAGCAGCTTCCTCGGCTGCCTTCTGTCTCGCAGCTTCCTCTTCAGCCGCTTTCTTGATCGCTGCCTGAAGCTGATCATCCAGATTTGCAACCTCTGCGCTCTTCTCCGTGATCGTGGTATTGAGCTCATCCTGCTGCGCCTCAAACTCCGTCTGCGTCTTCTTCAGGTCGTCCATCTTAGTCTCCAGCGTATCCTGAAGATCCTTTACCTTCTGGACTGTCTCAGCGTACTCTTTCAGTTTCTGACGGTCATATGTATGTACCTGCTGAGAATACTCAGCCTGTGTCAGCATGCCGGAGATACTTCCGGTCGTCATCACCTTTTCTACCGCCGCCGAACCGCTTCCCGCTTCATACATATATTTAATACGAAGCTTCATATCCTCATACTGCTTCTGTTCGTCGTCCTGGGCAGTCTGAAGATCCGCCTCTGTCTGCGTGATCTCTTCGCCTGTTGTGATCAGATCATTTTCCAGTTCCGTTATTTTTGTCATCAGTGTATTCAACTGTGACTGAAGGCTGCTCACTTCATCCTCCGCCGCCTGCTTCTGCTCTTTCAGATCATTTACATTATCTGCAAGAACAGGCGTCACAGAAAGTGAAAACGCCAGTGACGCCGTAAGGAGAACGGCCGCCGCTTTCTTTAATTTCATCTTTTCACCGATCCTTTTCTCTAAAGAACTACATGTATCTGTTTCATCCGACAGCGGAAAAATATTCTTATTCTCCTCTTTCTCCAGGAAAAGATTCACACGAAAGAAAAATCCTATTTTTCGCTATCCATTAGATTATAATAAATCTATCCGAAGATTGCAATGCCCTTTAACAATTTCGTAACAAAAAGGGGCTTCAAGGGAAAATCACCCCTTAAAAGCCCCCATCTGCGCTATTTTATATCTTTCCCAGGTTTACTGCACCGAAAGATTTGTATATCCCATCAGACTTTCATCCACTTCCCGCGCGGCTTCCCTTCCTTCACGGATCGCCCACACGACAAGAGACTGTCCTCTGTGCATATCTCCGGCAGCAAACACGTTTTTCACGTTTGTGGCATAACGCCCCGGCTCTGTCAGCACGTTTGTCCTCGCATTGACTTCCACGCCGAACGCCTTCGTAACGTAGCTCTCGCTTCCCAGAAATCCTGCTGCGATGAGCACCAGATCGACATCGACCGTGTACTCGCTGCCCGGAACCTCTACCATCATCGTCCTTCCGGTCGCCTCGTCCTTTTTTCCTTCCAGCTTCACCAGAACTGCTTTGCAGAGTTTTCCTTTTTTGTCTTTGATAAATTCTTTCACCGTTGTGGTGTAGACTCTCGGATCGCTTCCGAACACAGCGATCGCTTCCTGCTGGCCGTAGTCTGTCTTGCACACTCTCGGCCACTCCGGCCACGGGTTCAGCTCTGTTCTTGTATCCGGCGCCTTCGGCATCATCTCAAGCTGGACTACAGATTTTGCGCCGTGGCGGATGGATGTTCCGACACAGTCGTTTCCTGTATCGCCTCCTCCGATCACGATGACACGCTTTCCTTTCGCGGAAATGTACGTTCCGTCCTTCAGCTTCATGTCATTCGCCCAGAGTGCCTTTGTCGTCGACTTAAGGAAGTCCACGGCAAAGTAGATGCCTTCCGCGTCTCTTCCCGGCGCTTTGATATCTCTCGGATTAGATGCGCCGCAGGCGAGGATAACCCGGTCAAATTCTTTGAGGATTTCCGCCGCTTTGACGTCTTTTCCGACATTGCATCCGGTCCTGAACTCAATGCCTTCCTCTTCCAGGACCGCCACCTTGCGGTCAATGATCTGCTTCTCCAGCTTCATGTTCGGGATTCCGTAGCGGAGGAGTCCTCCTGCCTTGTCCTCCCTCTCGAATACTGTCACAGAATGTCCTCTCCGGTTGAGAAGATCCGCGGCAGCCAGTCCGGACGGACCGGAACCGATCACCGCAACCTTCTTGCCCGTGCGCACTTTCGGCGGACGGGCTTTTGCATACCCCTTCTCGTATGCATTTTCAATGATCGCGTACTCATTGCTCTTCGTCGCCACCGGATCCTGGTTCAGGCCGCAGGTGCAGGCATTCTCACAGAGTGCCGGACATACACGGGATGTGAATTCCGGGAAATTGTTTGTCTTTGCAAGGCGGTAGTACGCTTCCTCCCAGTTGCCGTTATAGATCAGGTCATTCCACTCCGGCACCAGATTGTGGAGAGGGCATCCGCTCGCCATCCCCATCAGGTTCATACCGGACTGACAGAAGGGCACGCCGCACGCCATGCAGCGCGCGCCCTGTATCTCCTGTTCCTCCTTCGACAGGGGCGTATAGAACTCATTGAAATGCTGAATCCTCTCGAGGGGCTGCTCCGCCGTCTTATCCTGTCTCGCATATTCCATAAATCCTGTTGGTTTTCCCACTTTTAACGCCTCCTATCTTCCATTTTTGATCTTATTGAACGCTTCGATCTTCGCCTTCTCGCGGCTCAGTCCTTTTTCTTCCATCTGAATGATGGCTGCCATCATCTTCTCATAGTCCTCCGGGATGATCTTCTTGAATTTCGGGAGATAATCCTTGAAGTTGTCGAGAATCTTCTTGCCGACCTCGGAGTTCGTGTAAGCCACATGCTCCTGGATCATATTCTTGAGCTCCTGAACGTCGTACTTATCCGTCACGCGCTCAATATTGACCATATCCTTGTTGACTTTCATATAGAGACGGCTGTCCATATCAAGCACATAGGCGATTCCGCCGCTCATTCCTGCCGCAAAGTTCTTTCCTACCTGGCCGAGGATCACAACGCATCCTCCGGTCATATATTCACATCCATGGTCGCCGACACCCTCTACGACAGCTCTCACACCGGAGTTGCGGACACAGAATCTCTCTCCCGCCACGCCGTTGATGAATGCCTTTCCGCTGGTAGCTCCGTAGAACGCAACGTTTCCTATTATAATGTTTTCATCTGTCTTAAATGTTGTGCCGTTTGGCGGGCATACGACCAGCTTTCCACCGGAGAGTCCCTTTCCAAAGTAGTCGTTGCTGTCTCCGGTCAGTTCCAGTGTAAGTCCCTTCGGGATAAATGCTCCGAAGCTCTGTCCGCCGGCTCCCTTACACTTGATCACGAAGCTGTCCTCCGGGAGTCCCTCAGGATATCTTCTCGTGATCTCGGAACCGAAGATCGTTCCGAAGGTGCGGTCCGTGTTGGTAACATCCACCTCGATGCTTCTCTTCTGTCCCTTCTCAAGGGCAGGAAGAAGCTGCTTTACAAGGACTCTTTCATCCAGTGTTTTATTCAGTTCAAAGTCAAACACTTTCTTCGGATTGAAGATCATGCCCTTCTTCTCTTTTGCATACGGGTTGTTCAGTACGCTGCTCAGATCCAGAGTCGCGGCCCTCTCGGAGGTCGGAACATCCTTCACTTTCAGAAGATCTGTGCGTCCCACCAGTTCATCCACTGTGCGCACGCCCAGCTTTGCCATATATTCTCTCAGCTCTTCCGCGATGAATCTCATAAAGTTGATAACGTACTCCGGTTTTCCTGTAAACCGTTTTCTAAGCTCCGGATTCTGTGTCGCCACACCCACCGGGCAGGTATCCAGGTTGCAGACACGCATCATCACGCATCCCATAGTCACAAGCGGAGCTGTGGCAAATCCGAATTCCTCCGCTCCCAGCAGCGCTGCGATCGCAACGTCTCTTCCGCTCATCAGCTTTCCGTCCGTCTCAATGCGCACGCGCTCACGCAGTCCGTTCTTGATCAGCGTCTGATGTGTCTCGGCAAGTCCCAGCTCCCACGGAAGTCCCGCGTTCTGAATGGAGCTTCTCGGAGCCGCTCCTGTTCCTCCGTCGTAACCGGAGATCAGGATAACTCCTGCGCCCGCTTTCGCAACACCTGCTGCGACTGTTCCAACGCCTGCCTCGGAGACAAGCTTGACGGAAATCCTTGCGTTCTTGTTTGCATTCTTGCAGTCATAGATCAGCTGCGCCAGGTCCTCGATGGAGTAAATGTCATGGTGCGGCGGAGGTGAGATCAGGCTCACGCCCGGCGTTGAGTGACGGGTCGTCGCGATCCACGGATACACTTTTCCTCCCGGAAGATGTCCTCCCTCGCCCGGCTTTGCGCCCTGCGCCATCTTGATCTGGATCTCCTGGGCGCTGACAAGATATCTGGAAGTCACGCCGAAACGTCCGGAAGCCACCTGCTTGATAGCAGAGCTGCGGTTCGTTCCGAGACGCTCGATCTCCTCACCGCCCTCACCGCTGTTTGACTTGCCGTGAAGTGTGTTCATGGCGATCGCCAGTGTCTCGTGAGCTTCCTTGGAGATGGAACCATAGGACATTGCGCCCGTCTTAAAGCGGGTCACGATCGAATCCACGCTCTCCACTTCCTCAAGCGGAATGCCTTTCTTCGGATAGTTGAATTCCAGCTGGCCTCTCAGGTTGATCTTCTCGCCTTCCGCGTCTACCATTTTCGTGTATTCTTTGAACATATCATAATCTCCGCGTCTTGTGGACTGCTGGAGCATATGGATCGTCTGCGGGTTGTAAAGATGTTCCTCCCCGCCGCTCTTGAATTTATGTCTTCCGAGACTGTCAAGGGACATATCTCCGTCCAGTCCCAGCGGATCGAATGCCTCTGTATGGAATGCGGTATAATCCTCGGCGATCTCCTCAATGCCGATTCCTCCCACACGGCTGACTGTATCCGTAAAGTATCTGTTGATGAACTCTTCCTTCAGTCCGATCGCCTCGAAGATCTTGGCTCCCTGATAGGACTGGATCGTTGAGATTCCCATCTTGGATGCGATCTTGACGATACCGTGGAGCACGGCTGAGTTGTAGTCATCAACAGCCGCATAATAATCCTTGTGGAGCAGGCGCGCATCGATCAGCTGACGGATGGATTCATGCGCCAGGTACGGGTTGATCGCACATGCACCGTAGCCGAGCAGCGTTGCGAAATGATGTACCTCTCTCGGCTCACCGCTCTCCAGGATCATGGCAACCGAGGTTCTCTTCTTCGTGCGAACCAGGTGCTGCTGAAGCCCGGATACTGCCAGAAGGGACGGGATCGCCACATGGTACTCATCCACATCGCGGTCTGTCAGGATCAGGATGTTCGCCCCCTCGCGGATCACTCTGTCGACCTCGATGAACAGATATTCGATCGCTTTCTCAAGGCTTGTATTCTTATAATATGTGATCGGGATCTCGGCAACCTTGAATCCCTCCACATTCATGTTCTTGATCTTCAGAAGGTCTGTATTCGTCAGGATCGGATTGTTCACCCGAAGCATCTTGCAGTTCTCTTCCTTCTTCTCAAGAAGATTACCGTCTTTTCCGACATAGATCGTGGTTGATGTCACGATCTCCTCTCGGATCGCATCGATCGGCGGGTTTGTGACCTGCGCGAACAGCTGTTTGAAGTATCCGAACAGCGGCTGGCGTTTTCTTGAGAGCACTGCCAGAGGAATGTCGATACCCATCGCAGCGATTCCCTCGCCGCCGTTCTTTGCCATCGTAAGGATTGACGTCTTGACATCCTCATAGGTGTATCCGAACGCCTTCTGAAGCCGGGTGCACTCTTCTCTTGTGTATTTCGGGATATCCTTGTTCGGGATCTTAAGATCCTTCAGCTCGATCAGATTCCTGTCAAGCCACTCGCCGTAAGGCTCCTCATTCGCATATTTCTCTTTCAGTTCTTCATCGTCGATGACTCTTCCGGCTACAGTGTCGACAAGTAGCATCTTTCCGGGATGGAGCCTCTCCTTCACCAGGATCTTGGACGGATCGATGTCAAGCACTCCCACCTCAGAGGAAAGGATCAGGTTATCGTCATTCGTGATATAGTATCTGGAAGGACGCAGGCCGTTGCGGTCGAGCACGGCTCCCATCACGTCTCCGTCGGAGAAAAGGATGGATGCAGGGCCGTCCCACGGCTCCATCATCGTCGCATAATACTGATAGAAGTCTTTCTTGTTCTGGGACATGCTGCGGTTGTTCACCCACGGCTCCGGGATCGCGATCATGACAGCCAGCGGAAGCTCCATTCCGCTCATCACCATGAATTCCAGAGCATTATCCAGCATGGCCGAGTCAGATCCTGAAGTATTGATCGCCGGAAGCACCTTGTGCAGCTCTCCCTTAAGGCATCCTGACTCCATCGTCTCCTCGCGGGCACGCATCTTGTCCGCATTTCCGCGGATCGTATTGATCTCGCCGTTATGCACGATAAAGCGGTTCGGATGGGCTCTCTGCCAGCTCGGAGCAGTGTTCGTACTGAATCTGGAGTGCACCATGGCGATCGCTGATTCATAATCCTCATCCTGCAGATCTTTGAAGAACAGGCGGAGCTGCCCTACGAGGAACATACCTTTATATACGATGGTACGGCTTGAGAGGGATACCACATAAGTATCATCGCTGCTCTGCTCGAAAACTCTTCTCACAACATAGAGCCGGCGGTCAAAGGGAAGTCCCTTCTCGATCCTCTTCGGTCTCTCGATGAATGCCTGCATGATGCACGGCATACAGTCTACCGCCGTCTTTCCCAGGATCTCCGGATGGATCGGCACTTCTCTCCATCCGAGGAAGTTCAGTCCTTCTTTTTTCACGATGACCTCGAAGATCTTCTTTGCCTGGTTCCTCTTCAGCTCGTCCTGCGGAAGGAAGAACATTCCAACGCCGTAATCCCTCTCTCCGCCGAGTGAGATTCCGAGGGGCTGACAGACCTTCTGAAAGAACTTGTGGGAGATCTGAAGCAGGATACCTACTCCGTCTCCGGTCTTACCCTCTGCGTCTTTTCCGGCTCTGTGCTCCAGATGTTCAACGATCTCAAGTGCGCCGGCTACAGTGCTGTGGCTTTTTTTACCTTTAATATTTACAATTGCGCCGATACCGCAGTTGTCATGTTCAAAGCTTTCCCTGTATAATCCCTGCGGACTTTCATTTTCTTTCCTCATAGTCGCTGTCCTTTCTTCTGAATATTTCATGAACCGCCGCCCGCATCGGCTGAACACTGTCCGGCACTGCCGCGGTCATTTTCTGATTCAAAAATATACAACATTTTTTTCTCTTTGTAAACAAGAAATTTTCTGGAATTGTCTGATTATTCGATTATATTTTTATTATCATGCTATTTTCTGACTTTTCATTTTTAAGAAAACTATAATAACAGTTCCTAAAATCTCTTCTATTCCTTTAAAATAATGTGATTATAATATTTTTCCGCATAAAAATACGGCAGAAACCATTTCCTGCCGTACACAATTTAAAATTGTTTTTTTATCAAAACATATTCATCGAATCGCTCTTTTCATCTGTCGCATCAGCTTTCTCCTTCTCTGTCATCCTCTGCATCAGGACAAACAGAGAGGAGCATACGAATGCACAGAGCACCGCTGCGACAGCCATCCGGATCGGCTCTGCCCCCAGCCATCCAAAAGCGCCGCTCTCCGTAAGGATGAGAGACGCCGCATTTGCCGAGATGTGGAGCACGAGCGGAGCCTTAAAAGAACCGAACCGCTCATACAGCCAGCAGAGGCAGATCCCCAGAAAGAACGCATAAGCCATCTGAATATTGTTCGTATGCGTGACCGCGAAAAAAAGGGAGGACCACAGAGCCGCATACCAGAACTTTCTCTTTTCCCTGTATCTCTTGTACATCACACCGCGGAACATCAATTCCTCCGCAGCCGGTATGACCACTCCCATCACAAGAAGCTGCACAGGAAACGACGCCGAATACATACTCTCTGCTGTCTGCTGATACTGCTCATCGTACATGACCGCCTGCGCCATCGAGGAAAGACACGTCACTCCCACGCTCAGGACCGCGCCGAACAGCACGACCGCCCAGTATCTGCCGAACGGCGTCTTCTCCGCCGGAACGATCCCGCAGGCTTTCTCCAGCTTTCTGTCTTTCGCAAACAGCACAGCCGTCAGAGGGATCGTGCACAGCGCCGCCGCACCTGCAATCTCCACCTGGTACTTCAGCACCTGCTCGATGGCCGGTCCCGCCGCCGACAGATATCCGTTCATAGCTTCCTGAAAATCGGAGGCCCCGCCATTCACAAAATTATCAATGTAAGCCTGCGCCAGATACGGAGCCTGGATCACCGCCTGAACCACTGTCTGTACTGCAAGCTGGATCCCGAAGTAGGCGAGCAGCGGGCCCGCCAGGCTCCAGAAAGGATTTTTCCTCTGAATCTGCTTCATCTACATCTTCCCCGCTTTCTCAAGGATCCACTCTCTGATCTCACTCTCGCCGCCTTTCGCCGTTCCCTGGACCATCTCGGGCCTTCCGCCGCCCCGCCCGGAGAACGCGGCATTAAACTCTTTGACAAATCCTCTGAGATCTGTTTTCCTGCTCCCGATCACGTACCGGTATTCTCCGCTGCCGTCCCCGGAGAACACCGCACAGAGGATCCGCTCTTTCTCCAGGATCCGGTTCATAAGCGCCCGCATGGAGTCGCCCTGGATCTCCTTCGAGAACACACACACAACCTCTTCTCCGTCAGGGATCATATCAGCGCGGCAGGACACAAGCTGTCTCTCTTTCTCAGCGATTTCCCGCTTCAGTTCAGAACACTCTTCCCTGAGATGCTCCACCGCGTCCGCGATCTCATTCTGTTTCGCACAGAGCAGAGCGGAGATCTCCCCCGCCTGCTTCTGCTTCACCTCATAGTCTGCAAGTGCACGCACACCGCAGAGCATTGTCACCCGCACGCCGCCTTTGTATCTCTGCGCACCTGTAAGCTTGATCAGACCGATCTCTCCGGTCCGCTCCACATGCGGAGCGCAGCAGGCACACACATCGTATCCGGGGATGACAACGATCCTGACCTGCCCCTCGATCTCAATCTTGCTCCTGTATTCCATCTGCTCCAGCTCATCCTCCGACGGGTAGAGTACCTGAACTTCCAGGTTCTCCCACACCGCCCTGTTCGCCTTCCGCTCTATCTCCTCCAGTTCTTCCGGAGTGATCTCCCCGTCGAAATCCATGGTACAGTCCTCGCTGCCGAGATGGAATCCTACATTATTATATCCGAACTTCGCATGCACCAGCCCGGAGACAATGTGCTCACCCGTGTGCTGCTGCATCTTCATGAACCGCTCATCCCAGTCAATCTGTCCCCGCACAGTCTCCCCCGGTGTCAGAGGTCCGTCTGTGATATGAAGGATGCGCCCATTCCGCTCCTGCACGTCCAGCACACGCGCTCCGCCAAGCTTCCCCGTATCGGCATACTGACCTCCCCCTTCCGGGAAAAATGCCGTACGGTCAAGCTCTGTCTCAAAATGTTCTCCGTTTTTCTCACACGCGGTCACCCGGGCTTCGAATTCCTTCAAATGACTGTCCTGATAAAACAGTTTTTCAGTTTTCCTGTTTTCTGTCATACTCTCTGTCATAAGACATTACATCCTTTCCGGTGCCTCGAAACCAAGCAGATCAATACACGTCTCCAGCACGCGCTTCGCCAGGGCAAGCAGCGCGATATACCCGGACTTCTTCGTCTCGTCCTCCTCTGAGAGGATCTTCGTCTCGTGGTAGAACTTATTGAACTCATTGGCAAGCTCATAGATGTACGCACAGATCTTGTGCGGTGCAGTCTCCTCGTATACTGTGTCGATCACGTCGTTGAACTTCAGCACCTGGAGCATCAGCGCCTTCTCATAGACGTCCACCGCCGGAAGGATCTTAAGGCCTTCCAGGCTTCCGCCGTTCTCCTGATACTTGTTCAGGATGGATTTGATCCGAACGATCGTATAGAGGATATACGGTCCCGTGTTTCCCTCAAAGGAGGTAAATCTGTCCACATCAAAAATGTAATCCTTTGATGCCTGGTTGGACAGATCGCCGTACTTGATCGCAGCAAGCCCGACCGTCTCTGCCGTCTGCTTTGCCTCAGTTTCTTCTACCATACGGTTGTCCATGATCTTCTTGTACATCTCTTCATCGATCTCACGGATCAGGTTCTCCAGGCGCATGACACCGCCTTCTCTCGTCTTGAAAGGCTTTCCATCCTTCCCGTTCATGGTTCCGAACCCAAGGAACGTCAATTTCGTATCCTCTCCCACGATCCCCGTCTTCTTCGCACAGCGGAACACCTGGATGAAATGGAGCTCCTGGCGCTTGTCCACCACATAGATGACTTCATCCGGATGATAGTCCTGCTCGCGCTGCACAAGGGTGGCAAGGTCTGTCGTGTCATACAGAGCCGCTCCGTCTGACTTCAGGATCATACACGGCGGGACTTCCTTATTGTCAGTCTCCTCCTGGACGTCCACCACAAGGGCGCCGTTGTCATAGTGCGCGTATCCTTCGTCCTTGAGCCTCTGCACCATGTCCGGAATGTACTGCTGCGCGTCCGCCTCACCCTTCCACAGGTCGAACTCCACGTTCAGCTTCTCATAGTTCTTCTTCAGGTCCGTCACGGAAACATGCATGATATGCTTCCAGATCGCCCGGTATCCCCGGTATCCGCTCTGCAGAAGATAGGTAGCATGCAATGCTTCTTCTCTGTAATCTTCGTGTTCTTTCGCATATGCGCTCGCCGTAGGATAGATCTCCTCAAGCTCACCGATCGTAAACGGCGCTTCCTCCGGATATTCCCCCTCAAAGCTTTCGTCAAAGTACGGAAGCTCCGGTTTTCTCTTTTTAAGCTCCGTGATGATCAGCCCCATCTGATATCCCCAGTCTCCCAGATGGATATCTCCGATCACCCTGTTGCCCTTGAATCTTGTGATCCTCTTCACGCTCTCTCCGATGATCGCCGAACGGAGATGCCCCACATGGAGCGGCTTTGCAACATTCGGTCCGCCATAATCGATTATGATCGTTCTCGGATTCTTCTCTTCCTCCACGCCCAGCTTTGCATCCGCCGCCATCTCATTGAGATAGTCCGACACAAATGAAGGGTCAAGCTTCAGGTTGATAAATCCCGGCTTCACAACTTCCGCACTCTCAAAGCATCCGCTGTCCGAAAGGTGCGCGACCACATCCTCCGCGATCATAAACGGCGCCTTTTTATACGCCTTTGCTCCCGCCATAGCACCATTGCACTGGTACTCGCACAGATCCGGACGGTTGGACAGCGTCACCTTTGCGAGCTCCTCGTCATATCCCGCCGCGCGGAATGCCGCTCTCATCTCTATGGTTATCAAATCAAGTAATGTTTTCAATTTCTTCCACACTCCTTTATCCGTATTCTGTCAGTATATCATGTCTCGATGGCAACGGCAAGTTCTGTTTCCGCTTGCGCAGAACCGCATTCAGATTTATAATCCATATTTAGACCGGGCAGAGGACACGCCTGCTGCAGACGTCCGCCTCTCCGCGGCTCTACTATTTACACAGAAAGGAATATTATTATGAAAATAGGTTCACACGTAGGCATGAGCGGCAGAGAGATGCTTCTCGGCTCCGCCCGGGAGGCAGTCTCCTACGGCGCAGATACTTTTATGTTCTATACCGGAGCGCCCCAGAACACCAGGAGGAAAGCCATCAGCGAACTCAACATCGCCCCTGCCTGGGAGTATATGAAGGCACACGGGATCGATGAGATCATCGTCCACGCTCCGTACATCATCAATCTCGGGAATTCCGTAAAACCGGAAACCTTCTCCCTTGCCGTAGAGTTTCTCGCCAAAGAGATCGAACGCACGATCAGCTGCAGAAGCCATGTGCTTATCCTCCACCCGGGATCACATGTAGGCGCGGGGACAGACACCGGCACGGCCCAGATCATCAAAGGGCTCAACGAAGTCCTCACCGCTGACACAGACTGTTTCATCGCGCTTGAGACGATGGCGGGAAAGGGATCGGAGATCGGCCGCACATTCGAGGAGCTTGCCCGCATCTATGACGGAGTGCGCTGCAGTGATAAACTGCGCGTCTGCTTCGACACCTGCCACACCAGCGACAGCGGCTATGACATCATCCATCATTTCGACGACGTCATGGAACAGTTTGACCGGGTCATCGGGAAGGACCAGATCGCCGTCTTCCATATCAACGACAGCAAGAATCCCTCCAGCGCCCGCAAAGACCGCCACGAGAATATCGGTTTCGGCCAGATCGGATTTGACGCGCTCAGCTATATCGTGCATCATCCCGATTTTGAAAATGTACCGAAGATCCTGGAGACTCCTTACATCCCATCGGAAACGAACCCGAAAAAGTCTTATGCGCCATATAAATATGAAATCGAAATGCTCAGGAAAGGCGTATTCGACCCCCAAATGAAGGAGCGCATCCTTCAGGACTGTGAAAATGTCCGAAATGCTTGACACGCCTCCGCTTTCAGTGT
Organism: Lachnospiraceae bacterium UBA1818; assembly: GCA_904419285.1. Classification (GTDB taxonomy): domain Bacteria; phylum Bacillota; class Clostridia; order Lachnospirales; family Lachnospiraceae; genus Mediterraneibacter; species Mediterraneibacter caccogallinarum. The sequence goes on from CAJFQZ010000003.1 coordinate 14,822, forward strand.
ACGATTGTACTATATATTTAATACAATGAACAGAAAAGAAAATGAGGTGATTCGATGCCATGGGATTTAGACAATGACCGCCCCATCTACCTCCAGCTGATGGAACGGATCCAGCATGACATCATTTCCGGAGTGTACCGCCCCGGCGACAAGATTCCGTCTGTCCGGGATCTTGCGCTGGATGCCGCGGTGAACCCGAATACGATGCAGAAAGCGCTCTCCGAACTCGAACGGAGCGGACTGGTCTATTCACAGAGGACCAGCGGCCGCTTTATCACAGAGGATGAAAAACTGCTTAAAAAAATGAAGATGGATCTCGCCACGGAACATATCCATCAGTTTTTCGAGCAGATGCACCACCTCGGTTTCAGCGACGAGGAGACTCTCGAACTGATCCGCGAGACACTAAGGAGGGAAAACAATGAGACCGATTCTTGAATGCCGGAATCTGACAAAAAAATACAGCAGCACACCTGCGCTTTCCGGACTGAACCTTTCACTTGAGCGAGGACAGATCGTCGGGCTGCTTGGTCCGAACGGCAGCGGCAAGAGCACATTAATCAAGCTCGCCGCAGGTGTGCTCCACCCGTCTCAGGGAGAGATTCTCCTGAACGGGCTGGCGCCGGGCGTAGAGACAAAAAGATTTGTCTCTTATCTGCCGGACCGGAACTGCCTGGGCCGCCAGATGCGCGTGGATGAAGTCATAACATACTATAAAACCTTCTACGAAAATTTCCGCCCGGAACGGGCTTCAAAAATGCTGGATACGCTGGAGATCGACCGCCGCGCCAGACTTTCCTCCCTGTCAAAGGGAACTCTCGAGAAAGTACAGCTCATCCTTGTCATGAGCCGCGATGCGGATCTGTATCTTCTGGACGAACCGATCGGAGGCGTAGATCCCGCCGCAAGGGACTACATTCTCCAGACCATACTGACTAACTATAACGAGAATGCCACAGTGCTGATCTCCACACATCTGATCTCAGATATCGAGAACATTCTGGACCATGTGGTCTTTCTGCGCGGGGGACAGCTTGCACTCAGCGCGTCCGTTGACGAGATCCGTACAGAATACAGAAAATCTGTGGACACTTTGTTCCGGGAGGTATTCAAATGTTAGGAAAACTGATTAAATTCGACTTAAAAAGCGGAGCGAGGATCTTTTTCCTTCTTCACGGCATCCTGTTCGCGGCAGCCCTTGCCGGACGCTTTGCCTTTATGGACCGGCTGGACTTCAATGAAGTGACGCCGGCTCTTGTGTCATCGATCATCCTGTTCAGCTCTGTGATGCTCTTTCTCCTGATCGCGGTATGCTTCTGCACATGGCTTCTCATTGCTGTCCGCTTCTACCGCAGCCTTTTCTCAGGAGAGGGATATCTGACCTGGACGCTGCCGGCCTCCGCCGTCCAGCATCTGTGGTCCAAGATCATCTCCGGCATTATCTGGTATGTGCTCGACTGCATCATCATCTCAGCCGCTGTGCTGATCCTGGTGACCGGAAGGAACGTTACCGAAGCATACAGCATGATCGAGCCGGAAGTCACCGCTGAACTCGGAATATCCCTGGGTAGTTTCGGGCTGTGGCTGTTTGTCCTTATGATCATCTCCTGTTTCAGCAGCGTGATCACGACTTATTTCTGCGTCACAGTCGGACAGCTCTTTCCGGCGCACCGGGTGCTCTGTGCAGTAGCTGTATACTTCATCAGCGGACTCATCGTCCAGTTCATCTCCATGGGGCTTATGCTGCTGTTCCGCCTGCTGCCGGGAATCAGCTTTTACAGCCGCTCCGATGATCTGATCGCACAGTATCTGTTCGAAGCGCTCGGGCTGAGCATTGCCATCATGTTCGCAGTTTCCGTCATCGAGTATATCGGAACACACTATATCATGAAGAGAAAGATCAATCTTTTGTAAAAGGCTCACAGGCAGTTTACAATATTTCAAGAGGCGGCGCGCCGGGATATTCCTCCAGGCGCGCCGCCTCTCTGCCGAAAAGGACTTCTGCTGATTCCAGTGCCCATTTTCTCTGCATCCTTTTCAAAACAAAAATCCCGGGGAGCGTGATAAACATACAATCAAACGCACTCTCCCGGGATCCATCCCTAAGCGTCTGAGCGGAGTCGAACCGCCGCACATGCCTCCGGAGGGCATCGCTCTATCCACTGAGCTACAGACGCATTCCGGTTATCTGAGGGGAAGACAGATGTCTTCCCCTTTTAACAACCTTAATTATCCTAGCACAGATTTAAAGAAATGTAAAGCCCAAAATGTCTGAAATATGCCCCGCATTCTTCACGCTATTTTTTCTTTTTCCTCACGCCGGCACCCGCCCGGGGTACAAGCGCTGCGGCTGTCAGAAGCAGAGAGCATGCCGCCATGAAAACAGGTATCCCAAACCGCCGTGTCTCATCCCCGCTCTGCACAGCGGTCTGAGGCTTCTTCATATTCTCCACCGTGAGCACTGCCCTCTCCTTTCCGTCAATGCGGCCCATCTCATCCACCGTCACGCTGAAGACTCTCACATCTGCCAGATACCCGTCCGGAGCCTTTGTCTCCTGCACAGAATATTCTCCCGGAAGCAGTCCGACGAGCCGGATCCTGCCGTCCTCATCCGTCACATATGTTTCCGGCTCTTCTTCAGCAGATCCGTCTTTTCTCCTGACCGTAAATTCCGCTCCTGCCAGACGCTTCTCTGAGCCGCTCTCTCTTTTGTCGATGACCAGTTCCGTAGGCGCGTTAGAGATCTGCAGTTCCTCCGTCACTACAGGCGTGACCTGATCCCGGTACGGAAGCTCCACCGGATACGCCTGTCCGCTTCGCGCATAACCGGGCGTCTGCTCTGTTTCCACAACCTCGTATTTTCCCAGGTACAGTTCCCCGGTGCATGCCCTTCCGTCTTCTCCCGTGGTCAGCGTATCCACTGTTTCTCCCGCCTCGATAAAGACGGTCCCGTCCGGCGCGGCGATATCCTCCTTTGCCCGTACCTCAAACACGGTGCCCCGGAGGGGCTCCCCGGTTTCCCTGTCCGTCTTCTCAATACAGATCCTCCCTCTGGCAGGCTGATCTTCGAACTCCACACTAAACGGCTCCTCCCAGTCATGCCCTTCTGTGATCGTAAACTCAAGCAGCCCTTCTTCCAGAAGATAACCATACGGGGAATTGACCTCCTGGAAATAATAGTTTCCCACAGGCAGTTTCTCCGGCAGGACAAAACTTCCGCTCTCATCTGTCACATAAGTATCACACATCCCCTCGGAGGGATAATGCGCCTTCATCGCGATCGGTTCCTTCTCTGCATCCAGAAGCCGGAATTCAGCGCCGGCAAGAGGGATCGTCCGTCCCGTCACCGCATCTTTCTTGATCAGCCTGACAGGGGACAGGACAGCCTTGTTTTCCAGAATATAGTATAATGTACTTCCTTCCTCCGAGACTGTGATCTCGAAATCCTCAGCCGGCTCGAACCCTTCCGGAGCATTCAGTTCACTGACTGTATAGGTATCAAAGACAAGTCCGCCCCTTTCTCCGCCGTTTCCAATTGTGGAGGCATATCCGTTTTCATCTGTCGTGATCCGGATTTCCTCTCCGGTGGTCTTTGAAGTGACTGAAAAAACGATCCCCTGGAGAGGGGACTTCTGTTCCTCCTCTGCGTCCTGTGATTCTCTGAATTTTACGATCTGAAGATCTCCCCGAATCACATCTTCCGGGATCTCCGGGACCTGATACAGCGTATCTTTCACGCCGCTTCCCGAAGAAGTGATCTGCCTTATGAACACCTCCTCATTCCTCAGATATCCCTTCGGCGCTTTCCTCTCCCTGATAACGAGGGTTCCAAGGGGAAGGATATTCTGGCCTGCTGCATCTGAATAAAAATCATCTCCTTCGATCTTAGATTCATCAGAAAGAGCAGCCCTTCCCATCTCATCTGTTTTCAGGATCCAGCTTCTCTCCGGCACAGTCCCCGATGCCGCAGGATCCGCTTCATAATATCCCGCATAATAATCCACTTCAAACTCCGCTCCTGCCAGCTCTGCGCTTCCCTGCGGTCTGCTCTCTCCCGTCTCCCCGTCTTTCTTGACAAGGATAAGGTCCGCCGGATAATACTGCGCCTGATCTTCACACCGGTATATGCACACGTCCCCTTCTCCGACCGTCACAGTGTACCTGGATCCGTCCAGGGCAAATCCTTCCGGGCTTTTCACCTCCGCGATCTCATAGGTCCCTATGGGAATCCCTTCCAGCCGCCCGTATCCGTTTCTATCTGTCGTGATCTCATAGAGAGGAGACTGAGCCCCCGGTGCATACACTTCAAACACCGCGCCCGCAAGTGAATAGCACGGATTTCCGCCGGTCAGTTCCGGCCGGTCGGATTCTTTGTACAGTTCCAGAGCCCCTGTTCTTTCTTTACCTGTGCCTCCCATAGTCTGTCCGCCTCCTCCCGAATTGAACACAAAGGCGCAGAAGGACCGGGGCGGATCCGGCAGGCTGAGCATCTGTTCAGCCTGCTTCATCAGCACCTCAGCTTCGCTGTCCGCAAGTCCTGTAAACGCATCCTCCGAGCCGCTGTAAAGATAAGAGAGGATGCAGTGGCTCATACAGTATTCTCTGTCTTCGTCGAATCCTCCGCCGCTCCCGAGATATCCGAATTCTGCCGTATAAGTATCATGCCCCGGTCCGCCGTAGGCATAATACAGGCCTTTTCTGAGATTTCCCGTTTCCAGCATCTCCGCCTCGTAGCTTCCCGATTCCGGAGTGGCCTTCAGAGGCTCCAGACAGTATGCGGGCTTCCCGTCGACATAGAAATAATTCGTACTGTAAGTTCCGTAATAAACTTCTTTTCCTACTGTGAGCTGCACTGTCTCCCTTGTGTTCACGTTCACCGAAGTCAGGACAGCCATCTTCTTTTCCTCCGCCTTCCCGTCTGGAGAAGAGCTCTCCGCCGCGGCGGCTTCTCTCTCCTCTTCAGCCCCTGCGTTCACAGGGGAGACTCCAAGGATCACCGCCAGCGTCAGATAAAGGAGCGCCATTGTTTTGATAAACTGTTTCACTGCACACCCTCCTTTCTTTTTCCGGCAGGATCGAACATGCGGAGACAGCCCGTTCTGCGCTCGTAGTAATAGATATGGTTGCTCAGCACTTCTTCCTCTGCGACCTGAGTCACGTTGATCTCTCTCACCATCTCTTCCAGTTCTTCACCGTCCAGGCCGCCGCAGGCAGGGACGATCATAACCTCGTGAACGCTGCTGGGAAGGATATAGTAATCAGATCCCAGTGTTTCCCCGATCATTCCGGGAATATACGGATAGGCAATACACGCGGCTCCATAGCTTCGCATCCTGTTTGTCAGGACATACATCCTGTCCCGCTCTCCGTCTCCTCCATCAAGAAGATTTTCCTCATCACTTCCCGCCTCTGCGCTTCCGACGATCTCGTTCAGCGCATGGCGCATTGTAAATAATTCCGCCGGCAGGATCCGCCTCACGTTTTCCTCCGCAGCCTTCCAGAGCACGTCTCTGCCGATATCCCACTGTCTCAGATGATTTTCACAGATTGTCATCATCGCCGCGCCTTCCCGGCTGACTTCGAGGAGTGCATAGAATACAACAGACAGATCCAGGATATCCGTATGAGGCACTGTTTTCAGAAATTCCCGGTTTTTCTCCGTATTGATCAGCTTGAATACGATCCTGTCCTTTACCCCTTCATAGCTCAGGATCTTCTTGTAATCCAGAGACTCCTCTTTCCGGATGCTCTCATAAAACGAACGGATATCCTCCACGATCTCTTCCAGATTTTTCCCGCTCTGATAACACTGATAGTATTCTTCCAGGTAGATCGTCGGAGAGATATTCACTCCCGGCGTCTCCACAATGATTCCTGTCCTCTCCCTGCCGTTATTTTTCACAGCTGTATAGGAGGATACTTTAACACCTTCCTTCATTTTCATACTCATGCTTTTCTCAACCGCGCATACAAATTCCGTATAATTCATCTTTCTCCTTTCCCGTCGCGGTCCATATGATCTAAATGAGAAAACCGGTACGAACTGTACCATTCGAAATGTTGATCACTCAAGAATTTGATCATTCGAAAAATAATTGAAATAGAGTTAATATTATGTGCCCTTCATTATAGACGAACCTATTTCAAATGACAATTGGAAATATTGGACAAATCATCCCAGACAATTTTGTTAGATTTTTATAAAAGTTTTCAGCAAAAAGAGGATAAAAATGCCGTGGATACGAATATCCACGGCATAAGGCCAAAACTCTCTGAAATTAAACTCTGGACAGATACTCGCCTGTACGTGTATCGATCTTCAGAACGTCGCCTACTTCAACAAACAGCGGAACCATAACAGTCGCTCCTGTCTCCACTACAGCCGGCTTCGTTGCTCCCTGTGCTGTATCTCCCTTGAATCCAGGCTCTGTCTCTGTGATCGCCAGCTCTACGAACAGCGGCGGCTCAACAGAAAATACGTTGCCCTTGTGGGAACAGATCTTTACTGTCTCATTCTCTTTGACAAACTTCAGCGCATCGCCGACCACGTTGGAATCCAGTGCGATCTGATCGTATGTCTCGACATCCATAAAGTTGTAGAGATCTCCGTCTTTGTACAGATACTGCATCTCTTTTCTGTCGATATGAGCATTCTCAAACTTCTCAGTCGGACGGAATGTCTTCTCAACAACTCCCCCGCTGATGATATTTTTTAACTTTGTTCTGACGAAAGCCGCGCCTTTTCCCGGCTTTACATGCTGGAACTCCAGGATCTGAAAAATATTCCCATCGATTTCAATGGTAAGTCCGTTCTTAAAATCTCCTGCTGATACCATTTATAATCCTCCTTCAATTCTGTGTCTCATAACACTCCACTCTAATCATTTTATAATATATTTCCACTTTTTTCAATCTTTTTTTACCCGGCTGCCGTCTCTTTCTGTCGGAATCTTCATTCTCCCCTGCTTTTTTTATAGAAATGTAGCACGATCCTCTCAAGATATCTCTTCAGGACGATCTGTATCTCTTCCTTCGGATGGATCGGTTTTACAAGGATATTGTGTATTCCGGCCCGCTTTGCACCCCACACGTCGGTAAAAAGCTGATCTCCGACAAACAGTGTATTGGTCCTGTCAGTCCCCATGATCTCCATGGCGCGGATATAATTCTTCACAGACGGCTTATGGGCATTGAAAATATAATTCGTGCCGATCTCCTGATTGAACATCTTCACCCTGAGTTCCTGGTTGTTGGAGATCAGACAGGATGTAAACCCGATTTCTCCAAGCCGCCGGAACAGTTCTCTCGCTCTCCGGTCTGCAGGAGCCCCATGGGGAACAAGTGTGTTGTCTATATCAAAGATCACGCCGCGGTATCCTTCTTCATACAGTTTCTCAAAAGGGATGACATATGTAGATTCCACATATTCATCCGGGAAAAATCTTTCAAACATCAGCGCCCATCCAATTCCATCAGTTTCGTGATCAGTTCCTCACTGATCTGCAGGATCGTCTTGTTATCTGTCTGTATCACTACGTCGGCAGCCGCCTCATACTTCTCTCTTCGCTTCTCCATCATGTCGGCGATGAAATCTACATTTTTATTTCCGTTCAGGATCGGCCTGTCATCGCTGTCCTTCACGCGCTCATAGATCGTCTCCGGACTTGCTGTGAGAAGGACCACTCTTCCGTTCTTCTTCATCTCCACGACATTCTCTTCGCGGAGAGCCGCGCCTCCTCCACAGGAAATGATACAGTTCTTTCCTGTCTGCAGTTCTTTCAACAGTTTTGTCTCAAGACTGCGGAAATATTCTTCCCCATAGGTGGCAAAAATATCCGGGATGCTCATCTCCTCCCGCTCAGCGATCACCTGATCCATCTCCACCAGCTTCATGTCAAACATTGTGCTCAGATAATCCGAGATCGTTGTCTTGCCGGCGCCCATGAAGCCGATCAGCACGATATTATAGGAAAACAGTTTTCTCGCCTGGATCCGCTTACTGTTCCTGAGAATCCTCTGAAATACATCATGGATCTCCTCGCGGTACTTGTTGTCCTTAAGTTTCTCATTCAGCCTGCGCTCCTGCTTTGCCTCCTGCTGGGGCTGAAGGATCGGCATTCCGTAAGTTTCTTTATAAGCCATGATCTTCTCGATGATGGCGTTTCTCTCCACAAGAGCATCGATGATCTTGTCATCACAGATAGCAAGCTGCTCCCGGTACATTTCCAAATCGTTCATCTTTACCCTCCATACTTTCAACACAATACAATCTATTATAGCAACTTTCTATTCTGATAGCAAGGAGGAAATTCAGGACTTCCGGCCATAAAGCCCGGCATTCTGCCCGGAATCGGTTCCGCTCTCTGTTCCTGCCGCTCTGTCCCCTGACCGGTTCGTATGTCACTCCGAAGTCACTCCGCCTCCTCTCTGCTCTTTTCCATCGCCCTCCCGACATTTTCACGGAATTCAGCCCACGCATCTTCGTGTTCAACAAAATACTTCGGACAGATCTTCCCTGTCACATCATAATGTCTGATCACATCATCCTGGGTCAGTCCGAACTTCTCGCACAGCCAGGCCGTGAGCCGGACCAGTGACCGGTAGGTCGCATCTGTAAACGCACCGCTCTCATCCGGATGGCAGCACTCGATCGAGACCGTATCGATGTTTCTCTCATTCGAGGCGTACGCCACTTCCCAGGTCGGCACGCACTGTATGATCTCGCCGTCCAGCCCGATCACAAAATTGCTGCTTGCCTCCGTCTCATGGCTGTACTGAAGTCCGTTGAAATAATCCCTGTTTTCCTGCGCAGTACTGCCCGGGTTCGCAGTATAATGGATCACGATCCCGGTGATCTGTTCCGTCCTGATCCTCGGCCTTGAATATGCATTTACGTCAAGCAGCTGGACATCGATCTCCGGCTGCGACGCATCCACCTCAAGATTTCTCCGGCTTCCTGCCACACAGGACCGCACTGCGAGTATAAGCGTCAGTACGACAAGGACAGCCGCACATATCCTGATGCGGACTGTCCTTGGACTGCTCTTTTTCCTTCTTCTTCTGTTTCCATGGTTCCATATCATCTGTATCCTCAGTTCCCTTCAGCACGGCGGATCCCCGCCGCTTCAGGCCTTTCCACGTTAAGACGGCCTGTCTTTTTATCTTTTCATATGATATCACACATTTTCTAAAGGATTATGAACACTTTCTTATAAATTTATAAAGGGCGCCGCTCCCGCGGCTATGTATACCGCCGGGACAGCACCCTTTGTCTCTTCTATCTATGCTGTTAGCCTTTTCGCCTACTCATCTACACTGTAGTTCGGAGCTTCCTTTGTGATGTGGATATCATGCGGATGGCTCTCCTTGAGAGACGCTGCCGAAATCTTGATAAATCTGCCGTTCTGCTGCAGTTCTTCTACGGTGCGTGTTCCGCAGTAGCCCATACCGGAGCGGAGTCCGCCCATAAGCTGGAACACAGTATCCTCTACCGTTCCCTTGTAAGCGACACGTCCTTCCACGCCTTCCGGAACAAGTTTCTTCGCGTTCTCCTGGAAATAGCGGTCTTTGCTTCCCTTCTCCATCGCAGCGATAGAGCCCATTCCGCGGTATACCTTGTACTTTCTTCCCTGATACAGCTCGAATGTTCCCGGGCTCTCGTCGCATCCTGCGAAGATGCTTCCCATCATACATACATTCGCGCCTGCCGCGATCGCCTTCGTCATATCGCCGGAGTACTTGATTCCTCCGTCCGCAATGATCGGGATGCCATACTCTTTCGCCACCTCGTAGCAGTCCATGACCGCCGTGATCTGCGGAACACCGATTCCAGCGACCACGCGGGTCGTACAGATGGATCCCGGTCCGATACCGACCTTGACAGCATCTACACCAGCCTCGATGAGGGCCCTGGTCGCCTCACCCGTAGCAACATTTCCTGCAATGACCGGAAGATCCGGATATTTCTCTTTTACCATCCTGATCGTACGCAGCACGTTGGCTGAATGGCCGTGTGCGGAGTCCATAACGACAACGTCCACCTTGGCTTTCACAAGTGCTTCCACACGCTCAAGACAGTTCGCGGTGATACCGATCGCCGCACCGCAGAGAAGGCGTCCCTGAGAGTCCTTGGCAGACAGCGGATATTTGATCTGCTTCTCGATATCCTTAATCGTGATCAGACCTTTCAGATTCCCCTCATCATCCACGATCGGAAGCTTTTCCTTTCTCGCCTTTGCAAGGATCTTCTTCGCTTCCTCAAGTGTAATTCCTTCCTTCGCTGTGATCAGGCCCTCTGAAGTCATGGATTCTTTGATTTTTTTAGAGAAGTCTTCCTCAAATTTCAGGTCGCGGTTTGTGATGATGCCGACAAGCTTTCTGCCTTCCGTGATCGGAACACCTGAGATGCGGAACTTCGCCATCAGATTGTTCGCATCTTCCAGCGTGTTCTCCGGAGAAAGATAGAACGGATCCGTGATAACCCCGTTCTCAGATCTCTTTACCTTGTCCACCTCTTCTGCCTGCTGCTCGATCGTCATATTCTTGTGTATGATTCCGATTCCGCCCTGGCGCGCCATCGCAATTGCCATACGGTGCTCTGTAACCGTATCCATGCCTGCACTCATCATCGGAATATTCAGTTTGATCGTCTTCGTCAGATGTGTTGAAAGATCCACCTCATTCGGAATCACTTCTGAATACGCAGGAACAAGCAGGACATCATCAAATGTAATACCTTCGCCAATAATTTTTCCCATATCCATCATACCTCTCTTTCTTAAGAATCCATTTTGTCTGAATGTTTATCTGATATACTACATAAATTCCCGGAAGATGTCAAGACATTTTGCGCCCTGCCGCGACGTTTGAATCTTGATTTATTTTAAGTTGTATTATTAAGTTCTGCTTATAGATCGCACTCTTTTTATAAACATTTCAAATTTCCCCGAATCTTCAAGCCTCTTTCTGAAGCACAAAAGTCCCCGGACACAGATCTTCTAAGACCTGTATCCGGGGACCTGCCCCGCCGGACTTCTTCCGTGCGGAGAGATAATATTCTATTACATCATTCCTGCGCCGCCTGCCGGAGCCGCCGGTGTATCCTCTTTGATCGTGGATACGACAGACTCTGTTGTCAGGAGTGTGGATGCAACGCTTGTCGCGTTCTGCAGAGCACTTCTTGTAACCTTTGCAGGATCAAGGATTCCCTGCTCTACCATATCTACATATTCTTCTTTATAAGCGTCAAATCCGATTCCCGGCTCTGACTCTCTTACCTTATTTACGATCACAGCTCCCTCAAGACCTGCATTGGCAGCGATCTGAGCCAGCGGAGCTTCCAGTGCCTTCAGGATGATCCTTGCGCCTGTCTTCTCGTCGCCTTCCAGCTCATCAGCCAGTTTTGCGACCTCTTTTGCAGCGTGGATATATGCGGATCCGCCTCCTGCGATGATACCTTCTTCCACTGCAGCTCTTGTTGCGTTCAGAGCATCCTCCATGCGGAGTTTTGCCTCTTTCATCTCAGTCTCTGTCGCAGCGCCTACACGGATAACTGCTACGCCGCCCGCCAGTTTGGCAAGTCTCTCCTGCAGTTTCTCTCTGTCGAAGTCAGATGTCGTCTCCTCGATCGCTTTCTTGATCTGAGCGATCCTGTCGCTGATCGCATCTTTGCTTCCGCATCCGTCAACAATGACTGTGTTCTCTTTCTGAACCTTAACGGATTTTGCACGTCCGAGCTGCTCCATTGTCGTCTCTTTCAGATCCATGCCGAGCTCTTCGGAGATCACCTGTCCGCCTGTCAGGATCGCGATATCCTGCAGCATCTCTTTTCTTCTGTCTCCGTATCCCGGAGCCTTAACTGCAACAACATTGAATGTTCCGCGCAGCTTGTTGACGATCAGAGTTGTCAGAGCCTCGCCCTCTACATCCTCTGCAATGATCAGCAGTCTTGCACCAGACTGTACGATCTGCTCCAGCAGCGGAAGGATATCCTGGATATTGGAGATCTTCTTGTCTGTAATGAGAATATACGGATCTTCCAGAACCGCTTCCATCTTCTCCATATCTGTAGCCATATAAGCGGAAATATATCCGCGGTCAAACTGCATACCTTCTACCAGGTCCAGTTCTGTCTGCATTGTCTTGGACTCTTCGATCGTGATGACACCGTCGTTGGAAACCTTCTCCATCGCGTCAGCAACCATCTCTCCTACACTTTCGTCTCCTGAGGAAACCGCGGCAACTCTTGCGATCTGGTCTTTGCCTTTTACCTTGCTGCTCATCGCCTGGATCGCTTCCACTGCCTTATCTGTTGCTTTCTTCATTCCTTTTCTCAGGACGATCGGGTTAGCGCCTGCTTCCAGGTTCTTCATACCCTCATGCACCATAGCCTGGGCCAGGACTGTAGCAGTCGTAGTACCGTCACCGGCTACATCGTTCGTCTTGGAAGCGACTTCTCTGATCAGCTGTGCTCCCATGTTCTCGAATCCGTCTTCCAGTTCGATCTCTTTCGCGATCGTGACACCGTCGTTCGTGATCAGCGGCGCGCCGAATGACTTATCAAGGACAACGTTTCTTCCCTTCGGTCCAAGTGTTACCTTCACTGTATCAGCCAGCTTGTTTACACCTTTCTCAAGTGCTGTTCTGGCTTCAGTTCCATATTTAATTTCCTTTGCCATTTCTAAGCATCTCCTTAATCTTATAATCTGTTTCTATTCTACTTCTATATTGAATTGGCTGCTGACTACTCCTCTACGATCGCAAGGATGTCATTCTGCTTTACAATGATATACTCTTCGTCGTCAAGCTCTACTTCTGTTCCGGCATATTTTGAATAGATCACCTTATCGCCGGCCTTTACCTGCATAACTACTTCTTTTCCATCTATATTACCGCCGGGTCCGACAGCGATCACTTCCGCTTCCTGCGGTTTCTCTTTTGCCTGTCCCGGTAAAACAATACCTGACTTTGTTGTCTCTTCTGCTTCTAACTGTTTTAAAACAATCTTGTCACCTAAAGGTACTAACTTCATTGTAATTCCTCCTTATTTTCATTTATTAGCACTCATTTCCATTGAGTGCTAACCTCATGAATATAAAATAGCACTCTGCTGACTATTTGTCAACAGAGTTTAATCTTTTTTTATAATTCAGAATTACAGTTCAGCCCGCGCCTTCCCTTATGGCTGAACTGTTAGATTTACAGGTTGCTCATCCTCCGTCCTTCGCAGACATTGTAGAAACCGTTCTGGATCCTGAACTTCAGAAGGTTCTTATCCTCGGACCGGTAGCGCTCCTTTACGACGCCGGTACAGTACAGGAGTTCTGATTTAGTCGAGATATAGCATCTGTACTTCGCGTCCAGCTGGATCGCTCCCAGATCATCCTCCTTCAGCTCCAGATAAATGTAGTCTTCCTCCAGGTCATACTTATACACTGTGCATTTTCTGTTCGAATCGTCAAATATGCCGTCTGCCGAGATGATCTTCTCCATCTGCAGATCGACCGGATTTCCTTCATACATGGCATTTTCCTCCAAACCTGTCTCTCAATTGCTTTCTCCTCGCATCTCCCCGGTGCATCTGCGCACCGCCCCATAAGTCAGATAAAGGGCATCAGCCTCCTGACACCCCTTATATTTCCCGATCACATTCGTTCTTTTTTGATCTTCTCGAGTTCTGTAAACACATAATCGTTCAGTACTTTGATATATGTTCCCTTCATTCCGGAAGAACGGGACTCGATCACGCCGGCACTTTCAAATTTGCGCAGAGCATTGACGATAACGGAGCGGGTAATCCCGACTCTGTCCGCAACCTTGCTGGCCACCAGGATTCCCTCTGTCCCCTCCAGCTCGTCAAAAATATGTATGATCGCCTCAAGTTCAGAGAAGGACAGTGTGCTGATCGCAGACTGTACGATATGTTCCTTCCTCGTCTCCTCCGCGTTCTCCTCGTTTACCGAGCGGAGCATCTCAAGCCCCACCACCGCGGTTCCGTATTCGCTGAGTATGATATCGTCAATAGAATAGGTTGAGTCCTGCTTGTAGATAAACAGAGTTCCGAGCCGCTCTCCCGCGATGTCGATAGGTGTGACGATAGCCTGATATCCGGCCACTGTTTCCGGTGTGAAACCGAGCGTCTCCAGATTCACATTCTCTTTTGTCGAAAGGATACTCAAAAGCCTCTCGTTCAGCATGGAATCGATATGCGATCCCACCGACTCCGTGATCAGCTCATGGATCTCCTTCACATGGCTGCTCTTACTCACTCCCAGGATCTTGCCCTTTCTGCTGACTACCAGAACGTTCGAATCCAGGATCTCTGTGAGTACGGCACAGATATCATTAAAAACGACTTTGCTGGAATTGTTGTTGTGAAGCAGCTTATTAATTTTTCTGGTTTTATCCAATAGTTGTACGCTCATTATTTCCTCCGCATTTTATTTCCAATAACCCCGGTAATTGTGTACACAAAACCGCAATAACAGTATATACATGCTTATGCTATCATACAATTCAGGAAATATCAATCTGATTTCGATTTTTTTCACACTTTTCTAATTATTCCTGTTTTTTATCGCCTCAACATAACCGCACTGTTCATCCGCACACACAAGCTTGCTGCCCTTTTCCACCATATATCCGCCGCATTCCGGGCATTTCTTCTCCGACGGCTTCTGCCAGGACATAAACTCACACTCCGGATTGTCCTCGCATCCATAATATTTTCTTCCCTTTTTGGTCTTGCGGATCACCACGTCTTTTCCGCACAGCGGGCATTTCACGCCGATCTTCTCGAGATACGGCTTAGTATTCCTGCACTCCGGGAATCCCGGACAGGCAAGGAATTTTCCATGAGGACCGTACTTGATGACCATATTCCGTCCGCATTCCTCGCAGACCACGTCCGTCACCTCATCTTCTATCTTAACAGTCTCCAGCTCCTGCTCGGCTTTTTTTACCGCCTCTTCCAGATCCGGATAGAAATTGCGGATCACTTCTTTCCACGGCACCTTTCCCTCTTCAACCATGTCGAGGAGTCCCTCCATGTTCGCGGTAAAATTGACGTCCACGATGCTCGGAAAGGACTGTTTCATGATGTTGTTGACAACTTCTCCGATCTCCGTGATGTAAAGGTTCTTCGCTTCTTTTGTCACATATCTCCTTCCGAGAATGATGGAGATCGTCGGCGCATATGTGCTGGGGCGTCCGATTCCCTGTTCCTCCAGCGTCTTGACCAGAGTCGCCTCTGTATAGTGTGCCGGCGGCTGGGTGAAATGCTGCTTCGGATCGAATTCCTTCTTTGTCAGTACAGAATCCATTGTCAGATTTCCCACGAGCACGCTGCTCTCCTCTTTCACTTCATCCGCCTCGGTATAGACGGAACGGAAACCGTCAAACGCCATCTTCGCCGTAGATACAGTAAAACAGTACTCTGCTGCGCCGATCTTCACGGACGTAGTTTCATAGCGCGCAGGCTGCATACGGCTTGCCGTAAAACGTTTCCAGATAAGCTGGTACAGGCGGAACTGGTCTCTTGTAAGAGAGTCCTTGAGCGCTGCCGGAGTCCTCGTGATATCCGTAGGACGGATGGCCTCGTGGGCGTCCTGGATCTTTCTTCCGGATGCCTTGGCCACAGCCGGCTCCGCCGCGTATTCCTTTCCGTAAGTTGACGAAATATATTCTCTCGCAGCAGCGTCAGCCTCTTCAGAGATCCTCGTTGAATCAGTACGGAGATAGGTGATGACACCGACCGTGCCATTTCCCTTGATGTCGATTCCTTCATAGAGCTGCTGGGCAATGCGCATGGTCTTCTGCGTTCCGAAATTCAGCGCCTTGGCTGCCTCCTGCTGGAGCGTACTCGTTGTAAACGGAAGCGGTGCCTTCCGGATCCTCTCACTCCTCTTGATATCTGTGATCTTGAATTCGGCATTCTCAACAGCCTTCACGATCTCATCAAGCTCCTGCTTTGACCGGATGGTCATTTTGTTTTTCTCTGTTCCATAGAACTTTGCTGTCAGAGGGCGCTTCTCCCCCTTGACATTCAGGACAGCGTCAAGCGTCCAGTATTCCTCCGGAATGAACGCGTTGATCTCATCCTCACGGTCTGCAATGAGCCTGAGTGCCACCGACTGCACTCTTCCAGCGCTCAGCCCCCTCTTCACCTTCGCCCAGAGAACCGGACTGATCATATATCCCACCATGCGGTCAAGGACACGTCTCGCCTGCTGCGCGTCCACCAGATTCATGTCAATGTCTCTCGGCGCCTTGAGCGAAGCCTTTACTGCGTTTTTCGTGATCTCATTAAATGTGATACGACGCATTTTCTTTTCATCCAGCTTGAGAGCCGCCGCCAGATGCCAGGAGATCGCCTCTCCTTCCCGGTCAGGGTCGGTAGCGAGATAGACTTTATCTGACTTTTTAACCTCTTTTCTCAGATTCGCAAGGATATCTCCCTTTCCGCGGATCGTGATATATTTCGGTTCATAATCATGCTCGATGTCAATGCCGAGCTGACTCTTGGGAAGGTCCCGTACATGTCCCTGGGATGCCGCAACTGTATAATTGCTCCCAAGAAATTTTTTGATTGTCTTCACCTTTGCCGGCGACTCCACGATAACAAGATAATGTGCCATAAAACCCGATTCCTCCGTCCGGCAGCACTGCTGCCTTCTATTTTGCTTTTATATAAAAATTTTTCGATATTTCTCTTATACAGCCCTGCAGTTCCAGCGCGACAAGAGCGTTCATCAGCTCTGAAACACTAAGCTTTGTCTCTTCTGCAAGGCGGTCGATATTCTTCGGATACAAGCCGAGACAACTATACACCAAATTTTCTGGAGTTTCAAGCACTTTTTCATTTTTGTCTTCCTTTTGCACCGATGCCGCAAAGGCCAGATCCCACTCCTTCAGAAGCATTTCCGGGCTCAGCAGGATCCCCGCCCCCTGCTGGATCAGGCGGTTGCACCCTCTGCTCAGGTCACTGTTAACCGGACCGGGAAGTGCGTAGACGTCTCTTCCCTGTTCCAGCGCCAGGTCTGCAGTGATCAGAGAACCGCTCCGTTCTCTTGCCTCCATCACCAGGACTACATCGGAGAGCCCGCTGATGATCCGGTTTCTCGGAGGAAAGTTCTGGGATACAGGAGGCGTCCCGGGCGGGTATTCGGAGAGGATGCCGCCGCCCTGTTCCTGGATATCCACATACAGTCCGATATGCTCTCTCGGATAGCATACATCTACGCCGGAACCGAGCACCGCAAATGTCCTTCCGCCTCCCATCAGTGCGCCGCGCTGTCCCATGCCGTCGATTCCTCTGGCCAGCCCGCTGATGATCTCCACGCCGCAGGAAGCCAGCTTTTCTGCAAATTCGACAGCATACTTTTCTCCGTACGGCGTGCATCTTCTCGCCCCCACAACAGCGGCCTTCCGCGACACTCTGTCAGGCAGTCGGCCTTTCACAAAAAGTGCAAACGGAAAATCTGCGATCTCCCGAAGCTTTTCCGGATAGTCCGGTGAGAAGTATGGGACAAAGCGGATCCCCTTTTCACAGGATCTATCATAAACCTCTTTCAGCCCCTTCTCTTTCTGCGCCTGCCTAATTGTATTTCTCTCCCGTTCTGTTAAGAACCCGATTTGTGAAATTTCTGTTTCTTCTATATAATAGACCGCCCGCCCCGTCTTCATGTACTGTCTGAGCAGGTATTTTTTTCTTGCCGGAAGCCTCAGGCCCGCAAGCCAGAACTCATATTCCATCTCCGTGCTTCCAGGATCTTCCACATTGCTTTTTTCTGTCTTGTCTTCTTCCCTCAGCATACGCTCTGCCTCCCCCAGTATTTTCTGTCAACTGTCCTGTATCCGATCGCCTCTCTCAGATGCTCTTCCCTGATCTTCTCGTCCCCGTCAAGATCCGCAATGGTCCGTGCCGCTCTGATCACTCTGTGATATGCCCTTGCGCTCAGCTCCAGCACGGAAAAAGCGTTCTCCATCAGCCGCTGTCCTGCCGGACCGAGGGCGCAGTATTTCTTCAGTTCCTCCCCGGAGAGCATTGCGTTCACTCTGATTCCTGTCCCGCGGTACCGCTCCGCCTGGATCCGCCTGGCGCGGGTCACCCGCTCCCGTATCTGCGCCGAGCTTTCCCCCTTCTCCCTTTCTGTCAGATCTTCGTACCGTACTCTGGATGCCTCCGCGCAGAGATCGATCCGTTCCAGGAAGGGCTGGCTGACTCTGCTGATATATGTCTGGATCTGCGCCGGAGTGCAGGTGCAGCGCTCCAGATCAGGATAACATCCACAGGGACAGGGATTCATGGCCGCTACAAGCATGAAATCAGCCGGGAAGGTATAATTTCCATATGTGCGGGAAATCCGGATGCTGCGCTGTTCCAGAGGCTGGCGCAGCACCTCCAGGACTCCCTTTCTGAATTCAGGGAGTTCATCCAGGAACAGTACGCCGCCGTGCGCAAGACTAATCTCTCCCGGTCTCGGGATCATCCCTCCGCCGATCAGCGCCGCTCTGGTTGCCGTGTGGTGCACGCTGCGGAACGGCCTTCTGGTGATCAGCGGCTCCTTTTCATCCAGAAGTCCCATGATACTGTAGATCTTGGTGATCTCCATACTCTCCTCCATTTCAAGAGGAGGCAGGATGCCCGCAATACACTTAGCCGTCATAGTCTTTCCGCTGCCCGGCGGTCCGATGAGCAGAAGATTGTGTCCTCCCGCAACTGCGATCTCTGCTGCCCTGCGCACGTTTTCCTGTCCGCGCAGATCGGCAAAATCTTCCTCCGGAGGGACTTCCGACGAAAGTGAACGCTTTCCACGGATCCGGACTCCTTCTTCTGTTTTTCCGTTCAGGAATGCGACCGCATCCTGCAGACGTTCTACGCCGATGATCTTTATTCCCTCCACAAGGGCGCCCTCCGCGGCATTCTCCGCAGGTACGATGCAGCACGCAATACCGGCGGCTTTTGCCTCCATCACGATCGGCAGGATGCCGGGCACCTTCCTCACACCTCCATCCAGGCCCAGTTCTCCAATGACAAGGCAGTCTCTCAGCCTCCTCGGATTCACCGATCCCAGAGAGACGAGGATGCCGGCTGCAATGGGAAGATCAAAGGATGCGCCTCTCTTCCGCATGGTTGCCGGCGAGAGATTGATCACAGTCCGTTTTGCAGGGAAGTCAAATCCCGCGTTCCGGATCGCCGTGCGCACACGTTCTCCCGCCTCCTTTACCTCGGACGACAGGTATCCCACCATATGGAACACCGGAAGCCCGTTGCTCACATCCGCCTCGACATGCACAAACTCTACACGCAGTCCTTCGACTGCAGCGGATAATACTGTGCTGAAACTCATTCGCACGCTCCTTTCCATGAGTTTCCTTTTTCCTAAAACACCACAAAATATCAAGTTTTCAAGCGTACTTCCATGTACCCGCCGGGCGTCCCGCCCTTCTTCGGTTAACAGCAGCTGAAAATTCGGCTGAAACAGCCTGAAATGATTGCCGGGAAAGATTCTCCCGGGAATGTAAGATTATAATAAGGCACCCGCCCGTCCCTGTCAACTGTTTCCTGCTTTCTTCCGTCTTTTCCTTGGAAAAGCACAATTTCCGGCATTTTTTCATAAACTATATCAAATGCGCTAAGAGGTGCCGTCTTGAAATCATTTCCCAATCCCCTCACACCTTCGGAAGAGAAGTACTACATCCAGAAATATACGGAGGGAGACCTCGAGGCAAAGCATATTCTCATCGAACGTAATCTCCGGCTCGTCGCACATGTCGTAAAGAAATATCAGAATCTGGAAGAGGATCCTGAGGATCTGATCTCCATCGGTACGATCGGTCTGATCAAGGCCGTCGTCACTTTTAATCCAGAGAAGGGAAACAGGCTTGCAGCATACGCATCCCGGTGTGTAGAAAACGAAGTCCTTATGTACCTCCGCTCGAAGAAAAAAAACGGAAAAGAGATTTCCCTCTACGAACCGATCGGAACGGACCGGGAGGGAAATGAGATCAAACTCTATGATATCATGGAAACCGATGAGGCCGACATCCCGGAAAAAATCTATCTGAAGGAAAATATCCAGAAGCTCTATGAAAAGGTAGAAAGCGAGCTCTCCCCCAGGGAAAAACTCGTATTGAAAATGCGCTACGGGCTCTATAACGGAGAACAGTATACCCAGCGGGAAATCGCCAGACAGATTGGCATCTCCCGCTCTTATGTTTCCAGAATAGAAAAAAGCGCAGTTGAAAAACTGCGCACTTTTTTCACATGATATTTTCATCTGTGGGATCCTCATAGTACTCCAGCGCTCCCTCCCTGCTCAGAGCCCTGAATAAAACGACAGGGAAACTCTTGATCCCCGCGTTGTACTGTGAGGCATACCCATTGTATGCCATCTTTGCATTCGCCAGTTCCTCATACTCCTTCACGATCTGAGAAAAAAGACGCATCACAGTCTCATCGGATCTAAGTACAGGATATGCGCTCAGGCTTGCCTTTACTTCTCCCAGAGATTTCAGGTGGCGGTATTTCTTTGCCTCATTTCTGCTCACTTTGAGATAGATCTCTTTTTCATGATTCATCTGATTTTCCACAATCGGATCAAGCTGGAACAGAATGTTATCGATTCTTCCCCTGATCACATTGATATTGCTCTTCATGGCCATTGCCTGTTCCCGTATTTTATGGAGTCCGTTATTCTCAACGCTGACGCCTCCTGCGAGAGCGATCACGATGCTGAGAACATACCCTGCAGTGAACACCCAGGCAGAGGCTTCCTCCGCTTCCGGTTCAAACATAAGGCTGATCACGCCGGCGAAGACTGCTCCCATGAAAAAGATGATGATAAGATACAAAAACAGTTTCACGATAAATGGAATTTTCTGCAGCCACATAAGTATCCCCCCTTGGCATTTTTACTCATTATATCATACCCTGCCGTATTATGGGGAATTTTCTTCACTGCCGCGGTTTTTCTTCACTGCCGCGGTGTATCCGCACTGTTCTCCGCACGCCTCAGGATGTCGTACTTTTCCGGACACTCGCTGAGCTTCACATACAGTACCTGCTTCGAGTGGGGCGCGCTCTCCTGCTCCCCGCCTTCCTCGTTCAGGATTCTTTCTACCGTCACTTCTACGTTTCTTCCGTCCGGTTTCATGATCTCGATCGTCTCGCCGACAGAGAATTTGTTCCTCTGTTCGATCCTGCACATTCCGTCCCCGGTCTCTCCTACGATCCCAAGATAGGTATAGTCCTTCACATAGGTGTTGCTGTCATAGATCTGTGCACTGTCGTCCGGTTTTCCGAAGAAGAACCCGGTGGTAAACTTCCGGTAAGTGCAGTTGGAGATCTGATCAAGATACCACGGCATATTCTTCCGGTAAAGCTGCGGATCTTTCTGATAATCGTCGATCGCCTTCTGGTAAGTTCTCGCCACTGTGGCGACATAGAGCGCCGTTTTCATCCGTCCCTCGATCTTCAGGCTGTCGATGCCGGCATCGATCAGTTCGGGAATATGCTCGATCATACACAGATCCTTGGAATTGAAAATGTACGTTCCTCTCTCATTCTCATAAACCGGCATATACTCGCCCGGCCTCGTCTCCTCCACCACTGCATATTTCCAGCGGCAGGGGTGTGTACAGGCTCCCCGGTTGGCGTCCCTGCCAGTGAAATAATTACTCAGAAGGCACCTGCCGGAATAGGAGATGCACATCGCTCCATGTATGAAAGTCTCAATCTCCAGGTCATCCGGGATGTTTGCCCGGAGTTCCTTCAGTTCCTGCATCGAAAGCTCTCTCGCAGAGACCACCCTGCTTGCGCCCTGGCGGTACCAGAAGTTATACGTGCCGTAGTTTGTATTGTTCGCCTGCGTACTGATATGCCTGTCGATTTCCGGACATACCTCCTTCGCGATATCAAACACACCCGGATCTGCAATGATCAGAGCATCCGGCTTCACACTTTTAAGCTCTTGAAAATATTTTCTTACTTCCGGGAGATCACTGTTATGCGCCAGGATATTCGCTGTCACATACACCTTCACATCGCGGGCATGGGCAAACTCGATCCCCTCCCGCATCTCTTCCATAGAAAAATTCTTTGCTTTGGCGCGGAGCCCGAACACTTCTCCTCCGATGTATACTGCATCCGCCCCGAAGATCACCGCCGTCTTCAGCACTTCCAGGCTGCTCGCCGGTATCAGTAATTCAGGATGTCTTTTCATCATTTATTTCCTTTCTAAATCTCAGTCCGGCATTCTCTCCGTCAGCGGGCTTCGCTTTACGCTCACCGCCGCTCCGTCCCCCAGAGGAAGGATAGAAGTGACCAGATCTTCTCTATGTTTTAATTCGTAGAGATACTCTCTCATCCGCGCATGGATCGTCCTGTTCCGCCGTTCAACGGCGAACCGCGACTCGATCACATCGCCGTCCTGCATCACATTGTCAGACACCAGACATCCCCCGTCCGTAAGCAGACGCAGGACATCCGGCAGATAATGGATATACTGCCCCTTGGCAGCATCCATAAAGATAAAATCATAGGTCCCGTCCAGAGTCCTGAGCACATCTGCCGCATCTCCCTCAATGAGAGTGATCTGCTCCTCTCTGCCCGCTCTCCGGAAATTCTCCCGGGCGATGGGAATCCTCTTTTCATAATTCTCAATCGTTGTGATCCGGCACCCGGCCGGAGCATACTCACTCATCAATAACGCAGAGAAACCTACGGCAGTTCCGACTTCCAGAATGCGCATAGGTTTTTGCAGCATGAGAAGCACCTTGAGGAAGCTCTGCATCTCCCGCCGGATGATCGGCACGCCGGATGCAAGAGCCTCCCGCTCAATGGCTTCCAGTATTTTACTGTTCTCTGTATCTAAAGAATTGATGAATGTAACAATACGTTCATCTACTATCATCTGTTACACATCCACATCCATAATGATCGGAATGACCATAGGTTTCCTCTTTGTCTTTTTCCAGATATAATCATTCATTGCATCGCGGATTACAAGCTTGATCCTGTTCCAGTCTGTATGTCGTCCGGACAGGCACTTATCCAGCGCATCTGAAACCGCTTTTCTCGCATCCTCCATCAGCTGCTCAGACTCTCTCACATAGACAAATCCTCTGGATACAATATCCGGTCCGGCAAGGAGACGGTTGGTTCTTCTCTCCAGCGTCAGCACAACGATGATGATACCATCTTCCGCCAGATGCTGTCTGTCGCGGAGTACGATATTGCCCACATCGCCGACGCCCAGCCCGTCCACAAGAATCGCTCCCGTGTGTACCTTGTCCGCGACTCTGCAGGACTCTGAATCCAGTTCCAGCACGTCTCCGGACTGAATGATAAAGATATTCTCCTTCGGGATCCCCAGCGATCTTGCCACTCCGGCGTTTGCTTTGAGATGACGGTATTCACCGTGAACCGGGATCGCATATTTCGGTTTTACAAGAGAATAGATCAGTTTCAGCTCCTCCTGACAGGCATGGCCTGACACATGGGCATCCTGGAAAATAACCTCTGCTCCCTTTGCCGACAGTTCGTTGATAATACGGGATACAGATTTTTCATTTCCCGGGATCGGATTCGAACTGAGGATGATCGTGTCGTTCGGCTGGATCGTCACCTTGCGGTGCACGCCCGCCGCCATACGCGACAGCGCTGCCATGGATTCTCCCTGACTTCCTGTCGTGATCAAGACCATCTTTTCCGGCGGATAATTCTTCATCTCATCGATCTCGATCAGCGTATTATCCGGCACATTCAGGTATCCAAGCTCGGAAGCAGTGGAGATGATATTGACCATGCTCCGGCCTTCTACAATAACTTTCCTTCCATATTTATAGGCAGAATTGATAATCTGCTGCACGCGGTCTACATTTGACGCAAATGTCGCGATGATCAGTCGTGTGTTCTGATGCTCTGCAAAAATATGGTCAAATGTGATCCCCACTGTCCGCTCGGACTGTGTGAAGCCTTTTCTCTCTGCATTCGTACTGTCCGACATGAGAGCCAGAACACCTTTCTTGCCAATCTCCGCAAACCTCTGCAGGTCGATGGCATCTCCGAAGACCGGGGTGTAATCCACCTTGAAGTCTCCCGTGTGCACAACGACTCCCGCCGGAGAGTAGATCGCAAGGGCGGAAGCATCCTGGATACTGTGGTTTGTCTTGATAAACTCGATCCTGAATTTACCCAGGTTGATCGACTGGCCATGACGCACGACCTTTCTCTTTGTACTCCGGAGAAGATTGTGCTCCTTCAGTTTGTTCTCAATGATCCCCATCGTGAGCTTCGTCGTATAGATCGGAAGATTGATCTCCTTGAGCACATAGGGCAGTGCTCCGATATGATCCTCATGCCCATGGGTGATGACAAATCCCTTTACCTTCGACGCATTGTCCTTCAGGTACGTGACGTCCGGGATGACAAGATCGATTCCAAGCATATCATCCTCCGGGAACGCCAGACCGCAGTCTACGACAACTATGCTGTCGTCGTACTCGAATGCTGTGATGTTCATACCGATCTGCTCAAGACCTCCCAGCGGTATGATACGCAGTTTTCCGTTATTCTGTTTTTTCAATAACTAAACACCTCCATCATTTTTATGTATTTGAATCACTTTACTTCAGGACACAAAAAGAACAGCAGTACGATATGCTGCTTTCCGGGAAAAGACTATTTCCTTTTTTTCATGCACTCCCTGCATATCCCGTAAAACTTCAGTTCATGATCCAGAACATGAAAACCCGTCGTTTTCTCAATATGATTCTCCAGATCATCTAGAAGATCAGCATCAAAAGGGGTTACCTTCCCGCATCTCCTGCATACAAGATGGTGGTGATTATGTTTTGTTTCCCCCTCAAAAAGATGTCCGAGCTCATAGCGCACACACCCGTCGTCAAAGCTGATTCTGTCCACAAGCTGCATATCCCACAAAAGCTGCAGTGTTCTGTAAACCGTAGCCAGTCCTATATCAGGATAATCTTCTGAGACAAGCTCATAAATATCCTCCGCAGTCATATGGCTGCCGTTGTTCTGTTCCAGCACTGATAAAACGAGCAGTCTCTGGCGGGTCACCTTCAGTCCTTTTTCTTTTAACCTTTTCTTAAGCAGTTCCTGCATTTTTTCCTGTTCCATCAGCGTTTCCGTCTCCTGCAGTAAGTATATCTATTGTAAATATCCGTCAGCGGACATTCCTGTCCGGCGGATCTTACATTTCAATATTCACATCCTCCAGCAGTTCTTCGAACACCTTCGAAACTGCCAGAAGCTCTGTCTCATCCTCAACGATCTCATATACACTGTCCGCCTGCTGCGGCTGGCTCACCTCTTTCAGGATGAGGCACTCTGCGTCATCCTCCTGAGAATCCGTTACCAGTATGTATGCGGATCCGTTGATCTTTGTCTCCTCGAGCACAAAAAATTCGTCCTCGCCGGTTCCGTCGCCAAATGTAAATCTCACTTTTTCCATATGAATATCCCCTTATCCGTCTGTCTCTTCTCCCGCATGTTCTTCCATCTCCCGCCTTATATGGAGGGAATCCAGATATCCCTGCAGGATAAACACAGCCGCTATCTTGTCAATATATTTCTTCCGGTCCTCTCGTCTCACGCTGCTCTCGATCAGAGTGCGCTCCGCCTCCACTGTCGTGAGCCGCTCATCCCACAGGATGATCTCCAGCCCTGTCCTTCTCGCCAGCATATCCCGGAACTCAAGAGTCTTCTGCGCCCTCTCCCCTATGTCGTTATTCATATGCTTCGGGAATCCAAGCACGATCTGCTCCGCCTGATATTCCCTGATCAATTCTTCGATGCGGGCACAGGTACGGCGCAGCTTGTTCTCCTCTTTGCGCTGTATCGTCTCCACACCCTGGGCCGTAAGACCAAGCGGATCGCTCACCGCCACACCTACAGTCTTAGACCCGTAATCCAGTCCTAAAACTCTCATAGCGTGATTATTCCCATGAATTGTGATCGATATACGCTTTCAGAAGCTCTTCGACCAGCTCATCCCGCTCCACCTTCATGACCAGGCTTCTGGCGCCATTGTAACTGGTGATATATGTCGGATCTCCGGACATGATATAACCGACGATCTGGTTCACCGGATTGTATCCCTTCTCTTTCAGCGCCTTGAACACGATCTCAAGAATGTCCTTTGCTGAGATCTGCGGACCGGGCTCAACCTGAAAGAACTGGGTATTGCTTAAATCACTCATTTATCTTTCCTCCTTATTCTGCTCCTGTTTCAACAGCTCTGCTCCGTACTTCAGCATACGGACAAATACCGCATACTTCCCGGAGACATTCTGGAAAACCCAGAATACCCTATTTACAATTTTAATATAACGGCTCGTAAATTTCAACGTATAATTTGTGAATCGTTATCAATTCGAACTTTTACGATCTGATTTCTCAGATCTTCTCCGCTCTCCAGAGCCACCTTGATATATTCCTTTGTGTGACCGGTCTGAACCTTCCGTCCGTCGATCACGTCCGGCTCTTCTACGAGCACTTCCACTTCGCTGCCGACAAAGCTCTCCTCGTATGCCCGCCTCTTTTTCTCGCCGAGGCTGATCATGAGAGCGCTTCTCTGCGCCTTCACCTGCTCGCTGACCTGATTCTCCATGACGGCGGCCTTCGTCCCCTCTCTTCTCGAATATTTGAAGATATGAGTCTCATAGAAATCCACTTTGTCCACAAACTCCATGGACTGTCTGAACTCCTCCTCTGTCTCCCCGGGGAATCCCACGATCACATCCGTGGTCAGCGCGGGACGGTCGAAATACTTCCGCAGGATCCTGCATTTTTCATAATATTCTCCGCTCGTATATCTGCGGTTCATCCGCTTCAGCGTGGCGTCGCATCCGCTCTGAAGAGAGAGATGGAAATGCGGGCACATCTTCGGAAGTGCTGCCAGCGCCTCTGCAAATTCTTCTGTGATGATGCCCGGCTCCAGCGATCCGAGGCGGATCCTTCTGATGCCTTCCACTTCATGCACTGCCCGGATGAGTTCCAGCAGATGCCGCTCTCCGTCAAAGTCGATCCCATATGAGCTCAAATGGATCCCTGTGAGCACCACTTCACGGTAGCCGTTCTCCGCAAGCGCGCGCACCTCGCGGATCACGTCTTCCACCTCCCGGCTCCGCACCCGTCCCCGTGCATAAGGTATGATGCAGTAGGTGCAGAACTGATTGCAGCCGTCCTGTACCTTGATGTAGGCTCTCGTGTGATCCCCGGGCTTTGTCAGAGAGAGGGGCTCATAGTCTTTTGTCCTGGAGATGTCTTCCACTTCTTCCAGGCATTCTCCCTCCGCCTTCTTCTGCTGATATTCCTCGAGGACGGCGATCAGATCCTTTTTCCGGTTGTTCCCGAGGACAATGTCAATGCAGGGATCGACTTCCTGCTTTTCTGCCTGCGCCTGGACATAGCACCCCGCCGCGACCACAATAGCGTCCGGATTCATCTTGCGCGCCCGGTGGAGCATCTGGCGCGATTTCCGGTCCGCGATATTGGTCACAGTACATGTATTTATAATATAGATATCCGCGCCCTCTCTGAACGGGACGATCTCATATCCAGCCTGTTCCAGCATCTCCTGCATTGCTTCTGTCTCATATGCATTTACCTTGCATCCAAGGTTGTGCAGCGCCGCTTTTTTCATATCATAATTACCTCTTTTTGCTCTATTGTTTCTTGACTTTTACCATATCTTCCCGTAAAATATACCTAGGGCAGAAAGCCCCGTCTTATCGGATTCCAGACATCCGATAAATATACTTTATTGTATAATTCAAGGAGGGATTTTCAAAATGAAAACAGTACAGATTTCATTAAACTCAATCGACAAGGTAAAATCTTTTGTCAACGAAATTACAAAGTATGACAACGATTTCGATTTAGTATCCGGAAGATATGTTATAGATGCCAAATCAATCATGGGTATTTTCAGTCTGGATCTTTCCAAGCCGATCGACCTTAACATCCACGCTGACGGCGATGTAAGCGATATCCTGGCTGCACTGGATCCGTACATCATCAAATAATGATCATGATTTTACTTAAAAGAGCTGTCTCTTTGCGGGACAGCTCTTTTTTCGTCCTCTGAAAATCCGCTCCTGTCGTTGTCAGATATCCTCATTCAAAAAAGAATCCGCTCCTGCGCTTCCGGCAGGCAGGACTAATCATCCTGTCCCACCATAATGATCTCAGCCGTATCAACCGCTGTCTTTACCAGTTCATCGATCTTTTCCGCAAGATTCTGTTCGGACTTTTCCATCCGCTCCACACTCGGTTTTGTGACAGGATGTTTTGCCACAAAGATCGTGCAGCAGTCTTCAAACGGCTGGATGGATACCTCATAGGTGTCGATCTTCTCTGATATCTCCACGATCTCGCGCTTGTCAAAACCGATCAGCGGCCGGTAAACCGGGAGTGTGCACACAGCGTTCGTAGCGGCAAGGCTCTGCATGGTCTGGCTCGCTACCTGTCCAATACTCTCTCCTGTTATCAGTCCCAGGCAGCCGTCCTTCACCGCGAACTGTTCCGCAATGCGCATCATATAACGGCGCATGATGATCGTCAGTTCCTCGTGCGGGCACTTCTCATAAATATAGAGCTGAATATCTGTAAAGTTGACTACATGGAGCTTGATGGGACCCGCGTACTTTGACACCAGGCGGGCAAGATCCACCACCTTCTCCTTCGCGCGCTCACTCGTATACGGCGGCGCGTGGAAATAGACCGCCTCGATCTCAACTCCCCGCTTCGCGATCATATAGCCGGCCACAGGGCTGTCGATCCCGCCGGAGAGAAGCAGCATGGCGCTTCCGTTTGTGCCGACAGGCATTCCGCCCGGTCCCGGGATGATCTCCGAGTAAATGTAGACCTCCTCCCGGATCTCCACATTGAGCTTCACATCCGGATTGTGCACGTCTACTTTTGTCTCCGGAAATGCATCAAGGATCGCCTCGCCCAGCTCACAGTTGATCTCCATGGAATTCATGGGATAACGCTTATTGGCTCTTCTCGCCTCAACCTTGAACGTCAGATTTTTGTCCGGATACATCTGTTCCATATAGGAGACCACGTCCTTCCTCAGCTGCCCGATCTCAGCGACCGCCACGCGGACGACAGGACAGATGCCGACAATGCCGAACACTCTCTTCAGGCTCTCCACAGTCTCTTCATAATCATATTCCCCCTCGCAGTCCACGTAAACTCTTCCGTGACATTTATGCACAAGAAAGTTTCCGTCCACACCGCGGAGTGCAAATCTGATCTGTCTCACAAGGGCATCCTCGAACATATACCGGTTCTTCCCTTTGATTCCTATCTCTCCGTACTTGATCAAAAATGAATGAAATCTCATCGTATTCTCCTTTACCATGCCGCTGTATCTCACAGCGGTCATCCGCCTTCCCTCCGGAAAGGGGTTCTTCACTTCTCAGTGTCTCGTATATTTTCGAAGCATCGGTACACAATTATATAGTGTTTCCAGCGTATAGTCAATTTCTTCTTTTGTTGTAAATTCCGACATGCTGAACCGCAGCGTCGCATCCAGATATTCCTTCGCCGCACCGATGCCCTTGAGCACTCCGCTGACTGCGGGGTGATTGGACGAACATGCAGATCCGGACGAGACGTAGATCCCTTTCTCCTCCAGTGCGTGCAGGAGCACCTCGCTGCGGATCCCCGCAATTCCGACACTGATGATATGGGGCGCGCTGCCCTCGTCTGTCAGGCCGTGGACTGTGGTGTTCTCGATCTTTGAGATCCCGTCCAGGAAATAACCTTTCAGCTCCCTCATCAGGGCAGTTTTCATATCAAGATCCTGGTAGATCATCCGGGCGGCAAGTCCGAGACCCGCGATCCCCGGAACATTTTCCGTACCGGAACGGATATTCTTCTGCTGCTCTCCGCCGAACACGATCGGTTTGATCTTCACCTTATCCCCAATGTAGAGGAACCCGGTCCCCTTCGGTCCATGGATCTTGTGCCCGCTGGCAGTCAGCAGATCAATCTTCATGCGCTTCGGGTAAATATGATACTTGCCGAATCCCTGTACCGCATCCGAGTGAAACAGGATGGAAGGATTGAATTTCTTCACGATCTCCGCTGCTTCCGCTACCGGCTGGACCGTGCCCACTTCATTATTCACATACATGACAGATACCAGTATAGTCTCCGGACACAGAGCTTCTCTCAGCGCGTCCAGCTTGATCCTCCCGCTGGCATCCACCGGAAGATATGTGACGCGGAACCCTTCTTCTTCCTCAAGGTACCGCATCGTGTTCAGGATCGCCGGATGTTCGATGGAGGAAGTGATCAGATGGTTTCCCGCTCTTTTGTTCGCCCTGGCGCATCCGATCAGAGCCAGGTTGTCGCTCTCGGTTCCACCGGAGGTAAAGACGATCTCCTTTGCATTGACCTTGAGGATCTTCGCAAGAGTCTCCTTTGCATCCCGGATATAATGCTCCGCCTCGACTCCCTTCCGATGCATGGAAGAAGGGTTTCCATAATCTCTGCACATTACTTTATATACCAGTTCTCCCACTTCCGGATAGCTCATCGTGGTGGCAGAATTGTCCAAATATACTTCCATTTTTGCCTTTCCTTTACTCTTTTCTTTCTATTAAACTATGTGCTCCGCTCTCGAGATGATACATCAGGACAGACAGTGCTGTCAATCCCGCCGTCTCGGTCCGCAGGATCCGTCTCCCCAGCGTGATCGGCACCGCGCCTGCCTCCCGCGCACGCGCGATCTCCTCTTCCTCGAACCCGCCTTCCGGGCCGATAAAGACGCCGATGGACTGTCCAGGCCTGATCCCGTCGATCACCCGCGCCGTCTCCGCCATTCCCTCTTCCAGCTCGTAGGGAATGAGCACCACATCAAGATCTCCGGCAGTTTTCAGCGCCTCTGCAAAGGACATCACCCTTTTTACTTCTGGGATGATCCCTCTCCCGGACTGCTCAGCCGCGCCCCTGGCAATAGACTGCCAGCGGCTCTGCTTCTTCTCCGCCTTCTTTTCATCCAGCTTTGCCACAGACCGTTTTGCCGCAAAGGGGACGATGCTGTAAGCGCCCAGCTCGACCGCCTTCTGAACGATCCATTCCATCTTATCCCCTTTGGGAAGCCCCTGAAACAGGAAGATCCTGGACGGAAGTTCTGTATCTGCCGAGATTTCTTTTATAATGTCGAGGAAAGCTCCGCCGTTCTCATACTTCTCTATACAGCAGAGATACAAACTGCCGTTCCCGTCAGTAATCCTGATATCCTCACCGGGCTTCATGCGCAGCACGTTTTTAATGTGATTGACGTCCTTTCCTTCCATAAAGATCTTATTGTCTCTGATCTGCGAAGGTTCTACAAAAAAATTCTGCATCAGTTCTTCCTCGCTGTCACACAGACCCACTCGCCCTGATACGTCACATCAAGGACTTCCAGGCCTGCAGCTTTCACCGCATCCACTACTGTCTGTTCCTTATCATCTATAATACCGCTGGTAATATAGATGCCGCCCGGCTTCAGCTGATCCACGATGACCGGAGTGAGCTGTGTCAGGACATCAGCAAGGATATTTGCCGCGACAATGTCATAACATCCGTATCCGACTCTGTCCTGTATCTCCTTGTCATCAATAATATTGCCGATCATAACCTCATATCTGTCTCTGGAGATCCCGTTCACCTCCATATTCTCATGAGTTGCGTCAATGGCACACGGATCCAGATCCGTGCCCACAGAATAAGCCGCGCCGAACTTCAGGGCAAGCATACCCAGAATGCCGCTTCCGCATCCCACGTCAAGGATCCTTGTCTGATCTGTCACATATTTCCTGATCTGCCGGATGCACAGCTGGGTGGTCTCATGCATTCCCGTTCCGAACGCCGTGCCCGGATCGATATGGATGATCATCTTATCCTCATCTTCCGGTTTGACATCTTCCCAGGACGGGATGATCAGAATGTCGTCCACATAGAACTGATGAAAATACTGTTTCCAGTTATTCACCCAGTCAACATCTTCTGTCTGAGATTCTTCGATCGTGCACTCTCCTACATCCACATACGTGGACATTTCCTTCAGTTCTTTTCTTACGTCGGCAAGGACCTTCTCCTTGTCCTCATCTTCCTCAAGATAAAAGCTGAGATATGCCACTCCGTCGTCCGCCCCGATCTCGGGCAGAATATCTACAAACATCTGCTCCTTATCAGACTGAGTGAGCGGGATACGGTCCTCGATCTCCACTCCCTGTATTCCCAGATCCATCAGCATGCTGCTGACGATATCCTCCGCTTCTGTCGTCGTTTTCAGACGGAATCTGTTCCATTTCATTCCGTTCCTGCCTCCTGTTCTTTCTTGTTTTCTTGATTTGTCCTATGTCACTTTTCCTGTATCCTGTCATTCTGTCTCGGTGCCGGGCTCCTGAAACCAGATATTAAGATCCACATTTGCATTGATCCCCGGAACTGTGCCTGTCTCGCTGTACTGCCAGATCTCATACTCGTACGGACACTGGGGCACATCGTGATAATCAGCGTACCAGAAATCATATCCTTCCAGCTCATCCATATCAAGCGTGAATGCCATCCACTTCATATTTGCATAGATCATGGGATCATACCCTGACTGCTCGATCGTATCGCAGAAGACCTTACAGTAATTGGTGAATTCCTGCCTTGTATTGCCATCTGTCCGCGCGGTGTCCCCCTTGATCTCTTCTGTATCGTACACAACAGGTCCGTAAATCTCATATCCCCGGATGTGCTTTAAAACAAACTCTGCCTCTTCTACTGCCTCCCCCGGTGTTATCGCCTGGGAGAAAAAATATACGCCCACATCAAGACCTGCGTCAAGCGCACCCTGAACATTCTGATCAAACATATCGTCCAGCACCAGTTCCCCGGTCTCACCATAGGCGCGGTACCCAAGCCGGACGATCACAAATTCGATCCCGCTTTCGCGCACCTGCTTCCAGTCGATATCCTCGCCCTGGAATTCTGACACGTCAATGCCCATCCTGGAAACAGTTCCGGTTTTCTCATCTTTATAGGATTTAAACCCTGTCTCCTCATCTGTGTGAAGATTTGCAAAATCATAGGTATTCCGCGGAGCCTTCTCCTGCAGTTCGGACCGGTATGTATTCCCTTCCACGTCCTGAAAAACAAAGAATTCTTTTCCGTCTTTTTCTTCTATCTGAACACCTGTCGTACTACCCTGCTTGTCCGCATCTTCCTCCCGTGTCCCCTGCACACAGGCTGAGAGTAGCAGCGCGCAGCAAAGCACGGGGAACAATATCTTCCTTTTCTTCATAACTCCCTGCTGTCCTTCTTGTTTTCTCACGGGATCCAGCGCCCCACTCCATGATACCACACCTGAAACAGCGCTGTCCTCACATTAGGATATAACGATTCTGCGCCGCTTGCAAGGTATTTTTCGATCTGCCTCCGAAACCTTCTGATTCCCGGCAGTTTACCCTTTTTCCACCGTCATCTCGTCTCCGGATTTTATCCTGCCGCCGTGGATCACCCTTGCAAAAACTCCTTCCCGCGGCATGATACATTCTCCCATTTTCTGAAAGATAGCGCATCCGTGATGACATTCCTTGCCAATCTGTGTCATCTCCAGTACAACATCATTGCACCGCAGACGCGTCCCCACCGGAAGGGACCGGAAGTCGATCCCGCGCACGACAAGATTTTCACCGAAGGCGCCGTTTTCCACCTCTGCTCCTCTGTTTCTGAATTCTTCGATCTTATCATAGGAGAGAAGGCTGACCTGGCGGTGCCATTTGCCCGCATGCGCATCTCCCCGGATGCCAAAGTCCTCTATAAAAATACCTTCTCCCGCATCTGTTTTCTGTGTTCCCTTTGCCGGGCTTGTACAGACCGCGATCACCTCGCCCATTCTTCATCCTCCAATCCTTGACATTTCGCTTTTTTCTAAACTCTGCTTTTCCTCTTCTGTCATCGCTTCTCCGTCAGCAAAATGATGACGCGCCGGTTTCCGGTAAATCGCCCTGCGCATCGCTGTCTTAATCTGAGCATCTTCCGCGCCGCTGCGCATCAGCCCCCTGATATCCGTTCCGCCGCCGTACTGAAGACAGGGCTTCAGCACGCCCGTGGATGTCAGTCTGATCCGGTTGCAGGAATCACAGAACTGGTGGGACACCGCACTGATGAAGCCGATCCGTGCCCGGAATCCGGGAAACTGCACATACGATGCAGGCCCATTTCCCAGCTGTCCACTGTAATCCTCAGCTCTTCCGAAAGCACGCTCCAGCACTCCCAGAACCTCGTCACTGCTCCTGCCCCTGAACTGTTTTCCCAGTCCCACAGGCATCATCTCAATGAAGCGGACTTCGGCTCTGCCGTCTCTGGCAAGCTCGGCAAGACCGATCCAGTCGCTTTCATCCGTTCTGTCCATGGGAACACAGTTTACTTTCACATGGAGTTCAGGGAAGGCAAGAGCAGCCTCCAGGCCTTCAAGCGCACTGTTCAGTCTTCCTCCCCGGGTAAGTTCACAATATTTTTCCTCATTCAGAGTATCAATGCTGATATTGACTCCATCCATGCCGCATGAAACTAATTCGTTTATATTATCTTTTAAAAATATCCCATTTGTTGTGAGCGTAACCTGCTCTATCCCTTTCAGCCTCTTGATCATTCCCAGCAGTTCCGGAAGATTTTTCCTTGCCAGCGGTTCGCCGCCGGTCAGCTTTATCTTCGATATTCCCAGGCCTGCGCCGATACGGCAGATCCGCTCGATCTCATCAAAGGTAAGGATCTGGCTGTGCGCAATACTCTGCACTCCCTCCGGCGGCATACAGTAGATGCAGCGCAGATTGCATCTGTCTGTGACCGACACTCGCATATATTCAATTTTTCTTCCATATCGATCCTGCATGGCCCGACATCCTTCCCGTTCAATTCTCTTCATATTATATAGTTCGGTTCTCCCCGGAACCACTCAGAAATGTTCCTCCAGTTTCTGCCGCCTCCGGAACCGCTGCACGCTATCGCGCGCATTCTCCCGCACGTCCGGTAAGGATCTCAAGTCCATGCTGAAGAGACGGGAGCACCGCTTCCAGATTCTCCTTCGCCGCCTTCGGACTTCCCGGAAGATTGACGATCAGCGTGCTGTTCCGGATCACAGAGGCTCCTCTGCTTAGCATTGCGCGGGGTGTGATCTTGAGCGAGGCGAGTCTCATCGCCTCCGCGATCCCCGGCGCATTTCTTGTCGCCACTGCCAGCGTCGCTTCAGGAGTACAGTCTCTTGGAGAAAATCCCGTTCCTCCCGTCGTGAAAATAATATCCATTTTATCGTCATCACATAATTTACATAAATATTTTTCAATTTCTTTCTGTTCATCCGGAAGCAGTTTCGTTTTCTGTACGTCATATCCTGCGTCTCGAAGAATTTCACAGACAAGGGGACCGCTTTTGTCCTCCCGCTCTCCCGCATACCCTTTATCGCTTAAGGTGACGACCGCAGCCTTCCATTTCCTGTTCTCCATAACACGATTCCTTCCCTTTATAAGATGTCAAGTTCTTTCCGGGCTTTTCCGCCGCGTATTCCATTGTACACATCGCCGCTCTTTCCCCCTGTCTTTTTCACAAGACAGATTTCTCCGATCTCCATCTTCTTATCCATCGCCTTGCACATGTCATAGACAGTGAGCAGTGCGACGCTCACTCCCGTCAGCGCTTCCATCTCCACGCCGGTCTTTCCGGTCACTTTCACAGTGCAGGTGCAGATGACTGAACACTCCTCCTGATCCATTTCAAAATTGATCCTGCAGTTTGTGATGGGAAGGATATGGCACATGGGAATAAGTTCTGAAGTTCTCTTTGCCCCCATAATGCCTGCCGTCGCTGCAACTCCCAGGACATCGCCCTTTGCTGCAGTTCCCTCTCTGATCGTCCGGAATACCTCCCGGTTCACAAAGATCCTGCCCTCCGCTGTGGCTTCCCTGACTGTGTCCTTCTTTTCGGTAACATCCACCATAACCGCCTTGCCGTTATCATCAAAATGTGTAAGCCCCATTACTGTCTTCCTCTCTCTGATTTATAGTTCATCCTCCAGGATCTCCTCCAGCTTCTCCAGGAACGACTCTTCCCCGATCGTATTCAATTTCCAGAAGACCGCCTGGCTTCCCCCGGCAGTGATCGCCGAGAGATGGATCTCCTCCCCCGCCTGGAAAAGCGTAACACTCATGCTCAGCCGGTTACCGCCTGACCAGCTGTAGCGCTCAAAGACACGGACGCTGCACCTGCTGCCTCCTGCTTCAAAATCACTCTGGTCCTCCATCGAAGCTGATACACTTCCGTTGATGATTCCCTCCTCGATCTTTTCCAGAAGCCTGTCAAAATCATTGTGATAGAAAGTACGCTCCAGTTTTGCCATAAGATATCCCCCGCTTTCTCTTTTTAAACCCTGTCTTTCTCCTGCCGTTTTTCATCCGCCAGATCCATAAGTTCCCTTTCACTCTGTGCATCTCCTGCATAGGGATATGACCTGGCGTTTTTTTCAAAACTCTCCCTGAGCTTCTCTGCCTTATGTATATCATTTTCTCTCAGCAGCGCATAAGCGTATTCTGTCCGTATCACAGACAGATAATTTTTCATCTGTTTTGCCGCACGCTGAATCTGACTGTCCTCCCACTGTTCAAGGATCTCTTCTCTCTGCGCCCCTGCAAGCTCACAGTAGATCAGGTCCGCTGTCAGGAGAAAACGGTATATTCCAAGCATCGCAGAATCCATTTTCAACATTTTCGTGATCAATTCAGCCGTCTCTTCAAATGCATGCTCATCCATCAGCCGGTTGGCCGTCAGTACTGCACAGGAAGACGCCATTGTATACTTCATTTTCTCCTCGTCCGGCATCCGGAACCATTCCGCCGGCATATCTTTTAACCGTATTCCCTCTGCCTGCTGCTCAGCCACACTCATCTGCAGCCAGAAGGCTTGGAGCTCACCTTCATTCTTCCCGATATCAGCGATATTGCTCCCATCATTGTTCACCATGCCAAGCTTCAGCGGAATGCCGTTTACTGCTCCCAGCCAGATTCCGGCAATGGCTGTCATGATAAAAAATGCAGACAGATACCAGTTTCCCCTCCAGATCCAATAGAAACACAGACACAGAGCCGATGTAAGGAAATTCATCAGAACTCCTCCGAGATTGTAGAGGACATAAGGCATTCCGTTTTCCGTCAGCTCCGGCGGAGTCATCAGGCACTGTCCTCCCGTGCCGGCAAGGGAGAAACGCTTAAAGCAGATCTTTCCCTCCTGTCTGATCCACATCAGGCTTCCGATGCGGTAAGACGAGAAGCCGTATCCGCTCAACAGACCACATACGAGATGTCCTGCCTCATGAAACGCTCCCTGTAGAAAAAAAGCAATATAAATCAGAAACACAAGATAAAGGAGCCGGAACAGAAATCTGCCCGATCCCGCCTGCCCGGCTCCGGTTTTATCGAGAACTGCTCCGAGCAGCCAGCCGCATAACAATCCGGCCAGAATGGCGGTCAGAATGATTCCGGCCTTTCCCACCAGCCGTTTTATATCTTTTTTGTTTTTCTTTTTGTCTTTCATCGTATCTCCTGCCAATACGTTTTATGGACGTGGAACAGACCTGCTCATTCTGTCTTCCATAAGTTTTTCCAGAATTGCTTCACAGGAGGACGATGGATTTTCCTGTACAAGCCTGTAGATTACTTCCACAACCTGTACTGTTTCTTCCATCTCTTCCGCGATCTGCCCAAGAGGCTTTCCCTTTCTGAACTTCTTCTGGATCACCTCTATCTGCTGAAGCAGACGGCCTCGCTCCATTCCTTTTTCCATTCCTTTTTCCATTCCTTTTTTTATCCCAATCTCTTCTACATAATCACTTAGATTACACATCTGATTCAGCTCCTTTCCCATTTTCACCGTCATGGGTATATAAAAGTTTTCTTCCAATTCCCGGATCTTCTGTTCTGCTTTCATCTCCGACGAAAGCAGTATATTCAGCATCTCTGTAAGTCTGTTTCCTTTCTGTGATCGAGGATTCAGACAAATCTGAACAACTGTCAGTTTATCATATTCTGAAGGCTCATCCTGAATCCCCGGCAGAATATCTTCTTTCTTTATCAAATACCGGGAAACCGCGTTTCCGATATAATCCGGCGCATTCATGCAGATCCAGATACTGTAAACTTTTCGAATTCCATCATAATTGCTCCCGGTAAATTCTATCCCCTTCTGCGCCGAGATCATCCTTGCCCCGTAGAATACTCCTCTTGACGGAACCGCATAGCCGGGATGGAAATCTTTCTGCGCCTCGACGTTAATAATCATCTTTACTTTTTCGCCTTTTACCGGGAGATACACTGAAAAGCGGATATCAAAATAAACTTCTCCCTCGCCAGGCACTTTATCTTCTCCTGTCTCACCGATGATCTTCTCGGATTCAAAGGTACTGGTATTCGTCTTTCCCGGATCCACCCTTACTTGGGATATCATGATGTCATTTCCAATACACTGCTTGATCCGGCGGATGCTCATCTCTTCAAATTCTTTCACCGTATACTTCAGAATCCAAGCAAGTATAACTTTGTTTGCCAAGATTCTTTTGCACTGGGCATCATACTGGCTCTTGCCAGCCGCCAGACCAATATCTCCGGCAAGTTCATTTTTCATAGGCCTTATCCTTTCCTCATTATAGCGAATGTTTTCAGTTGTTACAAGCGGTTGATTTTTGCCTTCGAACTCAGGCAAGAACTACCAGATTATCTGACGGCATGAGAATGGCGATATGCCTGCCGTATAAGATGAATTTACTTTAGCATATATCTTTTGTTTTCTCAAGAAGTAATCTGCTGCTCCGGTGCACCCTATGCATTAATCGAAAGGGACAGTCATCTGCTAGCCCGCTTGCATGACTGTCCCTTCCTGCTTATGCGCACTGGGCTTTCCACGCCGTCCGATCTGACTTGCTTTCCGTTCGATTCCTCCGCTTTGCGGCTTCATCTCACTGAAAGGGCTCCGCCCTAT
Source organism: Lachnospiraceae bacterium UBA1818 (assembly GCA_904419285.1). GTDB lineage: Bacteria > Bacillota > Clostridia > Lachnospirales > Lachnospiraceae > Mediterraneibacter > Mediterraneibacter caccogallinarum. The sequence goes on from CAJFQZ010000003.1 coordinate 53,868, forward strand.
GCATAAATCGAAAGGGACAGTCATTTGCAAGCCGGCTTGCATGACTGTCCCTTCCGATTTATGCGCATGTCAGATCTGTAGATTCAAACTGTGAATTGTAAAGGTCGGCGTAGAAGCCTCCTTTGGCGAGGAGTTCTTCGTGGGTGCCCTGTTCGACGATGTCGCCTTCACGCATAACGAGGATCAGGTCCGCGTCGCGGATGGTTGACAGTCGATGTGCGATGACAAAGCTTGTGCGTCCTCGCATGAGGTTATCCATAGCCTTCTGAATCAGAACTTCTGTCCTCGTGTCAACGGAGCTGGTCGCCTCGTCGAGAATCAGAATCTTCGGATCAGCGAGGATCGCTCTTGCGATCGTCAGGAGCTGCTTCTGTCCCTGGGAGACGTTGCTTGCCTCCTCATTGAGCTCCATATTATAGCCTCCCGGCAGGGTCTGTACAAAGCGATGTACATGAGCCGCTTTGGCTGCCTGGATGACTTCCTCATCCGTAGCGTCAAGTCTGCCGTACCGGATATTCTCCATAATCGTGCCGTGGAACAGCCAGGTATCCTGAAGCACCATGCCGAACATCTGACGCAGTTCACTGCGGTTGAAATCCTTTACATTGTGTCCGTCGATCTTAATGGCTCCGCTGTTTACATCGTAGAAGCGCATCAACAGCTTGATCATGGTCGTCTTTCCGGCTCCGGTCGGACCGACGATAGCGATCTTCTGACCTTCCTTCACCTTTGCGGAGAAATCATTGATGATGATCTTATCCGGATTATATCCGAAATGTACGTGATCAAACTCTACATTTCCCTGCAGCCCTTCCACGGAAACCGGATTCGGCACTGTCTGGTCTTCCTCTGCTTCATCCAGGAACTCAAACACTCTCTCCGATGCAGCCGCTGTGGACTGAAGCATATTTGCCACCTGCGCCACCTGCTGGATCGGCTGGGTAAAGTTTCGCACATACTGGATGAAGGACTGGATATCACCGACTTCGATCGCATTTTTGATCGTCAGATATCCTCCCAGGATCGCCACTGCAACATATCCCAGATTTCCGATGAACTGCATCACCGGCATCATCATTCCTGAGAAGAACTGGGATTTCCATGCAGAATCATACAGCTTATCATTTGTTGCATTGAATTCCCGGATCACATCCTCCTCTTTGTTGAAAGCCTTAATGATATTGTGGCCGCTGTAGATTTCCTCCACCTGACCGTTTACATTTCCAAGGTATTCCTGCTGCCCTCGGAAGTATCTCTGAGAATGTTTCATTACGAAGGATAACAGCAGGACTGAGATCGGCAGGATCAGGATCGCCACCAGTGTCATAAGCGGACTGATGGAAAGCATCATGACCAGCACGCCGATGATCGTCGTGACTGAGGTGATCAGCTGGGTTGCGCTCTGGTTCAGGCTCTGTCCCAGAGTATCCACATCGTTTGTCACACGGGAAAGGATCTCCCCTACCGGCTTTGTGTCAAAATAGTTCATTGGCATCCGGTTGATCTTCTCGGAGATTTCTTTTCTCAGACGGTATGTCGTCTTCTGTGATACCCCTGTCATGATCAGTCCCTGGATGAAAGAGCACAGCGCACTGATCAGATACAGTCCCAGTGTCATGAGAAGGATCTGGCCGATCCTGCCGAAATCCATTCCGCTGCCGCCTGACACCTTGCTGACAAGGCCGTTGAATATCTCTGTCGTCGCTTTTCCGAGGATCTTCGGTCCCGCAATGTTGAATACGGTGCCGCAGACTGCAAAAACTGCCACGAAGATCATATGCACCTTGAAAGCGCCCATATATTTAAACAATTTTTTTAATGTTCCTTTAAAGTCTTTTGCCTTCTCACCCGGCATGCCGCCGTGCGCTCCGTGTCCTCCCATTCTAGGCATGGCTTACAGCCTCCTTTCCGTCTGCTCCGTCACTCTTCCCGGCTTTTCCGGCGTTCAGCTCCGATTCTGAAAGCTGAGATGCAGCGATCTGCCGGTATACCTCACAGTTTTCCAGAAGTTCGCTGTGGGTTCCCATCCCTGCGATTCTGCCTTCGTCGAGCACTATGATCTGTTCTGCATTGAGGATCGTGCTGATCCTCTGCGCCACGATCAGAACGGTGCTGTCCTTCGTTCTCTTTCTGAGCGCTTTGCGGAGCGTCACATCCGTCTTAAAGTCCAGCGCAGAGAAGCTGTCATCGAAGATAAACACCTCCGGATGCTTGGCGATCGCTCTTGCGATGGAAAGTCTCTGCTTCTGTCCGCCGGATACGTTGGAACCGCCCTGAGCAATATGGCTCTTATACCGATCCGGCTTTTCCTCTATGAATTCCACGGCCTGAGCGATCTCCGCCGCCTCTTTCATCTCTTCTTCGCTTCCGTCCGGATTGCCGAACATGATATTCGAAGCAATGTCACCGGAGAAAAGCAGTCCCTTCTGCGGCACATATCCGAGACGGTCTCTCAGCTCATGCTGGCTGACTTCCCGGATATCTGTTCCATCCAGGGTAATGGAGCCCTCCGTCACATCATAGAAACGCGGGATCAGGTTGACCAGAGTGGATTTTCCGCTTCCCGTACTTCCGATGATCGCGGTCGTCTGTCCCGGCTTCGCAGTAAATGTTATATCGTGGAGCACATTTTCCTCTGCTCCGGGATACCGGAAGGAAACATGGTCAAACCTGAGCAGTCCCCGCTCCTCCCTGTCAAATGTCTTCGGCTGTTCCGGATCGTGGATGACTGTCCTGCTCTGAAGCACTTCCTCCACACGGTCTGCCGCAACGGCAGCTCTCGGGAGCATGATCGACAGCATGCACAGCATCAGGAATCCCATGATGATCTGCATCGTATACTGAATGAACGCCATCATATCACCGACCTGCATCTGACCGTCATCGATACCGTGGGCACCGGTCCACATGATCAGGACAGACACTCCGTTCATGACAAGCATCATGACAGGCATCATAAATGTCATTGCGCGGTTGACGAAGAGGTTTGTCTTCGTCAGGTCCAGATTGGCAGCGTCAAATCTCTCCTCCTCATGCTTCTCTGTGCTGAATGCACGGATGACCGGAAGTCCCGTCAGGATCTCACGCATGACAAGGTTCACCTTGTCGACCAGTGTCTGCAGGATCTTGAACTTCGGCATCGCCACAAGGAACAAGACCAAGATGACCAGCGCGATCAGCACCACCGCCAGCGCAATGATCCACGACATAGACACATTCGTCTGGAATACCTGCCAGATTCCTCCAATGGCAAGAATAGGCGCATACAGTACGATTCTCAGAAGCATGACAGTAAGAAGCTGGATCTGCTGAATATCGTTGGTGCTTCTGGTGATAAGAGAAGCGGTTGAAAAATGGTCAAACTCATTATTGGAGAACCCTACCACTTTCTTGAACACTCTGCTCCTTAAGTTCCGTCCGGTGGACGCTCCTACCCTGGACGCCAGGAATCCGACCGTCACACTTGCCGCCATTCCCAGAAATGCCAGTGCCGCCATCTTGCCTCCGGTTACAAGCAGGTAATTCGTCTGCATCCGGTCCATGTCCATTCCGACATTTTCATAGGCGCTGCGCACATAGCTGACGGCCGCCTGTTCCAGGATACTGTCCGGCATATCTTTCAGCTGTTCGCTCATCTTTTCCGTCATGGCATCCCGCTGTTCCTGGGGCAGCATTTCCATGATATCAAAGATATCCATGTCTTCACTGACCATCTGCGGGGGCAGATTTTCTTTGATCTGACTTTCGATCTGTTTTGTCATATCGCTGTCCGACTCAAATCCTGACACAAGCATCATCGGTCCCTGAAGGAGATTCTCCGGTTCACCAATTTCATCCTCATTATCTGATACGGAAGATTTCAGTACATATGCTTCCGTGTCATACGTACTGTCATCTTTATCATATGCGTCCAGCACAGTCTGCTGATCGTCCTCCGGGACAAAAAGCAGAAGCCGGTCCATCTCTTCCACAGAGATTGCCTCCGGGATCTGGTCCTCGATTCCCCCCTGCTGGATACCGACATTTACAATGTCTGATGTATACGCCGGGAGCGACAGATCGCAGTACGCCTGAACAAACAGGATGACGATGATCGCCAGCATGGATTTCCACTGTACTGCTGCGTACTTGAATAAATTCTTCATAATCTGCTTTTCCTTTCTCTTAATATATGATAACTGTTTATCCCATACCCCGGCTCCGCCGTGTCATCGGCGCTCATTTATGCCGCGCACAGGGAAACAGTTATTGCAAATTGTCGTTGATCTGCATCAGCAGACGCCGAAAGAGCATGATCTCTTCCGGACTCATTCCCCGGAAGATCAGACTGCTCATCTCCTCTGCCACCTGCTTTACATTTTGTATGCAGGATTCGCCCTTCTCCGTCAGGGCAAGCCGCATGATCCGCTGATCGGCTTCATCCGGTTTTCTCGTGATATACCCCTCCCGCTCCATCTTCTGGATCGCAGAAGTTATTGACGGCGGCGTCATGTTCAGACTTGACGCCAGTTCCTTCTGCGACATGGAACTGCGCCGGTGCAGGGCGAACAGGATGCTCGCCTGGCTTCTGTTCAGGTCAAACTCCTGATATTTGCTCTTCGCCCGGTTCATGACTCGGTGCATTACAATGCCCAGCAGTCCCAGATCCGGGATATCATTCAGGTCGCACTGCATTTTGATCCCTCCATTTTTATTTAGTTAAATAACTAAACGATATATTAGTATTAATGCACAAGAATGTCAAGCAATTATATTTATATCCGTCCAAATTTTATACTTTATTAACAATTTTCTCCCGTCTTTTAGTTAGATGGAGAGTTCCCTCTCCCGGTAATACTGGATTTACAGAAAAATACTGATGCCAGCGGCATCTTCCATCTGACATACTATGCCCCTCATAAAAAAATGCCACAAATGAATCCCTGTTCATTCTGGCACTCCCTGCATATATGGATTTACCGTCACCTGAGCTCTTACATCATATACATGATCTTACAATATTGGAACCAAAATACGAAAAGCATGCGTGTGATCATAGATATCAGTAAAAATACCATTGTTCTATACCCTTCCTTAGACTTTTTCTGCCGCAGCAGGTATAGCCTTTCCCCCTTTGTTCCAGACTAATACTGCTGCTTTTATTCGTACGGCACTGCCATTTCAGTACAAATATTTACTAAATTCAATAGTAAATTTCTTTACTGTGATATTTTGTTGTCGAAGAATGTTACCGTTCACACCGTACTCACGGATAAGAAACTGCCTCTTACATGCCAGGCATGACGCTTCAGTTTCTTATACATGAGTGCAAGTGTAACTCGTAACCGAGGCATTGCACCACACACTGGCCGCGGCCGGTGTTCGGACTGTAATCCAGGAGGATCCTATGAAAAAGACATATATACAGATCATGCGTGAATTAAGAGAAGACAACGACCGGACACAGCAGGAAGTCGCCGACTATCTGGGCACTTCTCAGACCATGTACGCCCGCTATGAGCGCGTTGCCAATGAACTGCCGATCCGGCATCTGATCAGATTATGCGAATATTATCATGTATCCTCAGATTATTTTCTCGGACTTTCTCAGAATAAAAAAAGTCCGGCGGAACACCGCCGGTAAAAATAAGTATGCGGCAGGAAAACAGGCTTTTAAATCCCGCTTTCCTGCTTCTTTTTTAAATAGCGCGTCTTCCTTTCTCTCAGTCCTCGTCAAAAGGTACTCCGCTTTCCTCATCTCCGCCGTTCTCTGTACCTTCCGCCTGCTGTCCGGCTCCGCTCCATTTCATCGTCCTTACATTGATTCCGTTCACCTCGATATGATCGTCCACCGGGATCACCAGACACTGCCGCCCGTCAATGATCCTCGTCTCTACAAGATCCGCCCGGTCCGGGTTCACCTTGATGATAATGTCCGGTGTCTCAATATTGAACTTTCTTGTCTCCGCAATATTGGATGCCAGAAGGGACGTCTTCTCTCCTGCATTCTCCTCATAATTCCGGTCAAAGTTTTCCATCTTTTCTGCTGAGACGCCGCTCTGCTCGAAAATCTTCTTCACATCTGTCTTGTCCAGCTTGAGCGGCTCCGGCTCTTCCTTGTGCTCCTCGATCAGATCATTTAATGTCTCATGAATATTGCGGACCGTCTCGTAGTCGCCCTCCTCACCCAGCGTATCTTCAATGATCATCTGGAACGTCTCTTTCTGGGTGTCCGCGGACATGGGCATCTGCGCGCCCAGGAGCTGACTGATCATCTCCGGCTGCAGGTCCTCGGATTTCTTCGTATAATAGAGTACACTGTGAAGATCCGTGCTCCTGTCATTGAACGCCGGGAACAGGAATCCCTTGTCCGGCATATCCACGATCCAGTCACGGATCCGATCCTGGATCCGATTGTCCTCCGCGTTATAGCAGAGCCCCGCCTTTGACAGAGACACCGGGCAGATGCTCATGAGAAGATACTCATACACCTCGTCTGAAGCGTCGAACATCTCCAGATCATCGGAAGATTTTCCCGGTATATCATACATGGCATGGATCAATATGATATAGTAATTCTCGCCGTATTCATATGTAGCGATCACCTTGTCATAGAACTCTTCCAGGAGCATATCATCCTCAAGCCTGCTATTTCTGAGTTTCAAAAGAAATTCCTGCGTTCCTCCGGGCATCTCTGCATCCAGCGGAAATTCCATGTTCAGCATGTTTTTACCAACAGTACCTGACAATGTTTTCTTAAATATATCAAAATATTTGAATGCCTCTTCCTCCGGAAGAGAGAGGAACGCATCCTTTGACTCCATCTTCTTGTTCTTCTCATGATCTACATAGCATCCGCAGATTCTTGTGATCGCACAGTTTTTCGGAGTAAACTGCTTACGTATCTCCAGTATTTCCTTTTTGTTCATTATCTATATTCCTCTCTTTATATATTAGTATCTTCCAGACGGTATCCGAAATCTATTCTCCGTTTCCGCCGACCATATTATCTTACAACGAATCGCCCACGAAATAAAGGATTAAATTTCAGCCGTTCCCAAACAGGCAGTCCTAACATGAAGTCCGGCCCCGGCGGCGGGATGAATGTGCCGCCGAGACTTTCAAAACTGTAAGTGTACTCCCCTCTCTCCCACTGATATAATGACCATAACCCCGGAACAATCTGTTCCGCCGGGCAGAGATGTCCATATCCCGGGACGGATATTTCTGCCTGCAGCACTGAGAAAGGAAGGAACTGCATATGAAACAGGCACAGAGACGATCAGCCTCAGAATCTAAGATGTCCAGCCAGAGTGTCTCAGAGCAGCAGACATTAAGGCTTGAGCATGTCAAAAAATATTATGGAAATCACGGAAATATCACAAAAGCCGTGGACGGCATCTCCCTCCATGTTGACAAGGGAGAATTCGTAGCTGTCATGGGCGCCAGCGGATCCGGCAAGACCACACTTTTGAACTGTATCGCCGCAATTGACAGTGTTACCAGCGGACACATCTTCGTCGGCGGGCAGGACATCACTGCTGTCCGCGAACGGAATCTGGCAGATTTCCGAAGGGAGAATCTGGGATTTATCTTCCAGGACTTTAATCTGCTTGACACGCTGACCATCGGAGAAAACATTTCCATGGCTCAGATCATAAGCGGAGCGTCCCCGGAGGTTATCGACCGGCGGGTCTCAGACATCGCGGGGAGGCTTGGCATCAGCGATATTCTTGAAAAGTTCCCCTGCGAGGTATCCGGCGGGCAGAAGCAGCGCTGTGCCTGTGCGCAGGCGCTGATCAACGAACCGAAGCTCATCCTTGCAGACGAACCCACCGGCGCACTGGACTCCAGGTCCTCCCGCCTTCTTCTGGAAACCATGTCTTCCATCAACGAGAAACTGGAGGCAACCATCCTCATGGTGACCCACGATCCCTTCTGCGCCTCCTTCTGCGGACGCATCCTCATTCTGAAGGACGGGAAAATCTTTACAGAAAGCCGGAAGGGCACGAAGACGCGGAAGGAATTCTTCACTGAGATCCTGGATATCCTGACACTGCTGGGAGGTGACACAGGAAATGTTATATAAGCTTTCCTTTCGAAATGCGCGGAGAAGCTTAAGTGACTATGCGGTCTATCTGATCACAGTCACCCTCTCCTTCTCCCTGATGTTCGCCTTCGGCCTGGTCACCTCGTCGGACGCCATAGCCGGCCTGTCCGAAGGGATGGACACTTTCCGGATGATCCTTGACTTTATCAATGTCATCATCCTCTTTGTGCTCTCCTTTCTCATCAACTATACGACAAAGTTCATGTTCACAAAGAGGAGCCGGGAGTTCGGCATGTATCTCCTGCTCGGCATCCGCCGCGGGAAAGTGATCCTTATGTTCCTGACAGAGATTCTTCTGCTGGGTCTCTTTGCGCTGACGCTCTCCCTCCCCGTCGGATTTCTGATCAGCCAGATCATCTCTATGATCATTGTCGGAGCCTTCGGAATCCCTGAAGTGATATTTATCGCTTTTGCCCCGGCTTCTGCCGGAATGCTTCTCCTATATTTTGCCGTTGTCTTCCTTCTCGTCCTTCTGAACATGATGCGGAAAATGGGGAGGATATCCATCCGCGGATTTCTCAATATGGAGAAAGAGAATGAGGAAAAGGTGCTGCGCTCGTCACGGAAGCGGAATGTCCTCTTCTGCATCAGCCTGCTCCTGGGCGTCCTGGGGTTTCTTGTGTGGAACTCCCAGTTCGATCTGAACGGCGCCTCAGATCAAAGCATTATGTACTGGCTCCTGCTCGGGATCATCCTGTTCATCCTCAGCATTTACGGCGTCTCCGTCACCGCGGGTGATATGCTGCTGACGCTGGTCCTGCAGAAGAGATCGCTCAAATACAAGGGCAGCCACCTTTTTATCGCAAGGACATTTTCCTCCAAGGTGCGCAGCATGAGCGTCACTGTGGGGACCCTTTCCATGCTGGTGGTTCTGACTCTGCTCTCCCTGAATATCTCCTATCTCAACCAGGGGATGTCCGGCTACCTGCTGGAACTGGAAGCGCCTTATGATATCCAGATTTACGACGATCCCGAGGACAGAGACGTTTTCAACGATTATACTGCTCTCATAGAGGAAGACTATACGGTCAGCTCATCCTGCCTCTTCGACGTATATAAAGAACCTGCAATGAACCTTCAGCCTATTGTCAGCATGCCCGGTTCCAATACAGATTTTGATACCGTCATCCGCCTGAGCACATACAATGACCTTCTGAGGCTCCGAGGACTTTCCCCTGTAAGCCTGAAAGATGACGAGTATCTCATCCTCACGGACCGGCAGATGCTCCAGCGCTTTGAGGAAGACGGGGAACTCCGGAAGATCACTCTGGCGGACGGTTCGTCCCTGCGTCTGAAAGAGATCACAGATACCGGCTACTGGCAGAGCATCACAGGTCTCACCAGTTTTGTTGCTGTATATCCTGATCCATATGTACAGGACCTTGAGCCGGTGGAGAGTCATCTGGTCATAGATACCGAGGAAGAGACCACTGCTGATCTTAATAAAAAGCTCGTGGATGAAATGTCCTGGCACCTCACATACACAGATGACTCCGGGGATGTGACAAACGAAAATTATAAGGTCACTGTGCGCGGACAGATAGTCGAGGAAGGAAACAGCATGCTGGCCATCGTCTCCTCCCTCTGTCTGTATCTTGCCTTCATCTTCCTGTCCACTGCCGGCACGATCCTGGCAGTCCAGGCCCTGAGCGACTCCTCCCGGCACAAATACCGCTATACTGTCCTGAGCCGGCTGGGCATCAGCAGCACCGGTCTCTGTCGGACGGTCGGCAGGCAGCTCCTTATCCTGTTCGGGCTGCCGGTCGTGTACCCGGTGATCATCACTTTTCTGTGCATGTCCTCAATAACCCGGTTGTACGGTATCTTTCTGGAAAGCAGCTGGGCATACCTGCTCTATTTTCTCGCAGGGCTTGTCATCTTCCTTCTTGTGTACCTGATTTATTTTCTGGCCGCGTACATTGGATTTAAGAGAAATATTCAGGAAACATGATATAATAAGATACCACCGGAATTGTACGGATTACGTTGAAGATCTGCGGGCACCGCAGGGATTCTATGGGCGCCGCCAAAGTTCTTCGGGCTGCACCGGGGCTCTACAGACACCGCCGGGGTTCTGCCGGATGATTTTAAAGATCTCGCCGGTCAGCTTGCCGGACTTTCCGCCGACCTCATCCTTCTGGACGTCAATCTTCCTTATGAAAACGGATATGACATCTGCCGGAGGATCCGCGAACTTACCCGGACGCCGGTCATCTTCGTCACCAGCAGGGACACCTCAGCGGATGAGCTTATGAGCATCCGCGCAGGAGGCATCGACTTTGTCTCCAAACCCTACGATCCGCTGATCCTCCTGGAGAAGATCCGGCGTGCCCTCAGGCTGACCGATCCCGGCAATTTCCGCGAACTCACCCGGAAAGGCTGTACGCTGGATCTTCACCTGTCAGTCATCCGGTACAGTGGCAGGGAGGCAGAACTCACCCGGAACGAATTCCGCATCCTGTATTATTTCTTTATGAACAGCGGAAAAGTTATCGGAAAAGAAGAACTTCTGGAAAAGCTGTGGAACGACCGCTTCTATCTGGATGAAAATGTACTCATGGTCAACATGACCCGGCTGAAGCACAAGCTCAGAGAGATAGGAATCACACATCTGCTGGAAAATATCAGGGGAAAGGGCTGGAAGCTGTGAACTTTATTATTTATTTGGAAATGAAATTATGCGATTTTCTCTTTCATATCGTGTTTACCGGACTCGCAGCCCTGCTTCTCTTCGCCGCAGGATTTCGGCAGGGCTATCTTTTCCTGTTCTCAGCCATCTCTGTCTGCGCCTGGCTTTTCTTTCAGCTTCTCCGTTACTGCAGGCTGCAGAAACGTCAGGAACAGATCATGTATCTTACAGACAGCCTGCATGAGACATGGTATGCCTCTGAAGTGCTGCCCGGTCCCAGAGATCTTGAAAGCAAAGGATATTATTACGCCCTTAAGAAAGCCTGTAAGGCTATGACTGAGCGTCTGGATGACATGGAAGCGGAACAGCAGGACTACCGGGAATATATCGAGAGCTTTGCCCACGAGATCAAAGTGCCCATCAGCGCGCTCTCGCTGACCTTTGATAACATGAAGGATTACGAGCTCAAAAAGGAAACTGACCGGATCTTCAATCTGGTGGAGCAGATGCTCTATTATGCCAGAAGCGAGAATACGGAGAAGGACTACTTTGTCCGCCGGCTTGATCTTCAGGACACAGTGCACGACTCCATACTTAAGTTCCGGCGCTATTTTCTGGATGCCGGCGTGGAACTGGACGTCCGGATAGAGAAACTCTCTGTTTTCACAGACGAAAAGTGGCTTTCCTTTATCCTGTCCCAGGTCATCCAGAACTCCCTCAAATATTTTGACAAAATACAGAAGCGCCTTTCCATATACAGTGACGTAACTCCAGCTTCTGTCTCTCTTGTGATCGAAGACAACGGATGCGGGATCAGTGCTTCGGATCTTCCCCGTGTTTTCGAGAAAGGATTTACCGGGTCAGACCGGTCAAAAAGCGTTTCCACGGGGATGGAACTGTATCTTGCAAAGACACTGTGCGACAGACTGAATCTGGGGCTGACAATTGAATCCCTCGAAGGGAAGTTTACGAGAGTAACGATTATATTTCCTGAAGGGACAGTGCACGCAGCAGAGTTCTGACCTGCGGGGATCATTATTTCCATCCCCTTTTTCTATAGTCCGCTGGACTCTTTAAGGATCCGGCAGAAAAAAATACGCCGGGACGGCACCTGCCTCAGGTTTCGTCCCGGCGTATTTTTTCTGCATGCTCTTATTCCTGTCCGGTATGCAGGATCTCATTTGCATTCTTGATCCGATCTTTCGTCGGCGGTTCGATGCCTGCCAGCGGATAGTCATATCCCAGCTCTTTCCACTTATATTCGCCAAAGGTATGGTACGGCAGAACTTCCACCTTCTCAACATTATTTAATGTCTTTATAAACGAATAAAGCTTTTCAAGATATTCATCTTTGTCGCTTCTCTCCGGCACAAGCACATGTCTGATCCAGACCGGCTTTCCGATTTCAGACAGATACTGCACCATGTCAAGGATATTCTTGTTCGTATGTCCCGTCAGTATCTTGTGCTGCTCATCATCAATATGCTTGATGTCCACCAGCAGCAGATCCGTGTACTTCATGAGCTCATTGAACTTTCCAAAGAAAGGCTCTTCCCGTGTAAAAGGCGCGCCGCTCGTGTCGATCGTCGTGTTGATCCCCTTTTCCTTTGCTTTCTTAAACAGTTCGATCATGAAATCTATCTGAAGCAGAGGTTCTCCCCCGCTCACCGTTATTCCGCCGCCGTCCTTCCAGTAGGATCTGTACCGCAGCGCCTGCGCCAGCAGCTCGTCCGCGCTCTTCTGCTCCCCCACCTGCATGTTCCAGGTATCCGGGTTGTGGCAGAACTGGCACCGCATCGGACATCCTGCGACAAAAATAACAAAACGTACGCCTGGCCCGTCGACCGAGCCAAAACTCTCTGTAGAATGGATATATCCGTTCATAAACTCTCCTTCCGGGACGTAGTCAAATTGAATTTCACTACGTCCCCAATTGTTCACAGCCCTGTCCCTTTTTGAAATTCACTATGTCCCCTATGTGAAACTTCCACAATTTTGTCATTCAAACACACTGAAATCAGCACAACATTTGTGCAGATTTCGAAAGAGGACAGGGCTGTCTGCAAAAAGGGACGGGGCTGCCGTTAAGAAGGGACGTAGTCAAACTGAATTTCACTACGTCCCCGAAAATTACATTCTATCGTGGCAGGTTCTTGCGATTACATCAAGCTGCTGCTCTCTTGTCAGGTCGATGAACTTCACAGCGTATCCTGATACGCGGATCGTGAAGTTTGCATACTCTTCCTTCTCCGGATGTTCCATCGCATCGATCAGTTTCTCTGTACCGAATACGTTCACGTTCAGGTGATGAGCTCCCTGATCGAAGTATCCGTCGAGAACGTGCACAAGATTCTTCTTGCGCTCGTCGTCGTCATGTCCCAGTGCTCCCGGGCTGATCGTCTGGGTATTGGAGATTCCGTCAAGCGCCTGCTCATACGGCAGTTTCGCAACAGAGTTGAGGGAAGCAAGAAGTCCGTTCTTCTCTGCGCCGTAGGACGGGTTTGCTCCCGGTGCCAGCGGCTCGCCTGCTTTTCTTCCATCCGGAAGAGATCCTGTAGCCTTACCGTAAACCACGTTGGATGTGATCGTAAGGATGGATGTTGTAGGCTCAGAATTTCTGTATGTGTGGCACTTCTTCAGCTTGCTCATGAATGTGCGGAGCAGCCATACTGCAATATCGTCTGCGCGGTCGTCGTCGTTTCCGTATCTCGGGAAATCTCCCTCGATCTCGAATCCTGTAGCAACGCCGTCGTCATCGCGGACTACTTTAACCTTTGCGTACTTGATCGCGCTTAAGGAGTCAACTACGTGTGAGAATCCTGCGATACCTGTAGCAAATGTACGTCTTACATTTGTATCGATAAGCGCCATCTCAGCAGCCTCATAGTAGTACTTATCATGCATGTAGTGGATCATGTTCAGTGTATCAACATACAGCTTGGACAGCCACTCCATCATCTGGTCATATTTCTCCATAACCTCGTCATAGTCAAGGTACTCGGATGTGATCGGTCTGTACAGCGGAGATACCTGCTGTTTTGTCTTCTCGTCAACACCGCCGTTGATCGCGTACAGAAGGCATTTTGCAAGGTTCGCACGAGCTCCGAAGAACTGGATCTCCTTACCTGTCTCTGTTGCGGATACACAGCAGCAGATAGAATAGTCGTCGCCCCATACCGGACGCATCACATCATCATTCTCATACTGAATGGAGCTTGTCTTAACAGAAATATAAGCTGCATATTTCTTGAAGTTCTCCGGCAGGTGTGAGGAGTACAGAACTGTCAGGTTCGGCTCCGGTGACGGTCCCATGTTCTCCAGTGTGTGGAGGAAACGGTAGTCGTTCTTTGTTACCATGTGACGTCCGTCCATTCCGATACCAGCCATCTCCAGCGTAGCCCAAACCGGGTCTCCGGAGAACAGTTCGTTGTAAGACGGGATTCTCGCGAACTTCACCATTCTGAACTTCATTACCATGTGGTCGATGAGCTCCTGAGCCTGCTCCTCTGTCAGGATGCCCTTCTCCAGGTCTCTCTGGATATAGATATCAAGGAATGTGGAAATACGTCCGACACTCATTGCAGCTCCGTTCTGTGTCTTGATCGCTGCAAGGTATCCGAAGTACAGCCACTGAACAGCCTCTTTTGCGTTTGTCGCCGGCTTGGAGATATCATAGCCGTAAGACTCTGCCATCTCTTTCATTCCATTGAGCGCGCGGATCTGATCAGCGATCTCTTCGCGGAGACGGAAATCTGTTCCCTTCATTCCGTGTCTCTCATACTCAACAAAATCAGACTGCTTCTGCTCGATCAGGTAGTCAATACCGTAGAGAGCTACGCGGCGGTAGTCGCCTACGATACGTCCTCTTCCGTATGTATCCGGAAGACCTGTGATGATCTTGTTGTGACGTGCCTTCTTCATCTCAGGAGTATAGATATCAAATACCGCCTGGTTATGTGTCTTATGATATTTTGTAAAGATTTCATGCAGTTTTTTACTCGGTGTATATCCGTATGTCGTACAAGCCTGCTCAGCCATCTTGATTCCGCCGTACGGCATAAATGCTCTCTTCAGCGGCTTGTCTGTCTGAAGACCGACAACCTGCTCTAAATCCTTCATCTCCTCATTGATATATCCCGGGCCGTATGCTGTCAGACCGGAAACAACCTCTGTCTCCATATCCAGAACGCCGCCTTTTGCACGCTCTTCCTTCTGCAGTTTGGAGAGTTCGCCCCAGAGTTTATTTGTTGCTTCTGTCGGGCCTGCAAGGAAAGACTCATCTCCGTCATACTGAGTATAGTTGTGCTGGATGAAATCACGGACATTGACTTCCTCTTTCCAGAGATGTCCCTTGAAATCTGCCCACTGGTCAAAATTTACTTTTGCCATTCGTTAAAAACCTCCTTCATGAAATCCTGTATCTGAATAAATCTCGAGCACCAGATTCTCTCTGATCTCTTACATGCGCTAGTATATCATCGTGTTAAAAAAAAGACAAGCCCTATATTGATAATCGTTATCACAAATGCCCTTGTACTCAATTTTGTACAAAATGCGACATTTTCAACTACATATTGTATCTGTAAAAATACAAAGAACTATAAAAAGCAGACCGGACTCCTGCAGACGCCCCCGCTTAAGCCGACCGGCAGAAGTACCAAAAGGCACATTCCCGGAGTATAAGATACCGCCAGGGTCTCATCCTGCCCCTCTCTTCCGCTTTTGTGCCTCCAATAAACGGCGCCGGCAGGAGGATACGATTGTCTGCCGGCGCCACCTTTCTGTTATATCAGATCCATTACGCGGATAATTTGAGTTTTCGCCCATTCTTCCCGCCATGCTTTTTGATCCGCTTTTGTCTGCCTCCCTCACCTTTCTGCAGCATCCGGATCATCATCCCGCCTCCAAGGATCAGGATAAATGCTGTCAGGATCACCGCAGCCAGCGTGCAGCCCCAGCAAGAATCCCTGAGTACATATTCCGCTGCCATCCATCCCGGTTCCGGTGTATAATTCTGAAGAAATGTGGACCATACACTGGTCGTCTGTCCCTGGCTCATACTCCGTTCCACCTCTTTCACTGCCTCATAGTATGAGCCCGCGAACATGATCCCATAGGATGCCGGAACTGCTAAGAGCAGCCATACCGCCTGCTTCGCCTTGTATACCAGAGTCATCCTGGAGAAAGACCGTCTTTCCAGTCCCATCCGCCTGAGAAGTCTGTACTCCCGTCTGATAGAAAAGCTCTGGCTCTTATTAAAATTCAGCTCCAGCACCAGATAAACCGCCAGGATCACACACCCGAAGACGCCATATATACTGAGATTATTCATCAGATTATTCCACTCTCTGACAATATCTTCACGGCTTGAATAGTAATCCATTCCTTCATCTGTAAACAGTTCTGCCATGCTCTTTTCCGTCGCCTCGAATGACGCCTGGCTGTTCAGCCAGACCTTCACCGTGTTCGGTGCCAGGTCTCCCGATCGTCCGTCCGCCTCGGCAAAGCGTTCTGCAAGAGCGCGGGAACCGATCACTCCGTAGGGAATATAGGCAAATGCATCCTGCATCTCTGTAGATCCATCTTCCGGTTCCTCCACGACTGCCCCGACCGTTACAGAAGTCTTCCCATCCGACTCCCGCCCTTCGACCGTAATCTGCTGCCCCGCTATGATTCCTGTCTCCCTGACAAATCTGCGCTCTTCGCCGCTTAGAATATTTCCATTCTCCCACATGATCTCGTACCGTCCTGTTGTCAGAATGATCTGTTCGCCGCGGTCAAACGCTTCTGCATCAAAAGCTTCTCCTTCCGCCTGAAAATTAAGCTTCTCCGCCGCATCTTCATAGTTTTCATAGAAACGGAAATATTCCATCGGTTCATCAACTCCGAGTTCTGCCGGTCCGGTTCTGTCTCGAACGATCTCGCTGTCTTCTCTTCCGTCCCATATCAGTCTGTGAAGCTCATCACTGATCCCCGTATCCAGTCTGCTGATCCCGATCAGACTCTGCAGCTTCGCCCTGCCCTCCGCGCTGATCCCGTCATACATATCTGTAACTTTCTTTTCAGCCGGACTCTTTACCGGCTCTCCATTGAAATACGCAAGACCTTCATAGCTGAAATCCACTCTTTTTGACGCAAAAAAGTCACTTCTCGAATCACGTACCAATTGATATCGTTTCACTGAGCTGTATATCTCATTGCATGTGACGATAAGTACCGTACACACGCTCACGGCAAACAATGTCCTCACTGCCTGGCGCAGCGGATACATCTTTCTCTGCCTCTTATAGAAGCTCTTCAGAGGGCTTCCTTTTCCGCATCTGCGAAGCCGCTTTCTCTGGTTTTCCGTGACCTCCTGTGTGTTTCTCACCAGAACCTTGTCGCTGCTCCTCAGCCACATGCCCAGTATTGTGAGCAGTAAGATGCCGAATATGACTCCAGCCTGCAGAAATGCCTCCCCGGCATGAAACTCATAGAAGAACGGCAGTCCCCTGAGCTTTGACACAGCCAGACAGGTCCCTGCTGCGGCGGGATGCGGGATGATCTGTGCGAGCAGCGCCCATGGGAATACGCCATATACGCCTTCCAGCAGGATCATTGTCCTGATCTGCGACTTTTCCGCGCCTACGGTCCTGTATTGATAATACCATTTCCTCCGTCCCGCCCCGTACGAGATAAGCAGATATCCGACCGCGAGCGCTGTGATCACGAGCAGGACCGCCTTGACCGCTGTAAACATCTCTTCCGATCCCCACACGCGGCTGCGATAGACATAACTGTTATAGGTGCATGCGCTTTTTTCATCCACGAAAGATCCTGCAAATACCTCTGCATTGATATCTTCATACCTTCGGTCCAGCTGATAGAAATGTGTGGTATAGTCAGCGCCTCCCATTGCGTCCAGCGCCCCCTCCGTCACGATGCAGTTCGGAAGGGGATACCTTTCATCATGCGCCCAGTTGGATGCAAAGCTTTTGATCGTTCCCGTCAGCACAAAATCCTTCGTGATTCTCTCCCCCTGCAGTTCCGCGTCTTTCGCCGGGACGTCTTCTGCCGAAGCTTCTTCTGCCGCGGCGTCTCCTGCCGGAACCGCTTCTGCCAGGGTCTCTTCTTCCCCGCCGTCGCCTGCCGGCCCGCTCCCGGCTGCCTCCGGGGTTTCCGTATCCGGATAGGTCACTGTGGTCACGGTCACCGTCTGCCCCACTTCATAGCTGTATCCCAATGCGGCAAGGGAGGGAAGATCCATGGCGATCTCACTGTCTTTTTCCGGCATACGGCCTTCGTACATGGAAATATTTCCTATATCCATCAGCGCTTCATCCAGTGTCCCTATGCTCAAATTGCTGTCTTCCCCGTCCGCATCCAATATTCCCGGTCCGGTCCTGCAGATCCCTGTTTTTGAAAAATACGGATGCTCCAGGTCCCGGAATGTCACTTCCCGGCTGCCGGGGTCCTCAACCGATGACAGGATCCACTCCCCGTAGTTCTCATAGTTCGTCACCGTCACGTACTGATCCATCGTATTCTGGAACACACTCACTGATGTCAGGAACAGGACCGCGATAAATGTAGCGGCAGAGACATAACGCAGTTCCCGCTTTCTCCGTTTCATGCTCTTCATCACCATCTGAAAAAACATATCCACGCCCCCTTTCCGTCGGCACCCCGTCCTATTCCTCCGTCCGCTCCCGCACTCTTCCGTCCCTGATATACAGGATCCGGTCCGCGTAATCCGCCATCTGCCCGTCATGGGTCACCATGATGATCGTCTGCTGGTAGAGCCTTGACGCCTTGCTCATGAGCATGGCGACTTCCTCTGCGTTCTCCGCGTCCAGATTGCCTGTGGGCTCGTCCGCCAGGATGATCGCCGGGGACACGCACATCCCTCTCGCGATCGCCACTCTCTGCTGCTCGCCGCCCGACATCTCCGATGGGAACTTGTCCCTGCACTGGTAGATGCCGAGCGTATCCATCAATTCCTTAATATAGTTTTTGTTCTCCTTCCGCCCGTCCAGATGGAACGGCATGGCGATATTCTCATATGCCGTAAACTCCGAGAACAGACTGTAATCCTGGTAGACGAATCCAATCCTCCGCCTCCGAAGCCTCGAGAGCTTCTTATCCGAAAGTCCCGAGATCTCCTTTCCCTCCAGGAACACCTGCCCCTCGTCCGGCGGCTCCAGTGTCCCGAGGATGCGCAGCAGGGTGGATTTTCCCGAACCGCTCTTCCCCACGATCGCGACGAACTCTCCCTTTTCTATCGCCATGCTGCAGGACCGCAGTGCGCGGACCTTTACCTTTTCATTGCCATACGTCTTCGAAATTCCTTTCGTCACCAGAACTGCACTCATACTCTCGACTCTCCTTTCTCCATTGACCTGATGCCCACAGCTGTACTGATCAGAAACGCGATGACCATCAGGATACAGACACTCAAATCTCATGCCTTTCCCCGTTTTTCTTATTTACAGCCTTATTATATCCTCCGAACCTTACAGGAAGGTGACAGGAAACATCATTTTATCCGGGAACAGACGATTTCCTGTTCTGAATCCTTCCATAGAAAAGACAGACCCATAGAAAAAGACAGGGAGGATAAGCCTGTCCTGCTCAAATCCGCTCTGTCTTCATGATAGAATACGCCGGAAGTATGACGGTAAACTCCGCGCCGCCTCCCTCTGCATTTCTCGCTGTAACTGAACCGAAATGCTGCTCGACAACCAGTCTTGCCAGATTCAGGCCGATCCCCACGTGCGGCGTCCCTGTTTTTTCCGGAAGATAGAACCTGTCAAATATATAGGGGAGATCCTTCTCCGAGATCCCAGTCCCGTGATCCCGGATCACGATCTTGACGCCCTCCCTGCTCCGGGTCAGCGAAACGGTGATCTTCTCTCCGCCGGGATCGTGCTCCAGACAGTTCTTCAGGATATTTGAAAAAGCTTCCTTGAGCCACTCATAATCCCCGTAGTACTCTGCATCTCTGTCCCCTGCGACCCGGATTCTCTCCGTTCCATTCTCGAGAGAAGCGGCGCAGTCCTCCAGAAGATCCGCCATTCGGAACATCTCCCTGTGCCAGATGACCTTTCCTGCCTCCAGGCGCCCGATATCCAGAAGTCTCTTCATCAGCTTTCCGATCTCGTCCGTGTATCTCAGGCTCTGCCGCGCCAGCTCCCGCGCTTCTCCCTCCGTGCTTTCCAGGATCCGCTCCTGGGAAATGGAGATACAGCTCAGCGGAGTCTTGATCTGATGTGCGATATTCTCTATAAAGTTCTGGGTCATGAGATTCTTTTCCTGCAGGTAATGTTCCTCCGCCTCCAGACGCTCAAACAGCTTCGCAATCTCATACTCCAGCGCCTGCTCCGATTCCTCCGGCTGTCCTTCGCTGCCGGTCTCCGGAGCCATATCGCCGCTCCGGATCCGCCGCACCAGATCTTCCTCTCTCTCCTCTCTGAGGCGCTCCATCCGCAGGAACAGGATCAGCAGGGCTGCGCCCGCCAGGATCTCAGCACAGATCATCCCCACACTGAAGGTATATATCCTGCTCTGTTCATAGAGATACTCTGTTCCCTTCTCTGTATATCCCATTGCAGTCAGCGCCTCCTGCCCTTTCCCTGCCGAGGCATCCCGCTCTCCCTCGAACAGCCAGTTCATCATCTGCTCCGCACTCTGCGGATCCCCCTCATACAGCTCTCCGATCATACTCTTAATGCCGCTCTCAAAGTCCTGCCTCACACTCCATGCAAAGAAACAGGTTCCGGCAGCCATGAGCAGGAGGATCACTGCAAAAGCCGCCGGGATCAGCCTTCTCATGCGTTTATACTTCTTCATACTGTCCACCCTTTTACCCCAGACACCTCTCCACCGGTTTAGCGAACCGGTAGCCGAAACCACGGATCGTCTCAATATACTCAGAGCCGATCTTCCTCCGCAGCCTGCTGATATTCACAGAGAGAGTGTTGTCCTCGATCTCCTGCCCCCAGGCGTCCCACAGCCTCTCCATCAGGCTCTCCCGCCTGACGATCCGCCCTGGATTCTCCATCAGGACGACCAGCAGCCGGTACTCGATCGAGCTTAAGCTGACTTCGCTTCCATCCTTCTGTACTGTACTGGCATGTGTGTCCACTCGGATCTGTCCACTCTTCATCACAGCGGACGGCGGATTTTCGTTTCTTCTTAAGTTTGCCTGGATCCGCGAGAGCAGTTCCGCCGTCCGGAACGGCTTTGACACATAGTCGTCTCCTCCCAGGTCCAGTCCCTTTACCACAGATTCTTCGTCGTCGCAGGCGGTCAGGAAAATGACCGGCTTCATATTCTTCTGGCGGATCAGACGGCACAAATCGAACCCGTCCCCGTCCGGCAGCCAGATGTCCAGAAGGTACAGACTGATCCCGGTATCATTTAAAATATACTGGACTGCCTCCGCCCGGCTCGACGCCGTCTCAACCTCATAGCCGCGCTCCGTCAGCATCGCCTTGATCTGCCTCTGCAAATAGATCTCATCCTCCACGACCAGAAGCTTTCTGTTCCTTTGTTCCTCCATCACACTGTCCTCCGATCAGTTTCTCTCTGTCAAACATTATAACAATACCGATTTTACTGTTCAACCGGTTTCTCCTGCCGCAGGCAGTTGAACAGACAAGGCAGAATAAGTATAATAAAAGCCGTATATTATGTAATTAAATTATAGAGATTGGAGAGCGAAATATGGAAATAAGAAAAACAAAACCTGAAGAAGCGGCGCATGTCATGCGCCTCTATGAAAATGCCCGCTCCTTTATGGCAGCTCACGGCAATCCTTCCCAGTGGGGAACCTCATATCCCCAAGAAGATCTCATCCTCAGGGATATCAGCGCCGGGAACAGTTATGTCTGCGAAGAGCATGGAAATATAATTGCCGTTTTTTACTATAAAGAAGGCGATGATCCTACATACGCCAGGATCTTCAGCGGACAGTGGCTCAATGAACTCCCCTACGGAGCCGTCCACCGCATCACCTCAGACGGAACGGTTAAAGGAACCGCTGGCTTCTGTCTGGACTGGGCTTTCAGACAGTGCGGGAATCTTAAGATCGACACTCATAAGGATAACCATATTATGCAGCACGTTCTTGAAAAGAACGGTTTCACACGGTGTGGGATCATCTTCACGGAGGACGGAAGCGAAAGAATTGCTTTCCAGAAGGCCGGACAGTGATCTGGCTGTACCGGAACGGCCAGCACAGCATCCCTTTTTTCATTGTTCATTTTTAATATCATCTTGTAGAGCAGCAATGAATACTAATAACCGGATCAGATCCGAATATGCAGCGTTCATTGGCATCGCCTCCGGACTTGAGCCCCGGTAAATAAAAAGCAGGATGTGAAGTCGAAAATAGTCGCTTCACATCCTGCTTTTTCCGCAGTACAGCGGAGAACACTGAAATCCGGAGATATATTATGTCAGCCAAAGCCGCCCCAAATTCCTCATCAAAATTCGCGGACAAGTCTTAAATCCGGACTTTTACTTTTTTTCCTGCATCCCCCAGTAGATCTTCTCCGCCGTCATCGGCAGCTCACGGATGATCACGCCGACTGCATTCTGGATCGCATTGGAGATTGCCGGAGAAGGCGTATTGATGACAATCTCTCCGATCGACTTGGCTCCAAAAGGACCTGTCGGCTCGTAGCTGCTCTCAAACTCAACGCGGATTGTCCCCACATCGAGGCGGCTCGGGATCTTGTACTGCATAAAGGAATTACTGTAGTTCTTTCCCTTCTCATTGTAAACAATATCTTCATAGAGCGCCATACCGATGCCCTGGGCGATACCGCCCTCGACCTGAACCCGCGCCAGGCTCGGGTTCACCACGGTTCCGCAGTCTACCACGGCCACATAATCGATCACTTCCGGCACACCGGTCTCCTTGTCGATCTCTACCTCAGCCATGCCGACCATGAACGGCGGCGGGGAGGTCGGTGAGGAGAACGCCTCGCTCGCGGAGAGCGCCTCATTATTGAAACTCATCACCTTGTTTCCGATCTCTTTTCTCGTGATGGATTCCCCTGTCTTCAGGTTCGTGACCTTCTGTCCGTCAAATTCCACTTCCTCTGCGGAACATCCCAGATATTCTGCACCTCGTTCGCAGATCTTCTTTCTCAGTGTCTCGCAGGTCTTCACCACAGCCATTCCGGTCACATAGGTCGTACTGGACGCGTAGGATCCGCAGTCATAGGGGGAGACGTCCGTGTCTACCCCGTGCACAAGGATATCGCTCATGTCACAGTCCAGACACTCCGCAGCCATCTGGGTAAGGATCGTGTCACATCCCGTTCCCATATCCGTAGCGCCGATCATCAGGCTGTAGTATCCGTCGTCATTTACCTTGATCGCCACAGATCCGGTATCCACATGGGAGATTCCGGATCCCTGCATCGCCATGGCGACGCCGACGCCGCGGACCTTGCCGTTCCCCATATCGCGGCAGGGGTACTTCTCATCCCAGCCGATCATCTCCTTGGCCCGCGCCATACAGCGGTCAAGCGCACAGCTCTTCGCGATCTCGCCGTAGTAGGCAGGCATAGCCATGCCTTCGCGGACCATATTCTTTTCTCTCAGGACCGTCGGGTCCATGCCGAGCGTCTGAGCCAGCTCGTTCACGGCAGACTCCACGGCAAAGATTCCCTGGGTGGCGCCGTATCCGCGGTAAGCTCCCGCTGACATCACATTTGTATATACTACGTCGTACGTAAACCGGAACGCTTCCGGACTCCCGTACAGCGGAATGGACTTGTGTCCGGAAAGTCCCACTGTTGTCGGTCCGTGTTCGCCGAATGCACCTGTATTTGAGAGGGTATATAGATCGATAGCACGGATTTTTCCATCCTTGTCCGCACCAACGCGTACATGCATCTCCATCTCATGCCGCGGGGAGGAGGCAGTCATAGATTCTTCCCTTGTATAGATAATCTTCGCCGGCTTTCCTGTCTTCCAGGTCACGAAAGCCGGATACACTTCTGACACAGCAGTCTGCTTCGCACCGAAGCCTCCGCCGATGCGCGGCTTGATGACGCGTATCTTGTGCTTCGGGATATCCAGCGCATTGCCCAGGATACGACGCACATGGAACGGCACCTGCGTGGAGGAGACCACGTTCAGCCTTCCATATGCATCCATATAGGTATAAGTGCGGAAGGTCTCCATCATGGTCTGCTGGTTCGCTTTTGTGTGGTATACACGGTCGATCACATAGTCGCAGGACTTAAGGACCGCATCCACATCCCCCGCCCCGCAGACGTCGTGGGCACACAGGTTTCTCTTGTTGTCCGCGCCGACATTGCAGAGGCTTCTCCAGTTATCCTCAGGGTGCACAAGGATAGGATTATCCTTCGCCTTCCGGAAGTCCAGTACCGGTTCCAGCACCTCATACTTGATCTTCACAAGCTTCATCGCCTTCTTAACGGCTTCCTCGGAAGTGCCCGCGACGATGGCCGCAGCATCTCCGACGAAACGCACTCTCTGATCCAGGATCAGGCGGTCATAGGGGCTCGCCTCCGGGTAAGTCTGTCCTGCCAGAGTGAACCGCTTGTCCGGACAGTCTTTGTAGGTAAGTACACACTCAATTCCCGGCACTGCCTCCGCGCGGGAGGTATCGATCTCCTTGATCAGCGCATGGGCATGGGGACTTCTGACGATCTTCACGATCAGGCAGTCCGCCGGTGCAAGGTCGTTTGTATAGACCGCCCTGCCCGTGACCAGTGCCTCTGCGTCAACCTTTGCCACCGGATGGTTCACCACTCTCAGATTCTCTGTTCGCTCTGTATTCATACCTGCGCCTCCTTTCTGCTGGCCAGATATTTCTCTATCGCGCGAAGCTGGCCCATATAGCCTGTACACCGGCACAGATTTCCCGCAAGGTACTCTTTGATCTCTTCAATGTCCGGGTCTTCCAGCTCTCTCATCATGGCGAGCACATTCATGATAAAGCCGGGGGAACAAAAGCCGCACTGCTCGGCACCCTCGTCCGCGAGAAACTTCCCGAACTCTGCCGCTTCCTTCTCCACACCCTCCAGAGTGGTGATCTCATGTCCGCCCACGCTCACTGCAAGGATGGAGCAGGAGAGCCGGGATTTCCCGTCGATCCAGACTGTGCAGAGACCGCAGTTGGTCGTCTCACAGCCGCATTTCACGCTCTTGCAGCCAAGATCTCTCAACACATTCAGCAGGACCGCGTCCGGTCCTACATCCACTTTCACCTGCTTCTTATTCAAAACAAACTGTACTTCCATCTTATCTATCTCTCCTCCGCTAAGATCGAGCTGATCTCCCTGCGTACCAGAACTTCCGCCAGATGCTGTCTGTATTCCGCGCTTCCTCTCATGTTTGTGCCGTAGGTAAATGAAGACGCCACTTCCTGTGCGTACTCCCTGATCCTTTCCTCCGATGCGTCCCTTGGTATCTCCCACTTCTTCTCAAGAAGCGCTGCCTTCATCGGTCTGGCGCCGATGGAAAAATACCAGGTCTCCTGTCCATGTACAATACCGGTCACCGTGGCGCAGGCAAGAACCGGGAAATCAGTCTGTGTCTGACGTATGGACTCATATCGGAACTGCCTTTTTCCCTTTCTGACGATCACAGAAAGAAGAAGATCCTTGTCCTGCTTCCGATTTACAAAGTCGGACAGCCGGACTGTTCCCCCGTTGTAGAGCTCCACAAATGTGTCCATGGCGAGAAACGCCGTGAGCACATCCGAGAAGCCGAACCTTCCATATATACTTCCTCCCACGGTAGCCTGATTCCGGAACTGGACGCCCACGATATGGCGCACTGACTCTGCGACTCCATCCCCGAACAGGTTTTTCAGTGCCTCGCACTGCTCGATCTGCCGCAGCGTACACATGGCTCCGATCCGGATCACATTATCCGTCTCCTCGATCTTGTCAAGTCCCAGACCAGACAGATCGATCAGGGTCTTGATCCTGGCGTTTCCCAGGCGCATCCACATCATACCGCCCATGACGCGGCTGCTGCGTGCCTGATTCAGTTCGTACGCTTCCTCCAGCGTCTTCGCCTTCACATAATTACTGATTGTAAACACAGCGCTCTCCTTTCTTCTGATGAAAATCCATCTGTTTTCTTCCATTCAATCTCTTCCACGCACTGCCGTAAAACTGCGTAAAAAAAGTGCAAATGCGATTCTGCCATTTACACTTTCAAGCAACCTTAGCTTACCATATAATAGTGGAAATGTCAAAGGGTTGAGACATTATTGAAAAGCGGTTGACATCCCCCTGACTCGGTGATATCATTTCAGTAAATACAGAAACGAGGATAGAGGCTGCATTTTTCATGAGTAGGGTGACGGATGTGTCAGGAACAGAGGAAATCATCAGAAAGGGGAAAATGCCGAAAGGACAAAACGCCTGACGTTTTATCCTTGGGCATGGCGTGAAGAACGACATGACTGTCATCGCAGGATGGAGAGCTATCCGAACTATACGGACAAGTATATTTTGGAACGGCGCATCTTGCCGTTTCTTTTACTGTTCACTCACAGTCTCTCCGCGCGCTGCATATATGTTAGCTATAACCGCTGATCCTGCAGACGCGCGGACAACAGGCCAAATCAAGGAGGAAGATAGAATGGCAATTTTTAAAGGAGCAGGTGTAGCCATCGTCACACCGATGAAAGAGAATCTTGAGATCAACTATGATAAACTGGATGAGATACTGGAGGAGCAGATCGCAGGCGGCACAGATGCCATCATCATCTGCGGCACTACCGGCGAATCTGCCACTATGACAGAGGCTGAGCACATGGAGGCGATCCGCTTCACTGTAGAACGTGTAAAACACCGCATCCCGGTCATCGCCGGAACAGGTTCCAACTGCACCGCAACAGCGATCGAGCTGTCCAAAGAGGCGGAGAAGGACGGAGCGGACGGACTGCTTCTCGTAACGCCATATTACAACAAAGCCACCCAGAAGGGGCTGATCGCACACTACACCGCAGTCTGCAGCGAGGTGAAGCTCCCGGCGATCCTCTACAATGTGCCGAGCCGCACAGGATGCAACATCCAGCCGGCTACACTGGCCCACCTTGTAAAGAACGTGGACAATATCGTAGGTGTCAAGGAAGCCTCCGGCAACATCGGACAGGTGGCGGAGATCATGCATCTCTGCGACGGGAACATCGACCTCTATTCAGGAAATGACGACCAGGTCGTTCCGCTTCTGTCCCTCGGCGGAATCGGAGTGATCTCCGTTCTCTCCAACGTTGCGCCGGCTTATGTACACGACATGGTATACAAGTATCTGAACGGAGATACAAAGGAGAGCTGCAAGATGCAGCTGGATGCACTTCCGCTCTGCAGCGCACTCTTCTGCGAAGTCAACCCGATCCCGGTGAAGGCAGCGATGAACCTGATGGGCAGGGAAGTCGGACCGCTCCGCGCACCGCTCACAGAGATCGAGCCCGCACACAAAGAACTCCTGGAAAAGGCAATGAAGGATTTCGGCATCCTGAAATAAACTACAGACAGGACAGAATCCTCAGATAAAAGAAACGCCGCCCGGATGGAACATCAGTCCCCATCCGGACGGCGTTTTTTCTTCTGCGGGGATATCCTTCCGGACTTTCCCGCTTCTTCCTTATTTTCTCTCCTATCTTTTCTTTCCGTAAAACACAAGCCCTACGACTCCCGGACCTGCGTGAGTTCCTATGCTGGGACTCACGTCATTGATCACCACGTTGGTGAATCCTTTCTCTCTGACCAGGTCCGCCACACTCTGCGCATCCTCGATGCAGTCCCCGTGGAGTACGCAGACCATGCGGTCTTTCCCGTAAGAATCCAGTTCAAGCGCCGACTCCATTCTGGTGACCAGCGTCCTCAGAGATTTCTTTCTTCCCCGGACAGTCCCCGAGGATTCCAGCTTTCCTTCCGCCGTCACTGTAAGGATCGGTTTGATATTCACAAGGCTTCCCACAACAGCAGTCGTCTTCGACACACGTCCTCCCCGCTGAAGATGATAGAGGTCGTTCACGGTAAAAAGTACATTCACATGCTCCCGCTCTTTCAGAAGAATATCGTACACTTCCTCCATGCTCTTTCCCGCTTTCCACAGCTCCACGCCGCGGTACACGGACACGCCCTCCCCCAGGGATGCGTTCAGGGAATCAAAGACCATGATCTTCCGCTCCGGATAATCCTCCAGGAGCTCATTCGCCGTCATCACCACATTATTGCAGCTCCCGCTGAGCGCGCTGGAGAATGCAATGTGCAGGATGTCCTTTCCCTCTTTCAGGATTCTCTCAAATCTCTCCCGGATCACCGCCGGGTTGTTCGCCATCGATTTCGGAAGTTCGCCCTTCCGCATCGTCTCATAGAATTCATGCGGCTCCATGTTCAGCTCATCACCGTAGACCGTCTCGCCAAACGCATAGTACTGCGGGATGATCGTGAGCTGATTCTCTCTGATGAACTCCGGCCGCACATCGGAATTCGAATCAGTAGTGATCACATACTCAGACATCGTTTTTTCCTCCTTGCCGTACATTATATCAGCGCGGCCTTTCTGAGGCAAGCTGCATATTCTGGAGTTACTTTTCTCCTGTCTGCTCTGCCTCCTTATTCTTGCGAAGAAGAAGGAGCACTGTAGTCCCCTTTCCCTCCTCACTGAGAATGTTTCATCCTTCTCCGATATTCGCTCGGAGTCTCCAGGGTAAGCTTTTTAAACACTCTGCAGAAATAGCTGTGCTCTGTATACCCTACCATGGAACCGATCCTTGAGATCGCGAGTCCTTTCTGCTCCAGCAGTTCCTTCGCATGGCGTATCCTGATCTTATTCACATATTCCGTAAAGCCTTCCCTGGCAGTCTGCGTAAAATATGTAGAAAGATAGCTGTAGCTCAGTCCGAACCGCTCCGCAATATCCTGCAGTTCCAGAGTCTCCTGATAATGCCCGTCTATGTAATCCTTGATCTCCCGTATCCGATGGTCCTCCGCGCCCTGTCTCTCACTTAGAATTTCCCGAAGGTCAGCGAAAACCCCGTTCATCACTTTTCTATAGTCATCGACACTTCGCGCCTCAGCGATCTGACGGAAATAGGTTTCCCGCACGCTGTCATTCTGTCCGGACAGCTTCTCGATCTCCATCAGATAATTATACAGGAGATTCTTAGACAGATTCTTCAGCTTCTCCTCCTCAATCTGCTGTGTACACAGATATTCCGTATAATCCTCAAACAGATCAAGTGCTTTCCCATACTCCTTCGATGAAAGCCAGCTTGTATATATCTCATACTCGAACCGTTTCATCTTTCCGTTCTTATGGTACGCCTCCGAAACATACAGATATTTTTCAGGATAATAAAAGCCCTTCTCTGTCTCGGGGATGATATCCTGCTGATAGTAATAACGGATTTCCTGCATGCTGGTAAAACTTCTGCTCAGCACAAAAAAGGCATACGGATAAAGCCTCCTGATCCTCTCTGTGATCTCATCCGCATCCCTCACTGCCGACGCGTCGTCTTTCACACGGTAGTTCATGACAATGCACAGGATCTCTTCCTGGAGGAATGTTTCGACCACACTGTACTGCATTCTGTCAGCGAAAAAATCTTCCAGCCTCTGTTTGACTGAAATGAACTCTTTGCGCCTCCCGTCACAGCATCTCCTGAGGTTCACCGCAAGCAGTCTGTAGAGCGTGTTGGGGAACACGCCTGCAAATGCAGTCTCATCCAGACGGTCCGCAAAGCCCATCAGATAGCGCTCAAGCTGATTAACACAGGATCCTTCCCCCCCCGCTTCAGTTTGAGACCGGGGATCCGTCCCGCCGCTTTCTTCAG
The DNA here is from genome assembly GCA_904419285.1 of Lachnospiraceae bacterium UBA1818. Taxonomy (GTDB): domain Bacteria; phylum Bacillota; class Clostridia; order Lachnospirales; family Lachnospiraceae; genus Mediterraneibacter; species Mediterraneibacter caccogallinarum. The sequence continues at coordinate 83,409 of CAJFQZ010000003.1, forward strand.
CGTCTTCAGAAGGCTCTCGGGGTTGAGCATGGGTTTGAGGATGTAGTCCGACGCTCCATTTAAAAGAGTCGTCTTCACGTACTCAAATTTATCATAACTGCTGAGGATGATGAGCTGGATCTCCGGATGTTTTTTACCTAATATCGCCGAAAACTCAATTCCATCCATGACCGGCATGACAATATCCGCCAGTACAATATGCGGATGCAGTTCTTCGGCGAGGGCGAGGCCTTTCTCACCGCAGTCTCTGTATTGTAAACACTATTCTCCATTCCCTGTCCGCCGGCATCAGATACTGCGGATGCACCGGAGCGCCCCAGCTGTCGTCTCCGCCGACTCCCATCTGTCCCGCAAGTACGCGGACCCATGTATAATGTCTCTTCGGAAGTTCTTCCTGGTGCGCCGCATTCTCCAGCTCATACGCGCTGCAAGGCAGCACACTGCTCTCGAACGGCATCTCTCCTGAAAATCTCAGTCCGTTTCCGGCTCCATCCGACACCTCAAGCCATCTGGTTCCGGTACGGTTTCCGCACTCCTGCGGCACCAGGTAGGGCGTCAGATTTTTCTCTGCGCTCCCCTCGAAGATACCGAGACGCGCTCCTTCCTTCCTGTCGCGGTAGTTTTCCTCCGGTCCGCATCCATAATAGCGGAATTTTCCGAAACGCTCTTTCATCCTGAACTCCATACCGAACGCCGGCATCTCCGGAAGCCCTTTCTGGCCGCCCCAGCTCAGCTCAGTACGGATGCTGCCGTCTGCCAGGACCGTATAGGACGCCCACACTTCAGCAGCTAACGGACTCGGAAGTTCATACAGGTATTTCACAGTAACCGATGTCTTTCCTTCTGTCAGCTGACATTCTTTCGTACGCGCATACATGCCCGCTGTCATCCAGCATCCTCTGTCGAACCCGTATCTGCTTCCCCTGTCATTGTCCGTTGCCGCCCGCCAGAAGGTAAGCTTCGGAGTTCTCGTGATATACTCATTCCCACCGTAGACAAGAGATGCAATGCCGCCCTCCGGCCGTGAGAAGATCACTGAGAAATCTTTCCCCCGCACACCGATATTTACATCTCCGCGTATCACCTTCAGAGCGCCGCCTTCCGCTTCATCGCTGCAGGGTTCTGCACTGTTCTTTCCGGTCTTTACCGCCTTCTGACCGAATGCGCTCTCATATCCCGGCTCAGACCAGGGCGTGCGTTCCTCCAGTCTTGCCGATACTTCATATATAAACTCTGCCGTTCCTTCCGTTTCCGGCCAGGAAAGGCTGATATACGCTTCGCTCAGAGGCGGGACGGACGTCTTCATGGCTTTTTCAAATATACACTCACCGTTCCTGAGCAGTCGATATACAAAAACATATCCATCCGTTCCGATAAAGCAGTTCCTGTTCTCGATCTTCACTCCGTGTTCGTCCGGCGTGAGCCGCAGCGGCGCATAGAGCTGTTTCACTTCCTGCGCTTTCGGTGTGATCTTCCTGTCAGCAAACACGATCCCGTTTCCGCAGAATTCATAATCTGTCGGACGATCGTCATAGTCGCCTCCATAGGTGAACACTTCCTCGCCCTGCTCATTGCCCTTCAGCATGGACTGATCGATGTAGTCCCAGATAAATCCGCCCTGATACTTGTCATATCTGTCCTCCAGATCCGTATAAAGCTTCATTCCGCCGCAGGAATTTCCCATGGCATGCATGTATTCACAGCTGATGTAGGGTTTTTCCGGATCTCCCTTCAGATACTCTTCGATCTCCGCCGGCTTCGCATACATCCGGGTCTCCATATCACTGATCCTGTCAAACTCCCGGTTCCAGAATACTCCCTCGTAATGCACCAGACGGCTGCTGTCATGCTCGTGGAAGAACTGGGACATCTTCAGGATATCCTCACCCGCATAGGACTCATTTCCACAGGACCAGATCAGCACCGAAGGATGATTTTTATCCCGTTCGAACATTGATTCTGCCCGGTCCACAACACATGCCTCCCACTCCGGAAGGGAGCCCGGCACATTCCAGGAGGGATCACACGTCCCGTTTTTCTGCCAGCTTCCGTGCGTCTCCAGATTCGTCTCATCGATCAGATAGATCCCGTATTCATCACACAGCCGGTACCACAGGTTCTGGTTCGGATAGTGGGAAGTCCGCACCGCATTGATATTGTTCCGCTTCATGAACCGGATATCCCACAGCATGTCCTCCTCTGTCACCGAACGCCCTCTTCTCACATTGAACTCATGGCGGTTGACGCCCCGGAAAATGATCCTTTTTCCGTTCAGGAGCATGATGCTGTCCTTCATCTCGAAGCGGCGGAATCCCACAGATTCTCTCGCGATCTCTTTCACTCCTCCCGCTTCATTTCGCACATACAGGTACAGACTGTACAGATTCGGCTCTTCTGCGCTCCAGGCTCTGACCTTGGGGATCTCACCGCTCCAGCAGACTGTCTCTGCCAGAGATTTTGATTCCGAAAGAATCACTCTGCCGTCCGCAGCTTTCAGCACCAGCTCCACCGTGCCCTCTAAGTCTCCGCCATGCCCTCTTTCTGCCTTGTCTCCGGCGATCTCTGCCTTCAGGCTGAAGACACCGTCCGTATATGTATCGTCCAGGCTGCCGTTCCAGAACATATCCCTTACATGGATCTCCGGCACTGCGTAGAGGTAGACCTCGCGGAAAATTCCGGAAAATCTCCAGAAATCCTGATCCTCCAGCCAGCTCGCGCTGCTTCTTTTATAGACTTCTACCGCCAGCTTGTTCACTCCGTCCTGTATCGCATCTGTCAGTTCGAACTCTGATGGCGTGAAGCTGTCCTCGCTGTATCCGATGAACGTTCCGTTCAGCCATACATAAAAAGCAGTTTCCACACCCTGAAAAGAAATATAAATCTTCTTCCCTCTGAGGACAGGATCCACTTCAAATTCCTTCACATAGCTCCCCACCGGGTTGTCCGTATGGGAAATATGGGGCGGGCGGAGTTCCTCCCTCCCGTCCCACGGATACATGGTGTTGACATACTGGCATCTGTCATGGTCCTGTGTCTGGATATGCCCCGGAACCTGTATCGTCCCAAACTCCTCACAGCTGTAATCCATCTTATAAAAATCAGCCGGCCTCTCATCCGGACACGGAGAGCAGATGAATCTCCATGCCCCGTTCAGGCTCTGTTTCAGCGGCATCGCTCCTCCTGTGAGCATATCCTCTTCTGTCTCGTAAAACAGGTGCGAGGAGTGCGCCTTTTCTCTGTTCACAGCGAACACTTCCGGATTTTCCAGCCACTCCAGGCTGCTTTGTATCTCCTTCATTCCATAATCCTCCAATAATATTTATCCTTTCACGGAACCTGTCATACCTGCCCCAAACTGCTTCTGCATCAGGAAGAAGATCAGCGCAGTCGGAATCGTCGCCAGCACGACTGCTGCCATCATCATACCGTAATCCGGCGTGTAGGACGAGCCCATTGCCGCCATGACCAGCGGCAGCGTCCTTTTCTCCGGAGACTGCAGAGCGATCAGCGGCCACAGGTAATTGTTCCAGCTCGTCATAAATGTTACAACGATTGCCGCAGCATAGCAAGATTTGTTTGTCGGGATGAAGACGCGGAAGAAGATCCCCGCTTCACTGAGTCCGTCAATCCTCGCCGCCTCGATCAATTCCTTCGGGAAGCTCTGTGTATTCTGCCGGAAGAAAAAGATCAGAAATGCCGTAGCGATGGCTATGATAATGACAGACATCGGCGTATTCAGTCCGATCGCTTTCAGCGGTCCCATACTGTTGAACTTGCTGAACAGACGGAACAGCGGGACCATCAGGGCTGCGAACGGCACCATCATGGAGAGCAGGACAATGCTGAATATTCTTTCTCTCGCTCTCGTCCTGTACACCACAAAAGCATATCCTGCAGCCGATGACACAATCATCGCCAGCGCTGTCGTCACAACTGCGATGATCAGTGAATTCTTGTAGGCCGTCAGGTACTGAAGATCTGATTCCAGAAGCGTTTTCATATTCTCCAGAAAATAGGTTCCCGGGAGCAGCGTTCCTCTTGTCACATCCACGGACTTATTTGTCGCCGCGATGATCATCCAGAAAATCGGGAAGATCGAGATAAAGGATGCAATGATCAGAAATACATACTGTACAACATTTAATACCTTTTTAGTCATTCTTGTCACCTACTTTCATCTGAATAAAGGACAATACAACGATCATAACGACGATCACATAGGAAACTGCGGCCGCGTAACCGAAGTCCGGTGAATACTTGAACAGGATATTGTAAATATACTGTGAGATCGTGATCGTAGCGTTCGCCGGTCCTCCCTGCGTGATGTTCATCGTCTCATCGAACAGTTGCAGTGTTCCGATCGTGGAATTGATCGTCGTGAAGAGGATGATCGGTTTCAGCATGGGCAGCGTAATGCTTTTGAACTTTTCAAACGCTCCCGCGCCGTCGATATCTGCCGCTTCGTAGATTGAGTCATCGATTCCCTGCAGGCCTGAGAGATAGAACACCATATTGTAACCAGTCCATCTCCAGGTGATCGCCAGGATGATCAGGATCTTAGCCCACACCGGATCTGTGATCCACGAGATCGGTTCGGCGATCAGGTTAAGCTTCATTAGGATCGAGTTCACGAATCCGTCCGTCGCGAACAGACTCTTGAATACGATCGAATAGGCAACCAGTGAAGTTACACAGGGCAGGAAGATCGCTGTCCTGAAAAATCCCTTGAACTTCAGTTTCTTATTGTTCAGCATAGATGAGATGACGAGCGCCAGCAGGATCATGATCGGCACCTGAATGATCAGGTAAAGTAACGTATTGAAAAGCGCCTTTCTGAAGGTCGTATCCGTCAGAAGTCTCTTATAGTTCGCGATCCCCGCAAAGGTCAGATTATTCCCTGCCCCGGTCTGAAACGATGTGATCAGCGCCTGTACCATCGGATAGAATACAAACAGGATGATCAGGATGACACTCGGTATGACAAAGCACCATCCGGTGCGGTTCAGCCTCGGGCTCATCTCTCTTTTTCTGCTCATGTCAGCCACAATGCTCCCTCCTTTTTACAAAACAACAGCCATCTGCCTTTTAAAAGCGAAAGGCAAATGGCTATTGGATCTGCCCGATTGATTAATTAGCTACCGCGGACTCGATCTGAGTCTGATACTGGTCTAATGTCTGCTGAACATCAGCGCCTCCCAGGATTGCCTGGAGTGCTTCTGTCATCATATCCTCGATCTCGTAGGTGTTCTCGCCGTAGTTTACTGTCGGAACTTCGTTTGTCCACTCAGCGAAATCTTTGAAGATCTCCTGACCGCCGTAGAACTCTACGCCCTTGCTGTAGTTCTCGGCTTCACTCGCCGCTTTCAGCGTGCTTACAAGGTTGATGTCTGCAGCAAGCTGGTTCATCAGGTCAACGCTGGAAGCAAATGTCTCTTTTAAGAAGTCTTTCGCAATTTCTTCTGCGATAAGATGAGGGCGGTTTCAGATTATCCTAGTCACCTGAACCGCCCTCATCTTATCGCAGAATGGAAGTTTCCTGTCAGCTTTCCCTGTTTTCTGCTGAATTCCAGACAGAACTATCCATACAAACCCGAAATTTTTATTAAAGCGCCGTAAAATCAAATTCATACGGCAGCTCTTCCTCTCCGTTTTCTCCTGCTGCCCTGATCTTCCGCCACAGCTCCCCAAGAGAAGTCTCTCCCTCCCGGATATCATCGATCACAAGTCCTCCGTCCGCACGCAGAAGGCGGTATGCTTCCTTCTCCCGTCCGTTTTCGGCAAGAGCCTGTATATAGAAAAATCTGATCCTGCCCTCCTTCTGCATCTCCTCATCCAGCTCCTGATAGAGTTCCTCCACCTCCCGGAAGCCCTTGTTCATGACGAGCAGCCGAAAGACTTCTTTTACATAGGACAGGTCTTCCCTCTGCAGGCAAAACCCGATCCTGACCGCGCTGCACGCTTCTTTTTTTCTGCCCTCCACAGTATAGACAGAAGCCAGTCCATGACAGGCCCATGCATTCTCCTGGCTCTCGATCGACCTCAGGAATTCCTTCTTCGCCGCTTCATATTCCCCCTTCTGGAACAGAAGCACACCAAGCTGATAGTATGCATACCATCCCGCCGTCTCCTCATTTTCATCCACATATTTTTTTAATCGGTCATAGAACTCTCTTCCCGTAACATACACTCCAGGGAGTTCTGCCGGATCCGGGATCTCCAGCGTCCCTTTCTCAAGGAATTCAGCCCAGCGCCCAGGATCTTCTTCACTGCCGGCAAAATCCAGGTGGGGCTCCATCTTCCTGTCACCGCACTGTTCACGCAGCTGTGCCTCCAGAGCGCCGAAGCCGCTTCCGCGCCGGATGACCTCGGCTCTCGTCTTCGCCATCTTCTTTGTATCAGCGAGTATCTGCTCCATCTCCTGCCACTGCGGCATCGCCTTCACCTCCGCCGTGACAGTGCCGCGCAGCTCTTCAAAAGATTTCTCCATTTCCTGTCCCCGGATCTGTACCGCGCCGTATCTCTCCATCCATTCCCAGGCAGTGTGCGGAGCCATCGGAAGGCATCCGTACTGTGTCTTTCCAAGCCCTGCCTGGATCTCGATATATCTTCCCGCGTCTTTTGTCAGGAACTCCTGCCAGTGATCGCCGCCCCTGGTCTTTCCCCAGGAGAAAAGCTTCCTGGAGCGCAGACGGTCCGTGGACATCTGGAGCAGTCCGAAGCCGTCCCGGTCCACATTTACAATGTATTTCGGCGCATCAGCCGGCAGATCGAAGAAGTAGTCCACTGACGTCGGGATATTCTGATATCTTGTAATATCCTTTCCGCCGACGAGCGGGATATCCACCTTATATACTCCGCCGTCATGGAAGGTAAATGCCTTGGACGCCGGAACGATGATCCGCCCGCCTTCAAATTCCGGTACCGCGATGTTGCTCCACCAGTACATCGGCACGACCTCGCCCGTGTCGTTCTTAATGCGCATCCTGGCATTCAGGAACTTATCCTCCTCCCCCAGCCAGAAATCCATCTGATATGTCACTCTGCGGATCCGCTCATACTCATACATACGCAGCACAGGCGTCCCTTCATACTCCAGGACAGCAGTAAAAAGCGGCGCCGTTGTAAACGGAGAATGGCCGATCACGCCGATATTCCACTCCACGCCTCCGCTGAACCAGGCATTGCACACCGCCAGATTGCTGAACCGCAGGACGTCGTTCGTGTAGAGCAGATCCCGGTTCCCGTCTTTGTCGAAAAGATGCCAGAGTCTTCCGCCATACTCCGGCAGGAATACTGCCTTAAGATGATCATTTTCCAGCACCGCCGTCTTCACCGTTTCTTCCCTGAGCTGTCTTGTATAGCAGGAATACTGACGGTAAGGATAGGAATTGAAGCATCTCCCATACCCCTCATAGATCTCATCATCCTCACTGAGGAAAAATTTCAGATTATTCTGGAGCACAAGCCCACCCACCAGATCCGGCACGGACGAAGGCGCTCCCAGCTCTGCCTTCTCAATCTTCATGTCTTCAAAATATAACTGTGATCTCATGTTTCTTCCCCTTCAAAACACATATATTCCATATAAAACTGTCCGAATCTCGGATTCCCCGAAAGAGAGATTTCCGTCACCATCCCGGCAATGTGATCCATCGTCTCCGCTCCGTTCTCATCCCGCAGACCTGCAGCGGTTCCACGCAGACAAGTATTCCCCACCGCGCGCACCTTGTCCTCGCATCCGGAGGGAAGAAGCCCGATGCCCGATGCCTTGCGGACGTCCATCTCGTATCCGAACCCTCCCGCAAGGAAGATCTCTTCCACATCCGGCGCCGTGATCCCGTACTCCGCCAGAAGCGTTTCAAGCCCTGCGCGCACTGCTGCTTTGGCGAGCTGGATCTCCCGGATATCCTTCTGATAGATACGGATATTTCCCTTCTCATCTACAGGAAATCCTTCAGAATCCCAGGGTGCTTCCAGCCTGCCTGTCTCATCCATGATCTCCGCCTCGAGCAGACAGTACAGGATCTCGATGATCCCGGTACCGCAGATGCCCGCCGGCTCTTTTCCGCTGATCGTCTCCACACGGAGCCTTCCGTCCTTCCACTCCGCATGACAGACCGCCCCCGGGACGCTTCCTGTACCGCAGACGATATTTCCTCCCTCAAAGGCCGGTCCCGCCGCCGCGGACGCAGCCAGGATCCGCTCCCGGTTTCCAACCGCCATCTCTCCGTTCGTCCCCAGATCGATGAGGACAGAGACCTTCTCTCTCTTATGAAAATCCAGTGCATAGAGACCGGCAGTGATATCTCCGCCTACATACGTGGAGATTCCCGGGCATATGCTGACCGGGAAATCACGGTCAGCCTGTCCAGTCACTTCCGTCCACGACGTCTCTATCCGTTTTATATTATAAGGCAGAAACGGATAGATGCCCAGACTTTCACATGGATATCCCATGAGAAGATGGACCATGGTCGTATTGGCTCCGATCATCATCCGGCGGACCGGTCTTCGACCTCTGTCCGTCAGGCTGTCCATTCCTTCCCTGAGCACCCGGCGGATGCACTCCTGAAGGTCTCCTGCCTTTCCTTTTCCTGCCGCCTCGATCCTTCCGATCACATCCGCGCCATACATCCTCTGGCTGTTCAGCGCTGTGTACGTCTTCACCGCACCTCCGTTTACCGGATCGATGAGCTGCATTGCCACAGTTGTTGTCCCGATGTCCACTGCCGCGTCATATTCTGCCGGAAGCTTCTCTCCCTTTCCTCCTGTTCCTCCGGCGCTCTTCTTTTTCTCATCCCATGTCCCCCCGGCAGTCCGGGCAGGGGACACAGCCGGGTTCTCCGAAGGATCTGGCTGCTCCTGTGCCCCTTCCGCAGGGCCGGCAGGGATATAGAACTCCTGCTCTCCTGCGCCGGCGGCAATATGGACCGTGCAGTCATCCGCCGGATATGCCGTGCAGGCCAGGCGGAATCCCGTCTCCAGTTCCTCCGGCGTAAAGAATCTCCGGTCTTCCTCGGAAACCGTGATCTCACCTTCTGCCACCTGGATTCTGCACTTTCCGCAGGTTCCTCTCCCGGAGCAGAGCGCGCTGATATAGATGCCGTTCTCCCGCAGTGTCTCCAGGATGCTCCTGCCCTTCACAGACCGCAGCTTCCGCCGGCCTTCTTTCGAAACCGTCGTGACCGTCGGACCCGGAGCTGTTGCCGAGATCATTTCTGCAGCTGTTTCCGAGACTGTTTCCGGCGCTTTTTCCGGTGCTGTCTTGGGTGCTGTCTTGGGTGCTGTCTTAGGCTCTGTTTTGGACGCTGTTTTCAGAGACCTTCCCGGAATTTTCCTCAGCCTGCAGGATGTATTGGGGCATCTGCTGCAGTCATGCTCATAATTGCACTGTGTTGTATCATCGCTCAGCAGATATACCTGACAGACACTCTTGACCGGGCGGTACATGAATCCTTCCGTGATCCCGATCCCCCCTTCTGACGCTCCGGTGACGTCCAGCGCCTTCTTCTGTATGCTCATGGGCACGTCATGGGGTGCCTCCAGTCTTCTTCGGATTCCTTTCCCCCGCTCCCGGCAGAGGGCGGTAACCCGGTCTTTCAGCTGTTCGTCCATCTGGAACAGGCAGTCGTCCGCAGCGGCATCCGCCAGCATGGCCCTCAGGCAGTCTCCCTGCGTGAAAAGCTCAGAAGACCAGCGGCTCAGCGCGTCGCCCACCGTGCAGATAATATACAGGGCCTCCTGTGCGGAGAGTTCATCCTCCCCGCACAGAAAGCCCTCTGTATCGCCGAATCCCAGAAAAGCGGCCGGTTCAAGCCTCTCGTACGCCTCGGGAAGCATCTCTTCGAGCTCTTCCCTCATCTCTTCCTCCAGGCTGCTCCTGTCCGCATCAAGCATGGCACAGACATTCTGCGGAGAAATCTTTATCTGAAATTCTGTGATCTTTTTCATGCACTTTTCCTCGCCATCACGGCATTTCTAGCCGTCTCTGCCGCCGATGCGGCGTCCGGCGTGTAATAATCTGCTCCGATCTCCTTTGCGAAATCATCCGTGACCGGCGCCCCTCCGATCATCACAATATATTTCTCTCTCAGTCCTCTTTCCTCCAGCCGCCGGATACATTCCTGCATCTGGGGCATTGTGGTGCTCAGCAGGGCGGACATCCCGATGACGTCGGCTCCTATTTCCTCTGCCTTGTCGATAAATGCATCCGCGCCCACGTCAACACCCATATCGCAGACCTCGAATCCAGCTCCCTTGAACATCATGCCGACCAGATTCTTGCCGATGTCGTGCAGATCTCCCTGCACGGTTCCGATCACTGCCCTTCCCACAGGTTCGTTGCCCACTTCCACAAGCTTCGGCTCCAGGATCGCAAGCCCTGCGTTCATCGCGCGGGCGGATACCAGCACTTCCGGAACGAAGACTTCATTGTTCTTAAACTTTGCTCCCACGATCATCATGCCGGACAGCAGCCCTTCATTTAAGATAACCTTGGGGTCCATATTTTCATCCAGCGCTTTCTGCACTAATTCCTTTACTTTCTTTGATCTTCCTTTCTGAAGAAACTCAGAGATTTCCTCGATCAGTCCCATAACATCAACACTCCTTATCCTTCTGATAAAACTCTTCTGCGGCATCAAAGAATGCCTGCAGGTTTTCAATAGGCGTCATAGGCGGAATATCGCATCCGCTGGCAATGATGAAATTCGGATATCCGCAGCATTTCTCCATCAGCTCCTGTGTCTCTCTGCGGATCCCGTCCGGGCTTCCGTTTCTCAGGACTCCCACCGGATCGATATTTCCGATCATGATCCGGTCTTCCGGCATCGCCTTCAGTACGGTCTCCATATCCACGGCATTTCCGAAGCTGTATCCCGCTGCAGGGATCCCTGCAATATCTGCGAGGAGAGGCTCCACTGTCCCGCAGTTGTGGTAGAGGAGCATGAGTCCCTCCGCCTGCGCAGTCTCACAGATCTGTTTCACGTAAGGCACAGAGAAATCTCTGAAAAGTCCCGGCCCGAGCAGTCCTGCCGCCGGCTCGGCGAGGACGATTCCATCTGCGCCCGCCTCCTTGAACGCCTTCGCATAGGCGCAGAGGAACTGTGTCACCTTCTCGAGCACAGTCTCCACCAGCTCCGGATCCTCATAGCAGAGGATCATGATCTCCGTCATATCAAGCAGCCGCCCCGCCAGTGAGTAAGGACCGATCATGCCTGCAAGGATCGGCCGGTCCTTGACCCGAGCTGCGATCTCCTGGATCCCCTTCAGGCATTCCCCGGTACGCCCTTCTCCGACTTCCGGCACACGCAGCGCTTCCGCCTCGCCCTCATCATGGATGATCGGCGCCGTCACCGTGGGCACCTCCTCCGCGCTGTATCTGACCGGACTTCCGAACGCCTCCGCCTCGACGGAGAGATCCATCAGACTTAAGACTGCCGCCATATCAAACTTCTTTGCGACCGCCTCCATACAGTCAGCCTGCAGTGTCCCGTTCCCGACGATCTCTTCCACCGTGTTTCCCGTGATCTGGATCCCCGGGAATGAGAGCACCGGCAGAGGCTTTTTCACATCGGCGCGGATCATATCCTGTATCCATTTTTTCATATCAAAATCCATGGTCATCCCCCTCTACTGTTCCTTTTTCTGATACGTCCTGCACGCCTCTACATAGGCAAGCACATTCTCAAATGGTACTTCCGGCTCCAGCAGATGGGTCGGCGCCACCATGAGTCCGCCCTTCGGTCCCGCGATATCCAGGTTCTTATGTACCTCGGCGATCACCTCTTCCGAAGTGCCGTGGGGCATGACAGTCTGTGTGCCGATGGTCCCGTGGAAGGAGATCCTGTCGCCGTATTTCTCATAAATCTCGCCGAAATCCATACACTCACTCTGGATCGGATTGAGCACGTCCACACCTGCGTCGATCAGATGCGGGATCAGCGGCTCGATGAACCCACAGGAATGATAGAATACGATCACTTCAGGATTCAGGCTCTTGATATAGGAGATAATGTCCGTGAGTCTCGGCTTCAGCCAGGTACAGTACAGATCCTCGCTCATCATGATCGTATGCTGCATCCCGATATCGTCTCCAAGATAGATCACATCCGCTCCGGCTTCCACGTATGCCTTCGCGCGGATCTTCGCCAGCTCAGTGATCTTATCCAGCAGATATACCGCCATCTCGTCCTCTTCCATCATGTCACAGAACAGGTTTTCCATTCCTCTTAAGTACCACGCGGTCTCCCAGATGGTCGTCTGCATATTTCCCACCGCGATCAGGTCTCGCTCCTTGATCTTTTTCACCTGTTCGTTCTGGTGATCCTTCTCTCCGTGTTCAAAGTCCGGATACGGATACTCCAGGATCTCTTCCAGCGTCTCTGCATCCTCCAGCGGATGACGCATATAGGTCATGTGCATACTGTGCGGGGAAGACTCATGACCCACGCCCCACAGGTCGATCTCTGCTCCCTCCGCAAGAGGTTTCTTATAATATCTGCGGTACTGCTCTACATCGTGCCCCGGCAGCCTGATATCCTCGATATACCTCCACGGGAACTGGAAATATTCCTCATAGTCGTCTGATCCTGTTCTCTCTCTGAACTCTTTCTCCAGAGACGGGCAGAGATGAAACTCCACCGGCACAAACTCATATCCCTGTCTCCTGATCAGAGAGAAAAAATTTTCTCTGTTTGTCATAGCCATCCTCCTGTTCTGACTGAACTTTATTTACATTTTATTGATTGAATGCTATGATTTACATGGATATTCTGGTAGAAAATATGTCATATCTGGTAAAAGGAGGAAGAACGATGAACGAGATTCCGAAAGAGCTTTTTGTCACCCGGTCCGTACATAAAAACATCGGTATGGATCCCAACAACTCCATATTGAGCTGCGGCTTTATCCATCACACACGCCACCTTTCCCAGAATGAAAACCTTGTCTTTAAATACTACGGAGCTCTCCTCCTCCTGAGCGGCGAGGGGACCTACATCGACAAGGACGGAAAAAGCACCCGGATCTATCCCGGATGCTTCATTCAGCGCATTCCCTATGTCCGTCATTCCACCATCACAAAAGAGGATGGGAAATGGCTGGAGTTTTTTGTCTGTTTTGGGTACGAGACCTACTGTTCTCTGCTGCACATGGGGCTTCTGTCTGAGAGTCCGGTCCTTTATCCCGGTCTCACAGACGCTCTTTTGGACAAATGTCTCCTGTTTTATGAACAGCTTTCGCGGGCTTCCTCCCGCCAACTGCCGCAGCTGCTTCTGGAAGCCCAGCGTTTCGTCTTCACGATCTACGACATGCACAGAAAGCAGACTGTTGTTCCCTCGACCCGCTCTCTTCTGGACCAGTCCAGAGAGCTGCTCGGAAGCGGCAGGATCCCCGATGACAGCTGCCGAGGAGTGGCGGAATATCTCGGGATCGGCTATGAGAATTTCCGCAAGATGTTCCGCCGGGAGTTTCACATGCCGCCCCACACCTATCTGATCCAGAAAAGGCTGAACACTGCAAAGGAGCTTCTGCTGGACGACACTCTGTCGATCCAGGAGATTGCCTCCCGGACAGGATATCCGGACAGTTTCTCCTTCTCCAAACAGTTCAAAAAATATACCGCCCTCACTCCCCGGGAATTCCGGTCACTTCACCAGATTCCAAGAAGCGAGGGCAGCTGATGGGCGCTCCGCCGGAGGCAGATATTCTTTATTCTGCTTTTCCAGCCTGCTTGACAATCTGATTCGCATAGGTGCTCAGTCCCGCCACAAGGATCCCCTGTATTACCGCTGTAAATACAGCCATAGAGATATCCTGCACTCCTTTCAGCGGACTGGTCGCGAGCACCCACACCGCGCAGAGCACGATACCGATCCCTCCGAGGATCAGCGGGATATACTTATCCGGCACGGCGCCTGCCTTTTTCAGTCCGATTCCTATGAGGTAGAGCACGACCGCCACAACGATCAGCTCCGGCTTCACATAGTTCATGATCTGTTCCATAATACTCTCCTTACCGCCCCCAGCCCGAAGGTCAAAGGGCGCTCCTTTCCTGCACTTCTTTCGTTACTGTTCCCACCTAACCGCCTCCCGCATGAGTACAGTGTGAACAGCAGCCTTCTTTCTATTATGATATGACGCAGGCCCCCCGGAGTGTGAATCAGGACGCTGCCGCCTGATCCGCGGAACTTATCTGCCGCCTTCCGACAGCATATATGTACGCCGCCCGTTCATTGTACAGAAAATCAGAGTAGCTGTTCCCACCGCCGCCGGGATAAAGAGTATCGAGTATATATCCATCAGGACTCCTGTCATGACAAGAAAAAGCGGAGTCCCGCACATCACCACATATCCCAGTCCGTCGAACAGGATCCGTATCAGCAGAGGCATCACCCACACGATTCCTGAAACAGCGACAGTGTAGAACAATGTTTCGTAATGCGCAGACACACACAGCACAACCGCGCACAATGACATCAGCGCCAGGGCGTCCGCACCCAGCGAAAGGAGCACAAAGGAAAGGACAGGCTTCATCGTGACCGTACTGACGGGATTCAGAGAACCTGCCACGATCCCAGTCATACAGTTTCCGCCTTCCAGCCCGTACACGGCTCCCACAGAAAGGAACACACTCAGCACCACCGCCGCGTACACAGCTGCTGTCAGGGTAAATGCCGCTGCGATCTTTGCCGTCACATCTCTGTCTCTCCCCTCCTCGCTCGTAAACAGAAGCGCCGACATCCTGCACTGACGCTCCTCTGCAAACACAGGCGAGACGCTTACCAGGATCAGAACACTGCCCAGGATCATGCCAAGCTGAAGCGTATCCAGAAGAACACTCCACCCTTTCGTATAACACAGAATAATTTCTTTTCCTGATGTTTCTGCAGCTCTTCCCAGGTCTGTCTGGGCTACAGGAATTAGTTCGGTCGATACCTTATAGTCGTCCCAGCTCCTCATATAGCCATTCCCCAGATATTCTGTCACAAACCCATTCAGATAGTTCTCATCGCGGAACCCGCCGTAGTATTCTTCCACCTGGGACGGGAACCCGTACTTCTCTATGATCTGCTCCGCGGTCTCGTCATCCAGAGGACCGGTGAATTCTTTCGTGATCTCGCGATTCTCCCGGACTGCTTCATATCCGGTATACACCTTCCCGTTCACAACTGCTCTCTCGTCTCCTACATTGACAAAAGCGAAATAAAGGAGCAGCACCGCCAGTATCACAGGCAGTCCGGCAAGGAAGAATTTCCCGTGCATCAGCTTGTACAGCTCCATTCTATACAGTCTCATCGTCTGTTCCTCCCCTCTTCTCCCCGGTTAGATATAAGTAAATATCCTCCAGCGACGGCTCCAGAGCTTCTGCATCAGGCGCCGGTCTCCTGTCAGAGACGATACGCAGCTCCACTCCGTTTTCCAGATGCCTTAAATTGCTGACAGTAAACCTGCTGTCAAGCCTTTCCGCTTCATCCTCGCCGGCGATGTATTTCCACGCGATTTTCCCTGTCATGTGTTTCAATTCCCGTTCTGTACCTTCAGCTGTGATCGTCCCATTTTTCATGATCATGATCTGATCCGCGATATAATCCACATCGGACACAATATGAGTGGATAGGATCACCGTGCGCTCCTTCCCCAGAGAGCTTATGATATTCCGGAATCTCACACGCTCCCTCGGATCAAGACCGGCTGTCGGCTCATCCAGGATCAAGATCTCCGGATCATTCAGCAGCGCCTGGGCAACCCCTATCCTTCGCAGCATTCCTCCGGAAAATGTCTTCAGCTTCTGCTTCTGAAACGGCATAAGATCCACAAGCTCCAGCATTTCATCGATACGGCGCTCGGCGCAGTCCTGCGGCATTGCCTTCAGAGTCGCCATATAGCGCAGGAACCGCCGGGCAGAAAACTCTCCGTAATAACCAAAATCCTGGGGCAGGTATCCAAGCAGCCTGCGGTATGCTCTTCCCAGCCGGCTGATCTCAATGCCATCGCAGCGGATGCTCCCACCCGTCGGCTTCAGGACACCGCAGATCATACGCATCAAAGTCGTCTTCCCCGCTCCGTTTTCTCCCAGAAGCCCGTAAACGCCGCTCTCCAGGCAGAGATCAGTTTTCTTCACTGCAGTCCTCTCATGAAACCTTTTTTCCACAGCGCTCAGCTCTATTCTGTGCATAATATCTCTCCTCTCCCGATTTCATTGAATAACCGCCTGATCTGCACAGACAGTACAGCCGCCCCCGCCGCCAGCACCATACACCATACCGCTGCCGCCGACGGAAGATAAATTTGAGGGACTGCAGCAGCTGCCAGTACAAGGGCCGCTGAAAATACGGCCGCCCCCGCCGTCAGCGCAGATCTTCTCCGGCAGTTCTCAGCCATCATGCATCCAAGACATACAGATACAGTAAACAGAAACGGAACCCCCATATAGACTCCAATCCGAAAAAGATTCAGCTTCCACTGTATTCCGACATAGATGACCGCAAAGGCGATCATGATCAGATTGATCCCGCCGAGCAGCGTCATCTCAAGCCCCGCAAGCTGCTTTGTATTAAAATAGCAGGTCCCCGCCAGTTCTCCGGCTCCATTTGAAAAAAGCCCAGATAAGATCCATATGGACACGCCTCCGGAAGCAGATGCAAGCAGCATCGCGGCCACCATGATATCCTGTTCCTCTGCCCCATAATATCTCAGCAGAAGAAGGATCAGGATAAACAGTATATTTACCGCGGCATCCGCGATCCATATTCCTTTGTCCATGTAACGGAGCTGGCTGAACACGATCTCTGCATAACCGGCTGTGACAGATGTTCTTTCCCCGTTCATTTCCTCATACACACTGTACAGCCGTTCAAGAGTCCGTTCTCGCCTCTCTTTATCAATTTTCACAAATCTGTCCGCTTCACAAAACAGCTTATTCAGGTCACTATTTTCTTTCATAAGCTTCCAACTCCTTTCTCATCCGTCTGATTCCCAGTCGGCATCTCGATTTTGCTGTGGACACACTGCATCCCAGAATCCTCGCGATATCCTGAAATCTCAGCTCCTCCCGAAACCTCAAAATAACTGTCTCCCTCTGTTCGATCGGGAGTTTCTGGAGGATCGTATCAAGCAGAAGCTTCTGTTCGGTATTGTCTATCCCGTCTCTATCGGATACCGTATCCTCTGTCAGATCCACCGTTTTTTCCTTCTCCTTTTCACGGAAATAGTCCCGGCAGAGATTGCGCGCAATGATCAGCAGATAGCCTTTCAGATTTCCGTGCGTATAGGACTCTGCATATTTGATGAACCTGAGAAACACTTCCTGAACGATGTCGTATGAATCCGTCTCATCCATAGTCATATACAGACAGAACTTATAGATATCGTCATAGTATTTCTCAACGATTCCGTCCAGTGCGCTCCTGTCGCCCGTATGAAGTTTCCTGATCAGCTCTCTGTCCGTCACGCCAATCCCCCTTTCTTCCGTTCCTGTTATAAATAACTCCGGAATCCTCATAAAAGTTTAACGTATAACAAAAAATTTTCTCCCCGCCTTTTTCTGAAAAAGCATGGAAGCCATAGCAAATACTCTCCTTAAGACATACTGCAGAGTCGCGTTACTGTGTGAACAGTAATGAACCCGCGCGGCATTGACCGCGGCGGACCACAGCTGTATAATAAAAGCTGACCTGAATTTTATCACAGGAAAAGATAACCGGAAAGGGGAGAGATATATGCGCCGCAATGATGCGCCATTTAACAAGAAACAGTTTATATTAAACAAAAGCACAGGGGAGATCCACGACCTTGACCGTGAATCTCCACTGTGCTGTATTGATGAGATAGATCCAGATAATATTTTTGCCTGTGATACATACGCCGAAGCCGTCCTGTTCGCCTCCGTGCTGGGGATCACAAGGAACGGATGCGCACACTGTATTCCTGAGCATCACAGAGATTAATTTCTATTTGGATATTCCTCCGGGAAGACTGCTTTCACCGCAGTCTCCCTTATTCTATTTCCGGGCGCCAGAATTTTCTCTGAATCAGATCAGTGTTTTAGTGTGTAAAAACAAATATTTGTGAGAATTTCGTCATTAGGCGAATTTGGGATGGAAATATAAAAGCCTTGAAAGCAACATATTTTTGCTGCTTCCAAGGCTTTTTATCAGCAGGGGATGAGAGAATCGAACTCCCACCAAAGGTTTTGGAGACCCCTATCATACCATTTGACCAATCCCCTGTATTGTGACCTGCTCTCTGCAAGCCACTTGTTTAGTATACTGTGAGATGCAGAATTTGTCAAGTGTTTTCTTCAGCAGTTTTTTACAAAATCAGCAGCAGTGTTAATTTGCCTCCTATTCCTTAAACGCCTTTTCATCCGCTCCCGCTACGGTCTGCACCTTCCGCACGGTTCATATCCCTCTTCGATCAGTTCGTCTCTTGTTCCGGTGAACTCACTTTTATTTTTCGCTTTGATATCGTCGACGCCGGAACAGTCGGGATAATGAAACTTTTTCGTATTCTTGTTCAGGATGTAAGTCTGTTCTTCAGAGGACTGTCCGGTACTGCTGCTCCCGCCGTTCGCGTCCGCCCAGTTCACGCCTGTCGCATAATCAATCGTGATGTCCGGCTGTACATTATAGACATACACATTGAAACATACGCCCTCGCCGTCATCCTCCACAGATTCGGCTTCCATCTGCACGCCGGATGCTACCAGGTTGTCTCCCTCGAACACCGGAGTCACACGGTACATAACATGATCCTCTGTCTCATGTACATATTCAGCAACCTCATTCTCAAACGGCAGCATCCCCTCAGTGTTCATATATCTTGTTCCCGTGATGAGGTTTTCCTCATTGGCATTCTCACCTGTGAGCTGGTATCCGATCAGGTGGCAGCGGTTGTACACATATCCGCCGTCCACATTGTCATACTGCTTATTCTCCCATCCTGTCGGCGTCACCTCACTGATGCTCTCCCGCTCTTCCGTCGGCATTGTCTCTTCCCCGACGCAGGCTTCCGCCCCGCCGCACCTGCCGAGCTCATCCAGCTCGCTATAGTCCTCAAATGCCACGGCCGTGAGCTCATAATCTTCGAACTCCGGCTGATTGCCGTTGATCTCTACATACGGCTCTCCGCTGTATTCCGGCACATCCTCCACATCGGCATATTCCTCGGTCTGCACATAAGAATGCTCAACGCTGATCGTGTCTCCCGCGATACCGCAGGAGGTCAGAAGCAGCGGCACAGCTGCTGCAGCCAGCGCCGCCCGCCTGTATTTCATTCTTGCTTTATCCCTCATTTTTCTTTTCCCCTGTCCTTTTCTTCTTTTTCTGTTATCTAGCCGGCTTTCCGCATGGAAACAGCTCAAGATGTATCTATCTCACCTTGAGCTGTATCGAATCCTGTTCTTTAAGATCCTGTCTGTGAAAGACTGTGCTTATCTTCTCATGCCGCGCTGTCTCTCGTCCCGCCTCCGCACCGGCACCCTTATCGGCTGCGGCTCCCTGATCAGTCCCGGGAAGAGACTGTTCAGCACATCTTTCAGTTTCTTTCCAAATTCATTATATAAAATAAACATATAGAATTTATATCTCAACATCTGTGTGTTCCTCCTTTTCATCTGTTGACTGCATTTTAACAGAAGAATTCCATTCTGTCAGTGATTTTATCACTTATTTTAGAATAGTTTATAGTTCATTAATGAATATGAACATTCTGTGACCATATTCTGCCGCTGTAAACAGCAGCCGTTTTTATCATCACCACTGATCGTAAGGAACTTTTTCCTTTCAAGACGTCTATTTCTTCTCCCTCTCATAGAGAAATCTTACATGCTCATACACTTCGGCAAAGTCGATCTCACACTCCCCGTCCCAGATCCCCACCGGGATCTTTGCATCAAACCCGAAGATCTCCGGGTAATCATCATGCTCGAAATCATAGACGATGACTTTCTGTTTCATGGGATCGATCATCCAGTATTCACGCACGCCCGCGTTCAGATATTTGTTCAGCTTAATCACCGAATCCTTTTTCTTCGTGGACTTTGACAGCACTTCTATGATAAAGTCCGGCGCGCCGTAGATACATCGGTTGATGATCTTATCCCGGTCACAGACAATGACCACATCCGGCTGCACCATTGTCTTCTCATCGCAGTCGAGCTGCACGTCAAGAGGCGAGATCATAGGCAGGCAGCTTCCTCCTTTTTCAAGGACATGCTGAAGCAGCCTGCTGTGAATAAATCCGCCAATGAGCTGGTGTGCTGACGTGGGCGCGGTCATATTGTAGATCACCCCGTCGATCAGCTCCACCCGCATATCATCCGGGATCACATGGTAATAATCATCCAGCGTATACTCCCCCTGCTTTTTGGTCATATACGCATTCGCTGATTCTCTCAGCATCAGCCCTTCGCTCTCTCCCAGCACCTGCTCCAGCGCCATGATCGTCTCATAGCGGGGTGTCAGGGTAATACCGCCGAGCACCTTCTGCACCGTCCCCACAGGCACCCCCGACAGTTCCGCGATCTGTGCATAGGTAAATCCCAGCTCTTTCTTCCGTTCCTGCATCTCTTTGATCGTCATCTCCGCCGCCCCCTTTTCTTCCGTTTTTTTCGGACGCCATACTTGTTTCGCCTGACCTTATCATATAATATAAATATCCATTTGTAAACCGTTTTTATAATTATTATCCATTTTCTATCCTTTTTGGTTTCTTTAAGGTTTTCCATTCACAGGCTCGCGTTTACTGCCGCCTTCGCGTTCAGGTGTGAACAACTGTCTACGCGAAGGATCTGATTCCCATGCTTGAATTTTCCCCAGCGTCTGTCTACAATAGACTGGTAAAATAACGGAGGTACACAGCCATGAAAACAATCCTGATCGTCGACGATGACGTATGTATCGGAGACATGCTCCAAGAAGTGCTTGCAAAAGAAGGATTTCTGGATCTGCAGTATCTTCATGGCAGGCTTCGGCGTCTTCATGCAGGTCATGAACTATGTGAGCTGTGTTTCCAATAATACTGTGCCGCACCCGGACACGATCTTCTTCTCCTTCTCACTGCTGACCGGCATTCTGCTGTCCGCTTTTATCAGTCTTTTCATTGGGACAGATTACAGCGACGGTACAATGCGCAGCAAACTTGTCATCGGACACACGAGGTACGGCATCTATCTCTCCGGACTGATCACATGCACTGCCGCCGGATTACTGATGTGCCTGTCCTGCCTCATCGCTTCTCTTGCCTCGGGGCTTCCGCTCTCCGGCTTTTTCGAAAGTGACATCCGGCTTGTCATCAGCACTGCGCTGGGAATCGCTGTTATGACGGCAGCCTTTTCTTCCATCTGCACACTGACGGCGATGCTCTGCCAGAACAGAGCCGTCACAGCCGTAGTCAATATCCTGCTGGTATTCTTCCTGCTTTTTGCAGCAGTCTATATCCGTGCCAGACTGGACGAGCCAAAGACTTATCCCGCATATGTCTATGTACAGGACGGTGCGGTACAGTCAGACGAAGAGGTGCCAAACCCGAGTTATCTGAGCGGAACCACAAGAGAAATCTATCAGTTTCTCAATGATTTTCTCCCCGGCGGACAGGCTGTACAATATACGAATATGGAAGCGGAAAACATCCCGCTGCTGGCCGTGTATTCTGCAGGGATCACTGTGGCTGCGGCGGGCGCGGGCATGTGCATGTTCCGCAGAAAAGACATTAAATAGCGGGGGTGGGCTCTTCCCCCGCAAACGGAGGTATCCTATGGAATTCTGGCTGTGGATCCTGATCGGGATCCTGATCATCATTATACTTATCCTAACCTTCAAGATTATCCTGATGAAAAAATCTGCACAGGAAATCTCTGAGGCATTCCGCGACAGGCTTACAGAAGACACTAATACGCTGATCGACATCTCCAGCCGGGACCGCCACATGAGGAAACTGGCCCGGGAAATCAATATGCAGCTTAATAAACTGAAAGAGGAACGGCACCGCTTTCAACAGGGTGACCGGGAACTGAAGGATGCAGTCACCAGCATTTCTCATGATCTGCGCACGCCTCTTACCGCGGTCTGCGGATATCTGGATCTGCTGGACCTGGAGGAAAAGTCTGAGGATGCCGCCCGTTATCTTAAGATCATTCGAAACCGCACAGAGATCCTGCGGCAGCTCATGGAAGAACTCTTCCGCTACTCTGTCTTCACCTCCACATCGGACGGAATCCCCGGTGAACCTGTTATCCTGAACCGCCTGCTGGAGGAAAGTATTTCCGCCTTCTATGCTGTTCTGAAGCAGAGGGATATCACTCCCCGTATCACGCTTCCTGAAGAGAAGGTCCGGCGGATGCTCAACCGCAGCGCCTGTTCCCGTCTCTTCGGCAACCTGATCAGCAATGCCCTGAAGTACAGTGACGGCGACCTGGAGATCACACTGAAGAAAAACGGAGAGATCGTTTTCTCCAACCATGCCTCCAGGCTTGACAAGGTTCAGGTTGGACGCCTGTTTGACCGGTTCTACACAGTGGAGACTGCTTCCTCCCGCTCAAACGGACTGGGCCTCTCCATTGCAAGGGCGCTGACCGAGCAGATGGGCGGAACCATCAGCGCCGGTTATGAAGACGGAAGACTTCAGATCTGTATTCTGTTTCCGGAAGTTTCTGTTCACAGCAACGCCCGGGAAGTCCAAACTTTAGAAAAAATCAATAGCATTCACAGCAGAATCTGATATAATGATAACGTCAGTGTTACTGTTCGCACCGTACTCAGGGATAGGAACCTGCATCGTCATGCCTGCATGTAAGAGGCAGTTTCCTATCCCTGAGTACAAATGGAATTCGTAACCGCCGCCCAC
This sequence comes from Lachnospiraceae bacterium UBA1818, assembly GCA_904419285.1. Classification (GTDB taxonomy): domain Bacteria; phylum Bacillota; class Clostridia; order Lachnospirales; family Lachnospiraceae; genus Mediterraneibacter; species Mediterraneibacter caccogallinarum. The sequence continues at coordinate 106,254 of CAJFQZ010000003.1, forward strand.
ATAAGCAGTCTTAGCACGAAGTGCGGAACTGGAGCGCGGCAGCGCGACAAGTGCGCATGCGGGCGGCGGTTAGGTGTGAACAGTAACGCCGTCAGTGCACAGCGCTTTTTATTAACCGGCACCTGCTTTCTGCCGGAAGAATCGAGGCTTTTATCATGACGAACCATACAGACACTGAAAAGAAAAAGGGCTCATTTCTGAAAGAACTCCTGCAGTGGGCTGCCGCGATCGCACTTGCCGCCGCTGTCGCCATAATTGCAGACAATTTTCTGATCGTGAACGCCCAGATCCCGTCCGGCTCCATGGAGGATACAATCATGCCGGGGGACCGCATCATAGGGAATCGTCTTTCCTATACCTTCTCTGACCCCCAGCGGTTCGATGTCATCATCTTCCGCTATCCCGACGATGAGAGCCAGCTGTTTATTAAGCGGATCATCGGGCTTCCCGGAGAGACAGTAGCGATCATAGACGGAAAGATCTATATTGACGGATCTGATGAGCCGCTGGAAGATGTGGAGACAAAGGAACCCACAGCAGGAACCTTCGGTCCCTACAAAGTTCCGGAGGACAGTTATTTTGTCATGGGTGACAATCGGAACAATTCCCTGGACTCCCGCTTCTGGACGAATACTTTTGTCAGCCGGGATGAGATACTCGGGAAGGCTGTTTTCAGATACTGGCCGATCACCGAGATCAAATTGATAAAATGATCGGATAAGAAAAGGTATCCCCGCGGAAAACATAACATAGGTACATGTTTTCCGCGGGGATACCTTCTCTTATATCAGATGCATCTCCGGCGCACCCTGTATTCTTTTTTTACAGACCGAGAATCTCTTTCACGACAGATGCGATCTCTTCATCCTTACAGTTCTCGAAGAAATATTCAGAGAACTTCTCTCCGCTGAGTGCCCCCTTCACAAGCTCCTGATCCAGGTCTTTTAATATCTCCGGAAGTCTGCGGTATGTCACCGTCTTCACTTCATCCAGGATCTTCTTATTTCTCTGTTCCGGAACGACACGCTCCTTCGGATACCCCTGACCGCTCTCTTCTGCATAGAGCTTTTCAAAAATATACTCCAGGTTCAGGTCTCCGCCCCATCCGAAGCCTTTGGCAAACGGAATAGCAATGGCGTTTCCATCGTTGATCTGCGCAAATGTATACGCGTCCAGCGCATCCTCCACATGACCGCAGATCACCCCCGGAAAAGAGTTGCAGGCGAGCATTGCCCCTTCTCCTGTACCGCATCCTGTGATCACATAGTCAGCTGCTCCGGAGTTCAGCAGGACAGCCGCAAGGATTCCCACCTGTACATAAGTCAGCTGGCATTCGTCCTCCGCTGTATACATCCCATAATTATAGACCTCATGTCCCATCGGCTCGACCACTTTTTTCAGTGCGCTGCAGATCATCTCATTCTTTGCCGCCTGGCTGTTCTCATTGATCAGTGCTATCTTCATCTCAATCTTCCTCCTGTTCTGTCTATTCAGCGCCGCTTGTCCGGCGTATTTCATCTCAAAGGCATTTCTTGTTCCTTTATATTATTATATCAGTTCAAATAACCCATTTCCTGCCTTATCTTTTCAGAAATGTTGCAAATCTTTACCTTTCGGTCTGCGTCATCTCTGCGCTTTCTGTTCCGGATCCGGCAGATGCGCCCGCCGCGCTGTCCTGCCCGTCAGATTCCTCCTGTGCGTCGCCTTCTTCCTCTATAAGCAGACTGTCCAGTGCTTTCATATCTTCTGCATTGATCTCATATTCTCCATCTGCATTTTTCGCAATGTGGAGCGTCACATTCCGCGCCTCCCCGTAAAGCAGTCCGGAGTCAACGCCTTCTCTCAGCACATCATAATAGATCTGATAGACCTCGCTCTGCATCTCATCATCCGACGGCATGGCTTCTCCCTGCATCACACTGTCCGTCACCTGATCGGCATATTCCTTCGCCTTCTGCTGAAATGTATCATATGTATCCGAAAACAGTGTCAGCGGCTTCACCGTCACAGGTACGGCATAGCTCCCATCATCCTCCCTGTGCGCCTCTCCCACAGTATAGCTGACCTGCATGGCGATCTCGCCGAAGAGCTCCCTGTACTGAGGCCTGAGTTCCTTCGGCATGGGCGACGACTCGAATTCCTCCATCGTCGCATCCAGGTTCTCCTCAAAAACAGCTTCCGCTTCCTGTTTCGAGGCGCCGGTGATCTCCTCGTACTCCTCCGTCTCCTTCTTATACGACACATCCAGAACCGCCTGCACATACGCCTCGGGATCAAACCGGTTCAGATACAGACAGATCCCGGCTGCCGCAGCCGCTGCAAGGATGATCAACGCGGCAGCTATAATGATATTCCTTCTTCTTTTTCCTGACATAATGCTCCTCCTTTCCGGCTCAGTATATCACCGGCCGTCCGCAAAAAATGAAGAATCCTGACATACGAAGGACAGCCGGAGTGACTCTATTCAGTCTCCCCGGCTGTCCTCTTTTCACTGTGTCTCACACCGCCCTGCTGCGGCGAAGCCTCCCCTGTCCTGTTATTCTGTTCTCAGAAACAGTTTTATTTCATATCGAATCGGATCTTCATATAAGACTTGATCTCTTCCACACACTTCTGGAATCCCAGCTTTCCGCTGTTCAGGCACAGATCATAATTTCTTGCGTCTGCCCACTCATGTCCGGTGTGATATCTGTAGAAATCGCCTCTGTATTTATCCGTTTTCTCGATATACTTCTGCATCTCCTTCTCATCCATGCTGTGACGCTCCATTGCGCGCTCCAGACAGAACTTTCTGTCAGCATGAACAAATACGCTCATCACATTGGGATAATCCCTCAGGATATAATCCGCACATCTTCCGATGATCACGCAGGATTCCTTTGCTGCAAGCTCCTTGATGATCTTTGCCTGGTAATTGAACAGGTTGTCATCCGACACAAAATCCCTGTCCTCCGGCGGAAGAAGCTCCCCGTCATAGGGACGGCTCAGCAGCTTGAACCAGCCTGCATGGCGGATCTTCTCATCTGACATCCCGAACAGTCTCTCATTGATCCCGCTGTCCTCGGACGCCATGCGCAGGATCTCTCTGCTGTAACAGTTGATCCCGAGGTCTTTTGCCAGCATGGCTGCGATCGTCTTTCCTCCGCTTCCGTATTGTCTTGATACTGTGATCACAACATTTTTCATGAAAATGCCCCCTTACTCACCAAGATATGCTTTCTTAATGGAATCATTCTCCAGAAGTTCCTCTGCCTTCCCTTCCAGAACGATCTTTCCGGTCTCAAGAACGTATGCCCGGTCTGCAATACCGAGTGCCTTCTTCGCGTTCTGCTCCACAAGGAGCACTGTTGTTCCGCCCTCGCTCACCGCACGGATGATATCAAAGATCTCGTTTACCATGATCGGAGACAGTCCCATGGAAGGCTCGTCCATCAGGATGATCTTCGGCTTGGACATCAGTGCCCGTCCCATTGCAAGCATCTGCTGTTCGCCGCCGCTCAAGGTTCCGGCCATCTGATTCTTTCTCTCTTCCAGCCGCGGAAATCTCTTATAGACGTTCGCAAGGCTCTCCTCGATCTCTTTTTTATCCTTCCTTGTATATGCGCCCATCTTCAGATTCTCATAGACACTGAGTTCTGCAAAAACACGTCTTCCTTCCGGAACATGCGCCATTCCCATGGAAACGATCTTGTGGGCAGGCACTTTGGTGATCTCTTTGCCCTCAAACATAACTGATCCCCTCTTCGGTGAGAGAAGTCCTGTGATCGTGTGGAGGATCGTCGTCTTGCCTGCTCCGTTGGCTCCGATCAGAGCTATGACCTCTCCCTGGTTCACCTGGAAAGATACGCCCTTGATTGCCTGGATCACACCATAATATACTTCCAAATCTTTCACTTCAAGCATTGCCATAGATAACTTCCTCCTATTCTCCCAGATATGCCGTGATGACCTGCGGGTCATTGAGGACGGATGACGTATCGCCCTGGGCGAGCACTTCTCCGAAGTTCAGCACCGTCAGTTTCTCACAGATACCGCTTACCAGTTTCATATCATGCTCGATCAGAAGGATCGTCATATGGAACTTCTCTCTCACGAACCGGATCATCTCCATCAGCTCTCCCGTCTCATTCGGGTTCATGCCTGCTGCCGGCTCGTCAAGAAGGAGAAGCTTCGGCTCCGTCGCAAGCGCGCGGGCGATCTCCAGCTTTCTCTGCTGTCCGTAAGGAAGATTTGACGAAAGATAGTCAGCATAGTCTTCCAGCTCAAATACCTTCAGGAGCTCCATCGCTCTCTCATTCATCTCTTTTTCCACTCTCCGATATCCGGGAAGCCTTAAGATTCCTTCGATCGTCGAATAGTGATGCTTGTTGTGGAGTCCTACTTTTACATTATCCAGAACACTCAGCTTGCTAAACAGACGGATATTCTGGAAGGTTCTCGCAACTCCTGCCTTGCTGATATCGATCGTCTTCTTCCCTGTGATATCCTCTCCGTCCAGGAGGATCTTTCCTGTATCCGGTTTGTATACACCGGTAAGAAGGTTGAACACTGTTGTCTTACCCGCACCGTTCGGTCCGATGAGCCCGTAAAGCTGCTCCTTCTCGATGGAGATGTCAAACCCGTTTACTGCGCGCAGACCGCCGAATGAAATGCCAAGATTCTTTACATCCAATAACGCCGCCATTATTTCACAGCCTCCTTTTTCTTCTTTCCGAAGGAAAGGTACTTTTCTCTCCATTCGATCGCCTTCGGTGACCAGTTAAAGAGCATCATCAGGATCAGTACGATCGCGTAGATCAGCATACGGTAATCCGATAAGCCTCTTAAGAGCTCCGGAAGGAGCGTCAGGATGACCGCCGCTATCATGGATCCGCGGATGCTTCCGATGCCGCCGAGGACGACGAACACCAGGATATTGATCGACATATTGTATCCGAAGTTATTCGTATTTGCCGTCAGTGTAGAAAGGTTATGGGCGTACAGCACACCCGCTGCACCTGCGAGGGCCGCGGAAACTGTAAATGCCATAAGCTTATATTTCGTCACGTTGATTCCCACAGACTCCGCTGCGATCCTGTTGTCGCGGATCGCCATGATCGCACGTCCGTCTCTCGAGTTGATCATGTTGATCACAATGAACAGCGTGATCAGGATCAGGATCACTCCGATCAGGAACGTAGAATCCTTCGGCGTTCCCGTGATTCCCTGTGGACCGTTCACGAGCACCGTTCCATCCGCTTCCATGTTCAGATCCATAACGTCCTTTGTCGAAAAGTGGAAACCGTTGGAATCCTTTCCGATAAACAGTACATTGACAAGATTCTTGATGATCTCGCCGAATGCCAGAGTTACGATCGCAAGGTAGTCTCCCTTCAGACGAAGGACCGGAATGCCGATAATGATACCGAAGACCGCTGCAACAGCCATTCCGATGAGCAGCGCCAGGATAAATCTGAGCGGCGTGATAGTGATCACATCTCTCATGCACTTTGAGAAGAATGCGCTGGTGAACGCTCCCACACACATGAATCCCGCATGTCCGAGGCTCAGCTCTCCGAGAATGCCGACCACAAGGTTCAGCGATACTGCAAGAATGATATAGATACAGAGCGGGACCATCAGTCCTTCCATCAGACTGGAAATACTTCCCGTGCTGATCAAAGTCTGCATAACGATAAATGCTGCGATAACGATCCCGTATGTGATCAGATTGCTTTTTGTATTCTTATTCATTTTCTTCAACATATCCCTCACCTACACTTTCTCCTGAATCTGTTTTCCAAGCAGTCCGGTAGGCTTCACGAGAAGCACGATGATCAGCACTGCAAACACAAGTGCGTCTGCCATCTGCGAAGAGATGTATGCTCTTCCAAGGATCTCGATGATACCGAGAAGCAGTCCGCCGATAAACGCTCCCTGGATAGAACCGATCCCGCCGAACACGGCCGCGACGAACGCCTTGATTCCAGGCATGGCACCGGTATACGGCGTCAGGCTCGGATAAGCAGAACAGAGCAGTACTCCTGCGATCGCCGCAAGCGCAGAACCGATCGCAAAGGTCAGGGCGATCGTTCCGTTCACGTTGATTCCCATCAGCTGTGCCGCGCCTTTATCCTCGGATACCGCGCGCATTGCCTGTCCCGGTTTTGTCTTCTGCACGAAAGCGACCAGAGCGATCATGATAACGATACATACCGCAATGGTGACGATCGTCACACCGGAAATGCTCAGGCTCCCTCCCGCAAGAGTAATCCCCTTCCATGTGATCACAGAACTGAATGTCTGCGGATTCGCTCCGAAGATCAGAAGCGCCAGATTCTGCAGCAGATAGCTGACACCGATGGCAGTGATCAGAACTGCCAGCGAGGATGATGCGTTTCTCAGAGGTTTGTACGCGATCCTCTCGATCACGACTCCGAGCACAGTACATACAACAACTGCCGCAAGGACTGCTGCCGCCGGAGGCATTCCCGCCTGTGTCATGCTCAGCAGCGCGATATACGCTCCGACCATGATAATATCTCCATGGGCGAAATTCAGCATTTTCGCTATACCATATACCATGGTATATCCTAGGGCAATAATTGCATATACACTTCCAAGACTCAATCCGTTAACTAAATACGATATAAAGCTCATATTCATTCCCTCTCATCTTAATTGTGTAATTTTTTAGATATCAGCTAATTATAGCATACGTTCCGCGATAATAGCAATACAAAAATCGAGTCCGCTCGGTTTTTTGGCAGCAGTTCGGTATAAACAAAGAAATCACTTAAAAACGCCGCACACGGATCCTGTCTCTCCGCATACGGCGTTCCTGTCTCTTACTCTGTATATAATTACTCTGTATATAATCTGTAAATGTCCGGGTCAGCGAGCGCCATGACAGCACCAAATACATTTTTCTTTCTCATAACTGTCTCCTTCCGAATGAATCCTCCGTCACAGCAACGCCAGGCTGACTGCAGGAACAAAGGTGATAACAAGCAGCGCCACAAGGAAATACAGGATCATGGGAAGCGCGTGTTTTGCGATCTCCATGAGCGGCACATCCGTGAGCGAGCTGGCAACAAACAGATTGACGCCGATCGGCGGTGTTACGAAACCGATCGCCAGATTCACGACCATCATCACACCAAAGTGAATCGGATCCATTCCGATAGACTCCACGATTGGGAGCAGGATCGGTGTAAGGATCAGGATTGCCGGCGTCGTATCCATGACCATTCCCACGATCAGCAGAAATGCATTGATCACGAGCAGAAGGAGGATCGGATTCGTAAAGTGCGACAGGATCCAGGAGCTGATCGCCTGCGGAACCTGCATCAACGTCAGCACCCTCGAAAACGCGATCGCCGCAGCCAGGATAAAGAGGATTGGAGCGTACGTGCGGATAGACTCTACAAGAATCGCCCAGATATCCTTCACCTTGATCGTCTTGTAGACAGCCATACTGATCAGCAGCGCATAGAACACCGAAATAACCGCTGCCTCTGTGGGAGAGGCGATTCCCGTGTAGATACATCCGAGAATGATCACCGGGCTTAAAAGGGCAAACGCACTTTCTTTAAGCACCTTCAGCAGACCTTTCTCATGAAGCGCTCCCACAACGACCATCTTCTTCGCCTGATCCTCGCCGTTCTTCTTACAATAATAGAATGCATATACCATCAGCAGCGCTCCGATCAAAAGCCCAGGGATAATGCCCGCGATGAACAGATCGCTCACCGAAGCCCCCGATGCGGAGCCGTACATGATAAACGGGATACTCGGCGGAATGATGACTCCAAGTCCTCCCGCCACTGCGACCAGCGCAGTCGTAAACTTTTTTTCATATCCCATCTCGATCAGAATCGGGATCGTCATGCTTCCCACTGCCGCCACCGTCGCCGGACCCGATCCGGAGATTGCACCGTAGAACAGGCAGGTCACGACTACCGCGCACGGCATTCCCGCGGTCCTCTTACCCATAAAATATGCAAACACATCAAACAGCTTTCTGGAGATCCCTCCCCTTGCCATGATAATGCCTGACAGCACAAACATGGGCACAGCCAGAAGAGGGAAGCTGTCAAGACCTCCCAGCATGGACCGGATCACATAGGTCGCGCTGGCTGTAAAAGAAGGATCCACAGCACCCGGCAGTACTGAGACGATCCCCAGTGAAATGGAGACCGGGATCGCAATGACAAGACATATTACAAATATGATAAAAACAAGAACCGGCGACATCTCATTTTTCCCCCTTTCCTCTCACTGTCTGAAATTCTATGATCCACCTCTGGAGCACCCGGACTGCAGAAAGCGCAAAGCCCACCAGCGGCGCCGCCTGCACAAAATACATCGGGATCCCCATCGCAGGGCTTGTCTGTCCGTTCGCAACCGCTGACATCAGATATTTCCACGCAAACGGGAGCAGATAGACAAACAGGATCAGTTCAAATGTATGATTCACTACCTTAAACAAAGCTTTTCCCCTCTTTGGGAACAGTGCGACGAACTGTTCGATCTTGATGGAAATACACTTTTTCGTGCAGTAGCTGATGCTCAAAAAACCTGCCCAGATGAAGATATACCTGGTCAGTTCCTCCGACCAGGAAAGCGACGCGCCCAGCACATACCTGCAGAACACCTGCACTCCCATAATCACAGCCATAGCCGCCAGTGCAGCCACAAGCAGGACCTCTTCCAGATAGTCATCCAGCCATCTTATCACTTTTCTCATAAAGTCCTCTTCCCTCCTTCAGAAATTATCAAATAATAAAAGGACGGGAGACGATTCGGGAATCATCGTCTCCCGACCTTTCGTCATAGCATTGCCGCCTTCATGCCGCAAATACTCCAAATACTTTTAGTACAAAATAATCGCCGCCACAACCGCGACCGCCGATCCCATTATCCACGCCTTTTCCTATGACCTTGGTCACGCCCTTTAACTGCTTAAAGCAGAGGGTCACGATGACCGCCGAGCCGATAAAAAGGCTCAGGACGACCACTGCGTTGGTGTTCATATTTGCCAGATTAGAAAACAACAGCACAAGCGCCACTGACAGTAAAAACAGATGGAAAATATGAACAGATTGCTGCCGATAAAGCCGATGCAGCAGTCTGCGCAGGCGGTATGGTCTTCACCGCACACTGTACCTTTGAGGATGCCTGCAGGTCCACAGTCAGGTCGTCAAATCCTTCCTTATCCCCGGTCACCGCCAGAAACTGGGTCACGGTTCCCCCTGCAGAGTTGCCCCAGACCGCGAAACGCTCCGGATCCGGGTTCAGCTTCTCTGCATTGGCGCGCAGATAACGGATCGCTGCCTTTCCGTCGATCAGCTGCGCCGGCCAAAGCGCCTCCTGTACAAGCCGGTACTCCACGGTTGCCACCGCATACCCCTGGGTAACAGGCTGGCACATGGAGCTGATATAATGGGTGCGCTTATGCCCCATTGCAAAGGCTCCGCCGTGGAACACGATGATGAGGGGGAAAGACCCCTCCCCCTCATCCGGATAGATGATGTCCAGTATCTGATTCTCTGACTGATCCGCATATTTCAGGTCATACTCTACATGCCTGAACTGCGTCATATCCATTTCCGGCTCGGAAGCCAGAAACTGCTCTCCGTTATTAGAACCAGCCATTGTCTATCTCCTCATCCCGTTTTACAGACTCTTATGAAGAAGGTTCAGTACAGTCTGAAGATTTTCTGCTCCCATCTGTCCCGGCGCGGAAGCCTTTCCGACTGCTCCAAAGGTCAGAGCCGAACCGAATACCTCTCCGCAGAGACGGCTGATCACGCCTGTGCCTGACATGGACATTGTGATGATCGGACGGTCCGCATACTCTGATGCCATCTCCTCTGTCGCAGAGAGAAGTGTCAGGACATCCTTCTTATTCTGCGGCATCACCGCGATCTTCGGGATATCAGCGCCCAGTTCCTGCATCTTGCGCAGACGTGAAACGATCTCATCCTTGTCCGGTGTTTTATGGAAATCGTGATTTGATGCAACAACCTTTACACCGCACTCATGAGCGGTCTCAACGACCGCCTTCACTGCATCGTCTCCTGTGAACGCTTCAATATCCACCAGATCGATAAGGCCTGTCTTTGCCGCTTTCTGGTTCAGTTCCACGTAAGCGTCTGTCTCAATGGATTTCTCTCCGCCTTCTTTGGATGTACGGAAGGTAAACAGGATCGGGGTCTCGCCGAGCACTTCCCTGAGCGCTTTCATCGTCTCCTCTGTCTTGGCAAAGTCAAAGATGTCTTCATACCAGTCTACTCGCCACTCTACAACGTCCGCCGCCGTAGTCTTGATCGTCTCCGCTGCCTTTAAGATTTCTTCTCTTGTGACACCGACGATCGGAACACAGATCTTTGGAATTCCTGTGCCGATCTCTACATTTCTTACTTTTACTGGATTCATTCTGTTTTCCTCCTGATATGATCTGAATATAAAAATACTGATACGGGAAAAAATATTCTTTCCCGGCGCCGGAGTTCTTCTCAGTCCGGCGTCATATTACTGCATTAACCACAGCAAGGCAGCATTCCGGACAGAGCCTTTTTCCGGTCTGTCCGCAAGCTGCCTGTCTTCTGTCTTGCTTATTTTGATGTATCTGCGTTCTTCAGCAGCACTCCGTATCTTACATTTACGAAGAGTGCGAGAAGGATGCCGATGACAGTGATCACGATGTTCATGATGATAACACCGGAAGCACTCATATTGGAAGCCGCTGTCAGGATCGTGTAGTTGCACAGGCTGGACGCGATCATGACAAGACTTGTAAGCGTACCCTTGATCTTCGGGAACAGATCGTTCGCAACAGCGGTTGCCATCTGCAGCACGCCGCCTGCTCCTGCGTAGCCGATCACAAATGCTCCGACATAGCAGATCATCGGGCTCTTGATCATGTATACAAGTGCCAGCATAACCAGTGAGATCACCGGATAGATCACAAGGAAACGAACCTGTTTGAACTTGGTGATCAGGGCGCTCGTCACGAACAGAGCGACCAGTGTTCCTGCAGAATAATATGTCTGCATCATGGAAACGTCCTCGGACGCGATCCCTGCAACTTCTGTTCCGAATGTCTGCGCACAGTTCAGCCACAGCTGGAATGTAGCGGTACATGTGAATCCGATCAGGATCAGGGCAACACTCTCGAGTGAAAAGTGCGCGTTCTTTAAGTTGTTCAGGAAAGACTCGCCCTTTCCTACTCCTTCAACCTTCGGAAGCGGAGCAAAGATTGCCAGTACGCCGAGTACTGCGATCACGATTCCGCATACGAGAGGAAGCATCAGGTAAGACATTGATGTTCCCACGCAGAGTCCGAGGAAGAACGGAAGCAGGAGCTGTGCAACGGAAATGAAAAGCTTGATTCCCATTGTAGCGATACCTGTGTATTTATAGATGATCTCAGCGACTGCCGGATAGGTAGCTGTATCAAGGAAGGAGTTTGCGATACCTCCGAGTACTGCTGCCACATAAGCGATCGTCATATTCGGTGAAAATGCGATTCCCACAAAGAAGATCACATAGGAAAAGCAGCCGATCAGCACGGAGATCCTTCTTCCGAACTTATCAGACAGCGGGCCTGCAAACGGAAGCGAGATCAGACGTCCGAGTCCGAGTGCCGCTGCCACAGCCGTAACACCCATAACGCTGTCCATTCCCCACTGCTCCGCCAGAAGCTCTTTTACAACCTGCTGGCTTAAGATAGAGCAGCCGATACCATGGATAAAATAGTTTAAATAAAGGATAAGTGCACTTGGCAGATATTTCTTATTCATGATTTATTATACCCTCTTCTCTCATCTTAATTTTAGTCGTATTTGATATCAAGTACTTCTTTCATATGGTCGATCGGCATGTGCTTTCCTGTCCACAGATAGAACGCTGCATCTCCCTGGAAGAGCATCATTCCGAGACCGTTCATCGTCTTGCATCCTGCCTCTTTCGCCATCTTCAGTGTCAGAGTCTCTCTCGGGGCATAGATCGTATCTGTCACGATCAGGTCCGGACGGAAGAAGGATTTATCCGGGATCACGGACTGTCCCTCAAGCGGCTTCATGCCGACGCCTGTTGCCTGTGCGAAAAGATAACTGTCAGCGATCTCTTCTCTTAATTTTTCTTTGTCGTCCAGGTCATACAGATTTACAATACAGTCTGTTTTGCTGCGGATCGTATCAACTGTCTTCTCCGCTGCTTCCCAGAACTTATCCTTAATATTGAAGATAGAGATCTCTTTCACGCCGTCCAGAGCTGCCTGAACCTCGATTGCCTTCGCAGCTCCGCCTGCTCCTGCGATAGTCATCTTCTTTCCGATCACATCAATGTTGTTGTCCTTTAAGGACTGCATGTATCCGATTCCGTCTGTGATGTGTCCGATCAGCTTTCCGTTGTCATTTACGATCGTGTTGACCGCGCCGCACATCTGCGCTGCCGGTGACAGCTCGTCCAGATACTGTCCTACAACGGTCTTGTTCGGCATGGAAATATTGGAACCTACCATCTTCAATGCGCGAAGTCCTTTGATCGCATCCTCAAGCGTGTCATTGTCCACCTCAAATGCAAGATAAGCGTAGTCCAGACCAAGTGTGGCGAACGCCTCATTGTGCATTGCCGGTGAACTGGAATGTCTGATCGGATAAGCCATCAGGCCGATCAGCTCTGTGTGTCCTGTGATTCTCTCTGCCATGATTTTTTTCTCCTTTTTTTATATTTTTCGTGTTTGTTAAATGTCAAACAACCTCTCTGGCTCTATTATACGAAATTCTATTTTATAGTTCCAATACATCTTTTTGTCTTTTTTGATACTTTTACACTATCATTTATGGTATAATAGCACAAACAGATACTTTATCTTCAGACTAAAAAAGAAAGGAGCTCCGTAATGACGCTTAACCAGCTTTTATATTTTCAGGCCGTTGCAAAATATGAACATTTCAGGCTTGCCGCGGCAAGTCTGAATATCTCTCAGCCTTCTCTGAGCCGTTCCATTGCCAATCTCGAGGAAGAGCTGGGGATCATCCTGTTCGAGAGGAAAGGACGCACCGTCAAACTGACAAAATACGGAAGACTTTTTCTCGAACACGCGAACCGGATACTCACAGACGTACAGCTGGCTGAAAAACAGATGAAAAAACTCTCCGGCAGCTCCGGTCATGTGGACATCGCCTATGTTTTCCCACTTGCAGCGAAGTATATTCCTCATACTGTTCGGAAATTTCTCGCCAAAAGCGCTAACGAAAAGATCAGTTTTAATTTTCACCAGACATATACCGGAGAAATGGTCAGCGGTCTGAAGTCGGAGCGGTATGACGTGATCTTCGGCTCCTATGTGGAAAACGAGCCGGGCATCCAGTTTGTTCCCATCCTCAAGCAGGAGATGATCATCATCACGCCCCTTGGACATCCTCTCACCAAAAAGAAAGATCCGGGACTGAAAGACCTTGAAAATTATCCGGTCATGGGATATGACAGGACATCAGGACTTGGACAGTTCACGAACCGCACCTATGCCTCCTACGCCCTCTCCCCCACTGTCATCTGCGAATCTCCCGACGAAAACGCTATCGCCTCCCTTGTAGCAGAAAATTTCGGCATTGCTCTCGTCGCAGACGTGGATAGCCTGGACCACTTTCCTCTGGAAAAGATTCACCTGACTGATGTAAGCCTCAGCCACACCGTATATATGGGATACTTAAAAGACCATTATCAGATCCCTGCCGTAAAGAATTTCATCTCTTTTATAAAGAAGGAAGGTTCCCACGTCTGAGATAAAGCGTCTCATTCCACCGCTCCGGTGCGGGCAGCGCGTATTCTTTACAGCCCGCGCCGCTTCACATACTCGATAAAGCGATGCACCATCGGCGTCTGATAAGCATCTTTCCGCCAAGCCATATAGACGAACCGCTTCTCATGCTGGTTCCGTATCGAGAGAACATCCACCCCCAGCTGCCTTAAGATCGGGATTTCCGGCATCACCGCGATCCCGAAGTTCTGAGCCACAAGTCCTGCCATACACCCGTCCTCCTCGATCTCATAAGCGATCTTCGGCTTTACCCTGATCTGCTCGAACATCCGGTCCACCACGGGCCGCAGGCCGCTGTTCCCGGTATAAAAGATCTGGGGATATACGGCCGCCTGCTCCAGATCGACCGCCTTTTCATAGGAGAGGGGATGTCCCTTCGGCACAACGACCACCAGATTCTCTATCCCCACCGGTGTGAAATGTATCCCGCTCTCCCGCTCTGCCATGGAGCAGAAGCCAATGTCGAACCGTTCGTCCTTGATCCCCTGAATGACTTCCGACGTATTTCCGACAGTAAAGCTGAAGTTCACCTTCAATTCTTCATGAGTCCGGATAAAATCGCTGACCAGGCCGGGTACAAACTCGCTCCCCAGCGTGTAGATATATCCGAGCTCGATCAGTCCTTCTGTCTGTCCGGTCAGCGTACGCACTTTCTTGATCCCGGCATCCAGCGTTCGGAGTGATTCATCGACGTACTCCCGGAAGATCTTCCCATACTTTGTCAGCGCCACATTGCGCCCCTGCTTTTCAAACAGCCTGGTGCCCAGTTCCTGTTCCAGGGAGCTGATGGCATGGCTTAGGGACGGCTGGGAGATCCCCAGCTCCTCCGCCGCTTTTGTGTAATGCTCTGCTGCCGCCAGTTTGGAGAAATAATGCAGCTGGTTCAGATTCATGATTTCCACCTCATTTTCAAAATGTACTCTTTTATATAAAATATCACAAATCATAGTTATTATCTATAGGTTTACGTCAAAATATGCATTTGTTTTATATTTAGTTTTTGCTTATAATACAGCTTGTAAACGGATTGTTAATGTAATGACGATACCCCGATCTTACTCACAGGATGCCGCCGGCAGACCTGCTGCGGCAGACCGGGAGACATCAGTCCGTTTCAGACAACCTCTCTCTATATTATTTCAGCTGCCGGTGCGCGGAGAAAGGAACCGCTGTTTTTCAGACCTGTTCCGTACTGCTCATTTTTTCGCAGGCCGGCATGAAACAGGCAGTTTAAAATTCACAACAGGAGACTTATTATTATGAAGAAAGAATACAGACATATTTTTGAGCCTTTCACTGTTCGCCGCATGACCCTGAAAAACAGGATCATGATGACTCCCATGGGAACAAACTACGGTGAGCAGAGCGGAGAGATGAGTTTTCTCCATATTAATTACTATGAGCAGCGTGCCAAGGGCGGCACAGGCCTGATCATGGTAGAAAATGCCAGCGTAGATTCGCCGGAAGGCTCCAACGGAACCACGCAGCTGCGCATTGATCATGACAACTACATTCCCCGTCTCTTCAAACTGACAGAGACAATCCATAAACACGGCACCTGCATCGGCATCCAGCTGAACCATGCCGGAGCATCCGCACAGTCTGCACGTACAAACATGCAGCCGGTATCCGCCTCCAACATTCCCTCCAAGGCAGGCGGAGAGATCCCGCGTCCGCTTGAGAAGGACGAGATCCTGCGGATCGTAAAGAAATACGGCGAGGCAGCAAAGCGCGCCCAGACCGCCGGCTTTGACACAGTGGAGATCCATGCAGGACATTCTTATCTGCTGAGCCAGTTCCTCTCTCCGCTCACCAACAAGAGAACGGATGAATTCGGCGGCTCACCGGAAAACAGGGCACGTTTTGCCCGTCTTGTCATGGAAGAAGTCAGAAGACAGGTCGGGCCGAACTTCCCTATCTTCCTGCGTATCAGCGCAGACGAGTTCATGGAAGGCGGCAACACACTTGACGACTGCCTTGAATATCTTCAGTACATCCAGGAAGAAGCTGACGTCATCGACGTTTCCTGTGGTCTGAACGGCTCGATCCAGTATCAGATCGACTCCAACCACTTCCCGGACGGATGGCGTTCTTATATGGCAAAAGCTGTGAAGGAAAAATACAACAAGCCCTGTGTCACAATGGGAAATATCCGCGATCCTCATGTCGCAGAGGATATTCTCGCCAGAGGCGATGCTGACCTGATCGGAATCGGCCGCGGACTGATCGCTGATCCGGAATGGGTGAACAAAGTAGAATTCGGCGATGTCTGTGACATCCGCAAATGCATCTCCTGCAACATCGGATGTGCCGGAAATAGAATCGGGATCAACCGCCCGATCCGCTGTACGATCAATCCTGCGGTTGCCGAGGGTGAAGATTATAAGAAACATAAGATCAACAAACCGTGTAATGTCGTGGTAGTCGGCGGAGGAACGGCCGGAATGGAAGCTGCCTGTACAGCTGCGGAAGTAGGATGCACCACTTTCCTGATCGAGAAGAAACCTTATCTCGGCGGCCTGGCAGCAGAAATCTCCAAGATCCCGGATAAGAAGAGACTTTCTGATTTCCCGAACTATATGATCCACCGCACAAACAAGCTTAAGAACCTCTTCGCCTTCACAAACATGGAGGCTGACGTCAACTTCATTAAGAGCTTAAAGCCCAACATCATTGTCAATGCAACAGGCTCTTCACCGCTCCTGCCTCCGATCGCAGGTCTCCATGAGAACCTCGGAAAAGAAGGAAGTCATGTATACAGCATTCTTGATATGATCGAACATGTCAACAATCATGACTATCCTGAAGACCTGACCGGAAAGAAAGTCGTTGTCATCGGCGGCGGCGCTGTCGGACTCGACGTCGTCGAGTACTTCGCTCCGCGCGGAGCTGAGGTGAGCATCGTGGAGATGATGCCAATCATCGGAAACGGAATCGATCCTGTATCCAAGGTGGATATCAATACTCTGATGGATAAGTACGGCGTGAAGCAGATGCCGAACACCGCACTCAAAGAAGTCCGTCCGGACAACTTCCTTGTAGAAGCGGCCGGAGAGCAGAAAGAGCTTCCGTTTGACTACGGTTTTGTCTGCCTGGGAATGAAGGCAGAACATCCGGTCCTTCAGCAGATCAGAGAGGCCTTTGAGGATGACGACTCCATCGAGATAATCAACATCGGAGACAGCGTCCGTGCAAGAAGGATCATCGATGGAACCGAGGAAGGAAGAAATATCCTCAACACACTTGAGAAGCGTGGATATCTGTAAAATCCGGTTTTACCGGCTCCTTAAAATTGTCCGTCATAGAGACGGGAATCAGAGCGCAGCAGATCTGCGCTCTGCTCCACCCTTTTAAAAGTTTTTATAGAAAGACCGCAGAGATGTGTTCCGCCATGTACACATCCCTGCGGTCTATCTGATCAAAAAATATCTGGCTTAACAAAAGCAATAATTTTATCTTGAAAATGCATAAAACCGGAGAGGCAGGATTCAAAATAATTCAAATCCAGTTTCTCCGGTTTCATACATTATTCAGATCAGAAGCTCCCGCAGGAACCCCCGCCTTTTACTACTCAGCCTGAAGAACTTCGTAAGCGCCATTCTTGATCACAACAACTGTTGGCTCTTTTGACGGCTCTCCGTCTGCATCCCAGCTGATCTGTTTTCCAGTCAGTCCGTCGATCGTGATCTCTGTCATTGCGCTCTTCATCGCATCACACATATCAGAAACACTCATATCCGGTGTGACGTCAGCCTTCTCTGCAGCTGCCTTGATCACATACATACAGTCGTAAGCGTCAGCCGCAAACTGGATCGGTGTGTCACCGAACTCTTTTTCGTAATTTGCAACGAATGTCTGTGTTGCCTCATCATCTGCATCCGGTGTAAACGGTGTCAGGAACATAAGTCCTTCTGCAAGGCTTGCATCGAATCCTTCCACATCCAGAATTCCATCCATTCCGTCAACACCAAACCACTCCGGAGCAAATCCTGCTCTGTCGGCCTGTGCCAGGATCAGGGAAGCCTGCTGATAGTAGATCGGCAGAAATACAAGCTCTGCGCCTGAATCCTTTGCCTTCTGGATCTGTACAGAGAAATCTGTGTTGCTGTCTGCTGTAAACGCCTCAGCTGCTACGATTTCAAGTCCCTTTGCATCTGCCTCTGATGCAAAGCTCTGATAGATTCCTGTTGAATATGTGTCAGAGCTGTCATAGATAACAGCTACCTTTGTAGCAAGTCCGTTCTCAGCGATATAATCTGCAGAAACAGTACCCTGGCTCGGGTCAGAGAAGCACATACGGAATGCATTGTCATACTGAACTGCCTCTACTGTTGTTGCTGACGGTGTGAGCTGGAACATATTATCTGCATGTGTCTCCTCAACAACGGCAACACACGGCGTAGATGTAACGGTTCCTACCAGCATCTGCATGCCCCAGTCCTTCAGAGTATTGTAAGCATTAACAGACTTCTCTGAATCGCTCTGGTCATCCTCAAACTGATACTCGATCTGATATCCGTTGATTCCTCCGTCTGCATTGATCTCGTCAACTGCAAGCTGGATTCCGTTTTTAACGGCTGTACCGTAAATTGCATTGTTTCCTGTTGTAGGTCCGATTCCGCCGATCATAAATACATCGGAACCTGAAGAAGATCCTTCTTTTGAATCGTCGCTTCCGTTGCTTCCACATGCAGCAAGGGAAACAACAAGCGCTGAAGCCAGTGCCAGACTGGCCGCTTTTTTCCACATTTTCATAATAAACTCCTCCTTATAATAAGTTCAAATGATATGTTACCCTTAAGGAAGGAGTTTGTCAAGCCGAAAAACAGATTACACTCTCTTTTTATCTCTTATTTTATGCCTGATATCTGCTGAATACATCAAAGGCTCTGGCATCATCCGTTACCGCATGCAGCATGAGCGGCCTTGAGAGATCCAGACTGAAGATTCCGAGAAATGATTTTGCATCCACTGTCTTTCTCCCGGAAACAAGATCGAACTCCCCTTTGATATCCGCAATTTCCTTTGAAAACCTCTCGATCATGTCATAAGATCTGAACTGAATACTCATCGATTTCTTCATACTCTTTACCTCCTAACAGAAAAAGAGACAATAAACATGTCGTCCATCATCGGACTCCCTATTTATTGTCTCTTATCGCCGTCTGTTTTCACAGACAATTTTAAATATGTAAATATAATATCAGATTATATCTAACAATTCAAGTGTTTTTATAAATTTTCCGCCTTTGCCTCTTACAAAATTTACCGTCTTTGTCTCTTCATGATAAAATTCCCTGATGAAATACATCAGTCCTGCATGTATTCTTTGTATTCTGTCTCGCTTGCGAAAAGCATGTATCTTCCATTTACAAATCCCATATATCCTTCTGCTGTTGTGTATCCCTTCATATCCGACACCTCCATGATCTTTCTATCGGTTTTCTGAACTGAATACACTTTACAACATTGGATGTCCTATAAAACGGACTTTTCTTTTTTCTCAGTAAAAATTATAAATAAAATTCATCCGAAATACATCTGAACGTCAGATACTGTCTGGGAAATCAATCAGCAGCTCTCCGGAAAATATTCTCACCGGAATTTTTTCATCAATCCCATATATTGCCGGAACAGAATCCCCTTCAAAATCATAGACAAGTACACGTTCTCTCTCCGGATCGATAATCCAGTATTCCCGTACTCCGGCCTCACTGTACTTTGCTGTCTTTATCACATAATCTCTCTTCCGAGAAGAAGGTGAAACTATTTCCGCAGCAAAGTCGGGCGCACCCATGATCCGGTCTTTCTTTAATTTGTCTGCATCACAGACAACAATAATATCGGGGACAAGCATAGTCTTATCATCACAGTCAAGCTGAACATCGATCGGGCCTGCAAGTACACGGCATTCTCCGCCCTTTTTACTGATATAATTACCAAACTGAACACTCATGCTCATCGAAATTCCCTGATGTGCAACTCCAGGTGACGCCATATTATAAAAGACACCGTCTATAAGCTCCACTTTCTGCTCATCCGGAAGCGCAAAGTAATCTTCTGTCGTATACCCGTCAAATGGTCTTGTACCATATGCTGTGGCGCTCTCTTTTACTATATTACATTCTCTATCTCTTCCATCATTATCTGAAGATTGCATAAACTTCTCCTTTCTGTATGGCTGTTTGACAATAATCGTATCTACATTTTAGAAAGGAAAGATGTACCTGTCAATGACAGTATGAAAAAACACCTGAAAGACTGCTCTCTCAGGTGTTCCTCTCATTCCCTATCTAAACTTTCATGTACCTTCAAAACTACATACAAAGAATCAATCCATCCATCTTCCTATTCCCGCTCTGGTTATGCCCTCGACCTATTAGTAACAGTCAGCTCCATGCGTTACCGCACT